>NZ_JBNJQR010000009.1:0-249223 GCF_050113715.1 Brevibacillus ginsengisoli
TAAGACCCCTCATAGACGATGAGGTTGATAGGTTCGGTGTGGAAGTGCGGCAACGCATGGAGCTGACGAATACTAATCGGTCGAGGACTTATCCACGTTATAATCTCTTAGCATATCGAGTGTATCCAGTTTTGAAGGTACAAAAGTATCTTCTATATTCCTCAGTAGCTCAATGGTGGAGCAACCGGCTGTTAACCGGTAGGCTGGCGGTTCGAGTCCGTCCTGAGGAGCCATAATGGAGAGTTACCCAAGAGGCCGAAGGGGACGGTTTGCTAAACCGTTAGTATGCGCAAGCGTAGCGAGGGTTCGAATCCCTCACTCTCCGCCATTGTAATGCAATACCTATCTTTTATATCTTGGCGGTGTAGCTTAGCTGGCTAGAGCGTTCGGTTCATACCCGAAAGGTCGGGGGTTCGACTCCCTCCACCGCTACCATTATTATAATAAATGTAATGTTTTTTCTTTTGCGGTCGTGGTGGAATTGGCAGACACACCATCTTGAGGGGGTGGCGGGGCGACCCGTGCGAGTTCGAGTCTCGCCGACCGCACCATATAAGAATGGCCCGTTGGTGAAGCGGTTTAACACAGCAGCCTTTCACGCTGTCATACAGGGGTTCGAATCCCCTACGGGTCACCATCATTTTAGCTGAAAAGTGTAACAAAATGGAGGCTTAGCTCAGCTGGGAGAGCATCTGCCTTACAAGCAGAGGGTCGGCGGTTCGATCCCGTCAGCCTCCACCATATTTTAATTTTTTGGAGCTGTGGTGAAGTTGGAGTTCACGCCGGTCTGTCACACCGGAGGTCGCGGGTTCGAGTCCCGTCAGCTCCGCCATTTTAACTAACATATTAAAATGGCATGAAAATATTTATCATGGCTCGGTAGCTCAGTCGGTAGAGCAGAGGACTGAAAATCCTCGTGTCGGCGGTTCGATTCCGTCCCGAGCCACCATAAAACAATACGTTTATGTGCCGGTGTAGCTCAATTGGTAGAGCACCTGACTTGTAATCAGGGGGTTGTGGGTTCAAGTCCTATCGCCGGCACCATTTTTATTGGGGTATAGCCAAGCGGTAAGGCAACGGACTTTGACTCCGTCATTCCCAGGTTCGAATCCTGGTACCCCAGCCATTTTCAGTACGAGCCATTAGCTCAGTTGGTAGAGCATCTGACTTTTAATCAGAGGGTCGAAGGTTCGAGTCCTTCATGGCTCACCATGTAATCGTTCAAGCTAAATATGCGGGTGTGGCGGAATTGGCAGACGCACCAGACTTAGGATCTGGCGGGCGACCGTGGGGGTTCAAGTCCCTCCACCCGCACCATATGCTTAAATAGTAAATCCTTGTAATCAAGGATTTTTTTGCGTTTTAAGGGGAGTTTGAACGATTCTATGAGGGAAATATAGGATTTGTACCTGCCAAGTAAGAAAGGTATAATATTGGCGTATACAAATTGAATGAAGCAGAGACCTTACATAGGGATTGAGTTTCACACCAGGTGAGGGTTGCACTGAGAAAATAAGGGTTTGCATGCGTGCAGACCCTTTCTATTTGGTAGCTTTTGACACACGCATGTAAATTTTGTAAAATGAAATGATGAGAAAATAGAGTTGTTCTATTTGTCAGTATATTTTAATTTTACTAAGTTTTATAATTATTTTCTTGTTTTTCCCTTTATTTATCGATTAATTTAAGAAGTAATCACTCCGTGCCTTCTAGGCCAGGAAGACAGATAGGAGACGTTAATATGAGCGTAATCAAACTTGAACATCCTCACAAAGCAATTGAAGCTCTTATTCAAAATATCGAGAAAGTACTGATCGGCAAGAAAAACGTGATTGAATTAAGTATTGTCGCGTTATTGGCAAGAGGGCATGTTTTATTGGAAGACGTACCTGGCGTTGGGAAAACGATGCTCGTTCGCGCGTTGGCTCGTTCAATTGGAGGAAATTTTAAGCGTATTCAATTTACTCCTGATTTACTTCCTACGGATGTAACAGGGGTCTCCATATTCAACCAAAAAACGCTGGAATTCGAATTTAGACCGGGACCGATTTTTGGACATGTTGTGCTAGCGGATGAAATAAACCGTACATCGCCTAAAACCCAAGCTGCTTTACTTGAAGCGATGGAGGAGCATTCGGTCACCGTAGATGGAGTGACCAATCAGTTAGCGGAGCCTTTCTTCGTGATGGCTACCCAGAATCCTTTAGAATATGAAGGAACGTTTCCGCTTCCTGAAGCGCAATTAGATCGTTTTCTTTTGCAATTACATTTAGGGTATCCGACAGAATCGGAAGAAGTAACGATGTTGACGCGTTATATCGCCAATAAGCCGATTGAAGAAATTCGGCCTGTCGTGACGGTAGAAGATATCCAACAGTTACAACTCGAAGTTTCCAATGTGAGGCTTACGGAAGGAATCAAGGATTATATCGTCCGTCTTTGTCAAAAAACACGGAATCATCACAGTGTTTATTTAGGCGTCAGTCCGCGTGGATCGTTGGCGTTGTGTCGCGCGGCGCAGGCTCTCGCTTTTGTGCGTGGACGTGATTATGTCATTCCTGATGATGTGAAAGAACTCGTAGCGGTTACGTTTACCCATCGGATTATTTTGAAGCCGGAAGCGCGGCTTGAGGGAGCTACAGTTGATCGTGTGATTACTAGTGTGCTTCAGGAGACCCGAGTCCCGATCAGCTAAAGGGCGGTGAACTAGATGAAAAAACGCAAATACGGAAAAGTAAAAGTCATCGGGCTATTAGCGATCACCTATGCATTTGCCAAATTCCAAGGGGGATTCGCCAGCTGGTTTCTTTTCTATAGCTGTTTATCATTTTTCGCCTATGAGTTGTTGGCCTATGTGCTGATGTTTGCTACCCTGCAAGTCACCCGAGAAATTGACAGAGAGCGATTGCAGGATGGCGAAGACGTGGTGGTCACGATCCGGATTCGGCGCAAGATCTGGTTTCCGCTTGGGTGGAATCTGGTTGTTGAGTCTCTTCCAGATAAGTTAGCCAGCTACTATGAGCCACATCGGCAGCTATTTTTTCCATGGTTTAAAAGAGAAGTGCAACTGACCTATATGATTCCTTCATTGCCACGTGGCTATTACCGATTAGAAGGCTGTGAAATTACGGCGGGTGACTTTTTTGGGTTTATTCAACGCGTGAAAGCCTTCCCTCTATATAATGATTTTCTGGTCTACCCTTCGCACCGCCAAATAACCCATTGGCCGACTGGAGATGGGCGTATGAGTGGAAATGTTCAGGTGCCTAACAAACGCTCGGATGATGTGTCTGCCGTTCGAGGAGTGAGGGATTATCAGCGGGGGGACCGATTGAGCCAAATTCATTGGCGCGCCTCAGCTCGTGGAATGGGGCTGAAAACCAAGGAATTTGAGCATCAGGCAATGAATCAGATCGTTTTCTTTTTGGATGTGAATAAATCTGGCTATCCGGCCAAGGATACTCAGTTGTTTGAGATGGCTGTTAAGCTGACGGCAAGTTTGGTTTATTTTGCGAGTCGCAGGCAGTTTCCGTTTGGATTTGTGAGTAACCAGAACGAACGAACCGTGATTCCTGTGGGGAATACACAAACGCATTTCTTTCGGATATTCGATCAGTTGGCTAGGGTTATGCCTGAAGGAGAAATGGAGTTTGCCCAGGTTATAAGCAGGGAAGCGCTGGAGTTCCCTCTTGGGTCTACCCTGGCGTTGATCACTCCTTCATTGAACAAACGATTTGTCGCTGTTCTGCTGGATCTGGCTGCAACGGGAAAGAAGCTCCACCTTTTCTGGGTTTACTCCACCCGTATGAAAGAAGAAGACAAGCAGGCACTGCAAATGCTAAAGGCAGCCAAGGTTGAGTGCAGTTCCATACACCTCCATGAGTATGAAGAACTAAAACAGATCGGAGGTGCGTAACATGATCGGAACGTTACAGTTTTTTCGCAGAGTAAAAGTAATGGATTGGTTGGCCGCGATCTTCCTGTTTTTATTGTTGAGGGAATGGTTGCTGCCCCTCCCGATATTGACGGATACGAGTGAAGCGACCCCATTTCTACTGTTGACGGCTGGCGTCCTGCTGATTGATATGCTTTTCGAGTGGCGCTGGTTGGGATTCCTGCTGAAAATGGGCTTTGGCTTGTGGATGCTGCATCAGACGTTTTTTGAAACATCATTTTTCAAGATGGAGTGGCTGCGAGAGACGTATGAGCGATTGATCCATGACATTCCCTTGCTATATTCACAGCAGTGGTTGGCGATGTCACCGGTTACGAGAAGTTTGTTGTTTTATCTTCTCCTATTGGTTCTGATCTCGATTTTATCGTATCTCGTTTTGCAGCAACGACAGGGGCTTTGGTTTGTCTTTATGACGGAAGCTTATCTGGCGACGCTCGATACATTTATGCCTTACGATGCGGACGCGGGCATTATCCGGTCGCTGATTGTCGGGTTTATTATGTTGGCTGTTCTTCATTTTTCGGCCATGGAAAAGCTAGCTGGCCCTGGTCAAAGCAAATTGACGTACTGGAAGTCACTGATTGCCCCACTGTTGATTATCAGTTTCACAGTTGGTGTCGCTTATTCGGCTCCCAAGGCGGATGCAAGTTGGCCGGATCCGATTTCGTATTTCACGTCCCAAGCGAACGATGGAAAAGGAACGCTCAAAAAGGTCGGCTATGACAACAACGACACGACATTGGGTGGTCCATTCATTCAGGATGAGAGCTTGGTTTTTATGGCGGAAACCAACGAAAAATATTATTGGCGCGGGGATTCCAAAGACATTTATACGGGCAAAGGGTGGAAAAAGGGTGAGGTTGAATACGAGTCGATCCTAAACCCTGGGACGTATGAGTGGCGTGACAAGTTGTTTGAAAACGTGGAGACCAAAAAGGTTGACGCCAGGTTGAGGTTTACGAATGGAGAACAATACCCGACCATATTTTATCCGGGTCAGTTACTTCGCACAACAAGCTTGACTCCACAAAACGCAACAATCCAATATGATGTGACCAACAAGCATATACAGACGCACGAGGGAGTTGTCTCGGTTACCCAAAGCAGCAACCCAGCATCGAGTGCTTTTCCAAAGACGGTGGAAATTCCGAATCCTACTCAGCTGAAAATGCTTAACTACGAAGAACAAGCGGAAGTGCCCGTTCTAAGCGAGAAAAAGATGCTGGAATTGCCTAGCCGATACCCGTCTTCCATTAAAGAGCATTACTTGCAGCTTCCTGAAAATCTGCCGCCAAGGATTAAAGAGCTGGCGCTCAAGGTGACTGAATCTGCTAAAACTCCTTATGAGAAGGCAGTTGCGATCGAAACCTTTTTGCGAAGCGGAGATTACAAGTACGAAATTCGGGATGTACCTGTGCCAACGGAAGGTCAGGATTTTGTCGATCAGTTCTTGTTTGAAACCAAAAGGGGATACTGCGATCACTTCTCGTCCTCTATGGTTGTCATGCTTCGGACGATTGGGATTCCAGCTAGATGGGTAAAGGGCTTCGCTCCTGGAACGGAAGTGGGTCAAATCGAAGATGGCAGGAAGCTGATTGAAGTCCGCAACAAGGATGCCCATTCGTGGGCGGAGGTTTATTTTCCTGAAGTCGGCTGGATTCCATTTGAAGCAACGACCTCGTTCGTTTCGCCAGTTCGCGTTAACTATGATCTGAATTCGGCTCCCGAGCAGCAACCCGCCGTCAATAACACCCAAGCTAATAAACCTCAAGAACAAAACAAAGACCGCCTCAACAAGTTGGAGGAAGATGAGAATACGGCGACGGGTGGGAAAAAAGTTACAGGCAAATATGCATGGATCCTAGGTGTCATACTTCTCGCTGGCTCAGTGATCGCTTGGAAGCGAAGAAATCAATTACTGGTCTGGTGGATTCGCAAGCAGATCGCGACATACTCAGAGGATCGCTTTGTTGAGAAGTACGGAAAGCTTTTAGCCTTATATGAACGAGTTTTGATGAATCGGCGTGAAGGAGAGACACTTCGTGAATATGTGAGACGCTTGTCTGTACCGGGGGATGTACGTCAGGACCTCTGGTATTTGACAAACTTGTATGAACAAATTCACTACGGCTATAAGGAGCTGGAAGAAAAGTCTCGAACCATTGCGAATAAAATTATGGATCGCCTCTCACAACAAATGAAACCTTGAACATTTACCTTTTGTCTGCTAGAATTTGCTCGATAGCAAGAACTCTCGTATAATGTCAGGAATATGGCCTGAAAGTATCTACCGCTCGACCGTAAATTGAGCGACTACGGGGTTAGCAGCCAGAGGTACGTGAAAAATCTGCGTATAATTAACTGGGACTGTACCCTCGCATACTCAAGGGGAGCAGTTCCTTTTTTCTGTGAAAAACGGGCATGACCGTTTTGTTTTTGATTCAGCAGGTTAGTTTTGCTACTATATCTATGAAGTGAATAAGGAGGGTACACATGGAGAAACCGGTAGAATTAGTTGTCGTACTTGATTTTGGAGGCCAATACAATCAGTTAATCGCCAGACGTGTGCGTGATCTGGGTGTTTACAGCGAGTTGCTTCCTTACAATACCTCTGTGGAGAAGATTAAGGAAATGCAGCCAAAAGGGATTATTTTCTCTGGCGGTCCGGCGAGCGTATATGAAGAAGGCGCGCCAAAAGTGGATCCAGCTATCTTCGAATTGGGATTGCCGATTCTTGGGATTTGCTATGGGATGCAATTAATGACGCATAGCCTTGCGGGTAAAGTGGAAAGAGCCGGTAAACGTGAATACGGTAAAGCGGAGATTAACATTCAACAACCACACGAGTTGTATCACGACCTGGAGAATAATGAAGTAGTATGGATGAGCCACTCCGATAAAGTTGTTCAGCTTCCGGAAGGGTTTATTATTGATGCGACCAGCGAATCTTGCCCAGTTGCGGCGATGAGCCATCGAGATCGCAAGCTTTTTGGCGTACAGTTCCACCCAGAGGTGCGTCATACCGTTCGAGGCAACGAATTCATCGGAAACTTCTTATTCAAGGTGTGCGGCTGCAGCGGAGATTGGAGCATGTCCAGCTTCATTGAGGAAGAAGTGGCGAACATCCGTCAAATCGTGGGAGACAAGCATGTTTTGTGCGCATTGAGCGGCGGAGTGGATTCTTCCGTAGTGGCGGCACTCATTCACCGTGCGATCGGCGATCAGTTGACTTGTATGTTTGTGGATCACGGGTTGCTTCGTAAAGGTGAAGCAGAGGGTGTTATGGAAACTTTCGTCGGCAAGTTTGACATGAAAGTGCTGAAAATTGATGCACGCAAACGCTTCATGGACAAGCTGAGCGGTGTCTCTGATCCGGAGCAAAAACGTAAAATCATCGGTAACGAGTTCATCTACGTATTTGATGAAGAGGCCAAGCAGCTGAAGGGTATGGACTTCCTGGCTCAAGGAACGCTTTACACGGACATTGTTGAGAGTGGTACGGATACCGCTCATACGATCAAGTCTCACCACAATGTAGGCGGTCTGCCGGAAGATATGAACTTCACACTGATTGAACCGCTGAAAACGTTGTTCAAAGACGAAGTTCGCAAATTGGGATCCGAACTTGGATTGCCAGACGAGATCGTGTGGAGACAGCCTTTCCCAGGTCCAGGGCTTGCGATCCGCGTTTTGGGTGAAGTTACGGAAGAAAAACTCGAAATTGTTCGGGAATCCGATGCAATCCTTCGCGAAGAGATTAAAAATGCAGGTTTAGACCGTGAGATTTGGCAGTATTTCACCGCATTGCCTGGTATGAAGAGCGTAGGGGTAATGGGCGACGTTCGCACATATTCTTACACAGTAGGGATTCGCGCGGTTACTTCCATCGATGGGATGACAGCGGACTGGGCTAGAATTCCGTGGGACGTACTGGAGAAAATCTCCACTCGTATCGTCAATGAAGTTGATAACGTAAACCGCGTTGTGTACGATGTAACCTCTAAACCACCTGCAACGATTGAGTGGGAATAGGAATTATTAAATAGAGAGAAAGCACCTGTTACTCGAAGAAAGTATGGAGTAACAGGTGCTTTTTCAATAAATACGGATGATTTTTAAAAACGAAACCTGAACGTTCGGTTTTTGTGTTGACATTCGACAAAATTCTTGTTAAACTTTCGTTGTGAAGTAAAAAAGAATAAGGTTATGGTTCGTATAATCCCTGGAATTTGGCTGGGGAGTTTCTACCAGGTTACCGTGAATACCTGACTACGGACGGAACTAACGTGAAAAGTGAAATCATCTTTCGTTTTATTGCTATTTTCCGAACGTTCCTTTCCGAGTCGAGGTATCTGTAGCCACACAGACCTCGACCTTTTTGTTTTTTGCCTCACATCATAATAATCATTAGGGGGAACTAGCAAGTGCGAAAGTATTTTGAATTCGACAAGCTGGGTACGAGCTACCGTAAAGAAATTATCGCGGGTATTACAACGTTTTTGGCAATGGCATACATCCTGGCTGTTAACCCATTCATGTTAAGTGGCGCTGATTTGCCAGCAAATTTAAAGGCCGGTCATTATCCACCGTTTGACGCTGTATTTACAGCAACTGCGCTTGCAGCAGCAATCGGTACATTGGTAATGGGGATCGTGGGTCGCCTTCCAATCGCGCAAGCGCCTGGTATGGGCTTGAACGCGTTCTTTACCTTCACGGTTGTACTGACAATGGGTGTTCCTTGGCAACAGGCGTTAGCGGGGGTATTCGTATCTTGTTCCATCTTCTTGATTTTGTCTTTAACAGGGGTTCGTGAAGCGATTATTAACTCTATTCCGCAAGGTCTGAAATATGCGACATCTGCAGGTATCGGTTTGTTTATCGCCTTTATCGGTTTGAAAAATGCAGGTATCATCGTAGGGAACGAAGCGACGTTCGTGGCACTTGGTCATTTGAGCTTCCATGATGGGATGAAGCCTGAAGAAATTCTTGCTGCGAAGAATGCGCTTCTTGCAGTGTTTGGTTTAGTGGTTACTGCAATTCTGATGTCTCGCAAGTTCAACGCGGCAATCTTTATCGGGATGCTTGTTACGGCAGTGGTCGGAATGATCTTTGGCTTGGTTGAATTGCCAACAAAGATTTTCTCTGCACCGCCTAGCTTGGCTCCTACATTTGGAGCGGCATTCCCTTACCTTAGCGATATGGGAACCATGTTCTCTGCGAAGATGCTGATTGTTATCTTTACCTTCTTGTTCGTAGACTTCTTCGACGCAACTGGAACGTTGATTGGTGTAGCGAGTCAAGCTGGTCTTTTGAAAGATGGCAAACTACCACGCGCTGGTCAAGCCTTGGCGTCTGACGCTATCGCCGGTCTTTGCGGTTCTATTCTGGGTACATCAACTACAACTAGTTATATCGAATCGACAGCAGGGGTAGCGGCTGGTGGTCGTTCTGGTTTTGCTTCCGTTGTTACTGGTTTAATGTTCATCCTTGCCTTGTTCATCTCTCCGGTTTTATCGGTTGTAACATCTGCGGTAACGGCTCCTGCGCTTGTCATTGTCGGTGTGTTGATGGCTTCTCACATGACTAAAATCGCTTGGGACCAAATGGAAGAAGCGTTGCCGGCATTCTTGACTGTTCTGATGATGCCTTTAACCTTCAGTATCGCATCTGGTATCGCGGCTGGTTTCATTGTGTATCCAATCACCAAAATCTTCAAAGGACAAGCAAAAGAAGTTCATCCAGTGATGTATGTGCTGTTCTTCATCTTCCTGGCATTCTTCGGCTGGCTCCGCGAATAGAAGATCGAACGCATAGAACACAATAAATAATCAAAGCTAATCCTGTAAATAAAAGGGATTAGCTTTTTTCCTTTAGGCATATCCTGTAATATGAGTGGGACAAGGTAACGGGGGGCATAACCATGAAAAAATGGAGCGTAACGCGCAATTTGGTGATTGTGTTCGTATTGCTTGAACTGATTGTCTGGGGAACGTGGAGCCCGATGCCCATTCAAGCAGATACCATTCAAACACAGGCAAAGGGTAGCGCCCAAAAACCAATAAAAGAATTCCAGTCGTCAACCAAATATCAAGTGAATGCGCAAGTTGATCCAGACAAACATGTCGTATCTGGTACGCTCTCGGTTGAGTTTCCGGCAGTGGACACGTCCAAAGTTTATTTTCATCTGTATCCCAACGCGTTTCGAGAACGATCCGAGCTTTCCCAGCCAAATTGGCGGTATGAGTTAGGAGACGATCGAATCCCGGGTCAGATCGATATTCAAGAGGTTTGGGTCAATAACCAATCCGTTGCGTTCCAGGTACATAATACGATTCTGGAGGTTCCCTTTCCCAAAAAAGCGAACCAGAATCAGCTCACGCATGTTCGACTTTCCTTTGAACTAAAAGTACCCAAAAATAATGGTCGCCTTTCTTACGATGATCACGCCATCTGGTTAGGCAATTGGCTTCCGATTCTCGCTGTGAAGGAAGCGGCAGGCTGGAGACTGGATGATTATTATCCAATCGGTGATCCGTTCTTCAGCGAGGTAGCGGACTTTGACGTGCAAATTCGCGTTCCCAAGGAGTATCAGGTGGCGACAAGCGGTCTTGAAAGCCAGGCAGTCATCACAGAAACCAAACCAAAAGGAGTTAGGCTGTACGATATTCAAGGGGTCAACATTCGAGATTTTGCGGTCGCCGTGATGGACAGCAGCTACCATAGCTTAACGTCCAAGGTTGGAGATACACTGGTGAACACCTGGTATCGACAGGATGATGATCAAGCGGCAGTTCAACAGCTGCACGATGTCGCTCAAAAATCTTTGCGCTACTATAGTAACTCCTTTGGCGCATATCCGTACCGGGAATATGATGTCGTGCGCACCGGAGGATTCTTCGGTGGTATGGAGTATCCCGGTGTCGTGTTTATCCAGGATCGGTATTTTCAAGAGCCGAATGGATACGGAGCGGCAGTGGTAGCGCATGAAACCGCCCATCAATGGTTTTACGGGATGGTTGGCAGTGATGAGATCCGCGAAGCCTGGGTAGATGAGAGTTTGACGGATTATGCAGCGATGGCGTTCCTTACCCAATATAATCAAAAGCTGGCGGCGCCATATATTATGCGAAGAACGACGCTTGGACACCTAGCTGATTCCTATACCTCACGAGGTATTGTGGCATGGCAAAGCGTCGATAAATTTCCGGATTGGAAAAGCTACAGCGATCTGGTGTACTCGAGGGGAGCCACCATGCTTTGGGAGTTGAGGAAAGCATGGGGGGAAGACGTGATCAACGAGGCATTACGATATTACTGCAGCAATCACCAATATAAGAACGCAACCGGTAATGATGTGATCGAGGCGTTCACTCATGTGACAGGTGCAAGCGCTAAGCCTTACTTCCAATACTGGCTGCAATTGAAGGTTGATCAGGAAAAGCAGGCTTTTCAATGGGTAACGGATGGGAAGGGCAAGGTGCACACAAAATAAACACGAATGATTAATTAATTGTATTCATGTAACGTTCGGAAATAGGTTGACATTCCTTCTTTCCTCTTGCTAAACTGAACCTTGAAGTAACGAAACGGTGAAGTAAAGAGAGGGGCAGCTTAGTGATGAATCATCCTTTGGTCGGCGTGATTATGGGAAGCACATCAGACTGGGAAACCATGAAAGAAGCTTGTCACATTTTGGAGGAATTGCAGGTTCCTTATGAGAAAAAGGTGGTTTCTGCTCATCGGACACCTGATCTAATGTTTGAATACGCGGAAACGGCTAAAAGCCGCGGTCTTGCAGTCATTATTGCGGGAGCTGGCGGTGCGGCCCACCTACCTGGGATGGTAGCTGCCAAAACGGAGCTTCCTGTCATCGGTGTTCCTGTCAAATCTTCGAACCTGAATGGGCTTGATTCGCTTTTATCGATTGTTCAGATGCCTGGTGGCGTTCCTGTCGCAACAGTCGCTATTGGAAAAGCTGGAGCGATCAATGCCGGTCTCTTGGCTGCACAGATTCTTGGTCTGCAAAATCCTGAGATTCAAGATCGTCTTGTCCAAAGACGGGCTGCCATTCGTCAGAGTGTAATGGAGGATAGCCAACTATCATGAAAATCATTCGACCAGGTGCAACGATTGGATTGTTAGGCGGCGGGCAGTTGGGGAGAATGATTGCGTTGTCAGGGCGGGCAATGGGGTATCGATTTGTAACCTTGGACCCGACACCGGATTCACCCAGCGCACAGGTTTCTGATCAGCAGATCACAGCAAGTTTTGATGATGTAGAAGCAGCGAAGCAACTAGCCAAGCTGAGTGATGTTATAACGTATGAATTTGAGAATGTCGACGCGCGAGTAGCGGAAGTGCTGGAGACAAATTCTTTTGTTCCGCAGGGAAGCCAGCTGCTGCGAATTACTCAGCATCGGATTCGTGAAAAATCAACAATAGAAGCCTTAGGAATCCCTGTGGCGCCATTCCGTCAGGTCCAATCTCTTGAGGATGTGAAGCAAGCGACAGAGGAGTTCGGGCTTCCTGTCGTGATGAAGACCGCTACTGGCGGGTATGACGGCAAGGGACAATTTGTCATTCGAGATGCAAGCGAGATTGAAGAGGCTTATGAAACTCTTCATCAATGGGGAACGGAACTGATTGTGGAGAAGTTTGTTCGCTTCCAGATGGAGCTGTCAGTGATCGCGGCCCGTAATCTGTCGGGGGAAGTTGCGTCATTTCCGGTCGCGCAGAACATTCATGTGAATAATATTTTGCATCTTTCGCTGGTTCCCGCTCCTATTTCGTCTGAGGTAACGGAGAGGGCGCGTCAAATAGCGGAAGAACTGGCCGGGAAGCTGAATGTAGTCGGACTGATTGCCGTAGAGATGTTTCTAACGGATGATGGCAAACTATATGTAAACGAATTAGCACCTAGACCGCATAACTCCGGCCATTATACAATGGATGCCTGTGTTACTTCTCAATTTGAACAGCATGTTCGTTGTATCTGCAATTTGCCGCTTGGCAGTACGAAGCTGCTTACACCAGTCGTCATGGTCAATATTCTAGGAGAGCATCTCGATGCGATCCTTCAGAATGTGGACAAGCTTCCGACGTCGAGTAAGCTGCACTTATATGGTAAGAAAGAAGCGCAAGCGAAACGAAAAATGGGGCACTTGAACGTGTTGGCTGATTCAGTAGAAGAAGCATTGGAATTGATTCGGAATTTGGGAATATGGAAATAGAAGCGGAGGTATTCAAATGATTGAACGTTACTCTCGCCCTGAGATGAGGGCAATTTGGACGGAACAGAATAAATTTCAGGCGTGGCTCGAAGTGGAGATCCTCGCGTGTGAGGCATGGTCGAAGCTAGGCGTTATTCCTGCTGATGACGTTCAGAAGCTGTGGGAGAAGGCGAGCTTTGATATTAACCGAATCTATGAAATTGAAGAAGAAACTCGCCACGACGTTGTCGCATTTACTCGCGCTGTCTCTGAGACGATCGAAGGCGAAGAGAAGAAGTGGGTTCACTATGGATTGACCTCTACTGACGTAGTAGATACGGCTTTGTCTTATCTTCTTTTGCAAGCCAACCGCATTATTGAAAAGGACTTGGAAGATTTCATTCAAATTCTTGCTGATAAAGCTCGCGAGCATAAAAATACCGTTATGATGGGACGTACACATGGTGTTCATGCAGAACCAACGACGTTTGGTTTGAAGCTTGCCCTCTGGTATGAAGAAATGAAGCGGAATCTGGAGCGTTTCCGCGCCGCGAAACAAGGAGTAGCTTTTGGCAAAATCTCCGGTGCGGTGGGAACCTATGCCAATATCGATCCATTTGTAGAAGAATATGTTTGTGAGAAACTAGGGCTGCAAGCGGCTCCGATCTCGACTCAAACCCTTCAGCGTGATCGACATGCGGACTACATGGCTACACTTGCTTTAATCGCAACTTCACTTGATAAGTTTGCGACTGAAATTCGCGGGCTTCAAAAGAGTGAGATTCGTGAAGTAGAAGAAGCATTTGCCAAAGGACAAAAAGGTTCCTCTGCGATGCCTCATAAACGCAATCCGATCGGCAGTGAGAACATCTCTGGTCTGGCTCGTGTGATTCGTGGTCATATGGTGTCTGCTTATGAGAATGTGCCGCTGTGGCATGAACGCGATATCTCTCATTCTTCAGTAGAACGCGTCATTCTTCCTGACGCTACTCAATTGCTCAACTATATGCTTCGCCGCTTTATGAATATCGTGAAGAACTTGACGGTCTTCCCTGAGAATATGAAGCGCAATATGGATCGTACTTTTGGTTTGATTTACTCTCAACAAGTATTACTCAAATTGATTGACAAAGGATTAAGCCGTGAAAAAGCGTACGATACCGTCCAACCTCGCGCGATGCAAGCGTGGGAAGAACAACGCTCCTTCCGTGAAATCATTGCCGAAGACGAGACTGTTCAATCTCTGCTCTCCCAAGAAGAACTGGACGATTGCTTTGACTATCGTTATCATCTCAAGCACGTGGATACCATTTTTGAACGATTGGGCTTGGCGTAATCGGAAAAGCATACAGGAAAAAGGACGACCCTTCGCAGGTCGTCCTTTTTTTGTTTAGATGATTTTAGAATGTTAACTTCGCTTTACATAAGTAAAGGAAGTTAACATTCCTTCCATTTGCGTAAGCCCGCTAAAGAAAAGACTTCGTCCAATCTTAGCTCATTTTAAGCGATACAAAGCGTAGAGAACAGTTTTGCTACCAGCGAGCTTAAACAGAGCGCCGATGGACGAAGTCCTTTTCTTACTTACTTCAAGTTCTCTGGGTTAAGTCCTTGAAGCTCTGGCAGAACGAAAATGCCGTCTTTACGAATCAAAACATCATCGAACCAGATCTCGCCGCCGCCGTACTCAGGACGTTGAATTTGCACCAAATCCCAGTGAATAGAGGAGCGGTTTCCGTTGTCAGCGATGTCGTAAGCATTACCAGGGGTGAAGTGGAAGCTTCCGGCAATCTTCTCGTCGAACAGGATATCTTGCATCGGGTTGAGAATATGCGGGTTGAATCCGATGGCAAACTCACCGATGTAGCGCGCGCCTTCGTCTGTGTCGAGGATTTCATTCAACACTTTGGTGTTGCTGCTGGTCGCCTCCACGATTTTGCCTTGAGAGAAGGTGAACTGAATATCAGTGAAAGTCGTGCTATGATAGTTGGTTGGCGCGTTGTAATAGATCGTTCCTTCTATGGAGTCACGAATTGGAGCGGTATAGCACTCGCCGTCCGGGATGTTTAATTTGCCATCGCATTTGATAGTTGGAATACCCTTGATGGAGAAGCTCAGATCCGTTTTAGGCCCCACAATGCGGACACGATCTGTACGATCCATCAATTCCACGAGCGGATCCATCGCTTTGGACATTTTGGAGTAGTCAAGGTTGCAGACAGAGAAATAGAAGTCTTCGAAACCCTCCAAGCTCATGTTGGCGGCTTGAGCCATTGATTTGTTTGGATAGCGCAGCACAACCCAACGTTTCTTCGGAATACGCTCGCCAAAGTGAACCTGTTTGTAGAAGATACGGGAGTAGGCCCCCATCTTATCTTCCGGGATATCGGAGTATTCGTTGATGTTTTCGAATGCGCGAACCGCAATATACGCGTCTACGTCTTGCATGCGGGATAGCTCGTGTTTGGCCATAAGCTCCATGTGTTCTTCGCTAGTGCCCATGATGAGCGCGCGCATGATTTCTTGATCTTTTACCGTAACCAGTGGAAGTGCTCCGACAGCGAACGCTTCACGTACCAATGCTTTTACGATCGGTGTTTGCAAACCGATGTTTTCAATGAGAACTTTCTCTCCCTTTTGCAGGTCGAGTGAGTAACGAATTAATCTTTGCGCTAATTCTTGAATACGTGAATCCATTACGTAAGCACCTCTTTCATTCATCATTGATTTCAATTAGAAACAAGCTTCATATATGGAGAGAACGTCCGATTCAGACAGGGGTCTGGAGCTTTGGATCGCATGAGTTCCTCCTCCGCCCGTTCGAATCGATTCTCGCGCCATTGTTGCCATGGAGTCATGAGATACTCCTAATTCAGAAAGACTCTGAGTGATCCCAAGTTCGGCATACCAACTCGCCACCGCTTCAATCGTCGCTTGAGCCGCCAGGTGATCATTGGTTTCTCGAACACCAAAGCATTCACGTCCCATTCGGGCCAAACGATCAGGACGGTCAGGTAAAATGACCTGTTGGAAGTAGGGGATCGAAAGAATTGCTAGCCCTCGTCCATGTGCGATATCAAAAAAACCGCTGATCGTATGCTCGATCTTGTGCAGCGGATAACCAGCGCTTCTGCCGGAGAGCGTAAACGGACTGATGGCTAATGTACTCGTCCACAAGAGTGTGGCACGTGCCTCCTCATTAGTTGGATCATCCATCGCCAGGCGAGCAAACTGAACAACCTGACGAATCAGTGACTCCGTGAAGCCGTCCTGTACATTCTGCTTGTGTGTATCGATCAGGTACGCTTCAAACAAATGGGAGAAGATATCAGCGCACGCTTCGGCTGTCACATGTGGTGGAACCGTATATGTAAGGGATGGGTCCAGAATGGCAACTTGAGGGTATAGACCCGGTCCAGAGATAGAAGTCTTCTCGTGGCTTTCCCAGTGGGTTAAAACGCTGATATTATTCGCTTCTGAACCTGTTGCCGCAACGGTTGGGATGGTCATGATCGGGAGTGCGTGTCGGACAGGGAGAAGCTCTTTGCTGAATCCCGCCGGATTACCTCGCATGAAATCATAGATGGGGCGTTTGGCAAATGCTGCAGCGGCGATAGCCTTGGAAGCATCCATTACCGATCCACCGCCCAAAGCGATCACGAAATCACAGTGCTGCTCCACGATGAGACGCGCGCCTTCGTCAACGGTGGTCGTACGCGGATTGGGCTCCACACGATCAAACACGACATATCCAACCTGCTCTTGATCCAACAGCTGTTTGACCTTATCCAGCAGTCCAGTAGACTTCGATGATTTTCCTCCAGTAACGAGTAACGCTTTTTGACCTAGTTGTTTGGCTTCTTTACCGGCTCGTGCTAATTCACCAGTGCCGAAGCGGATGCGAGTTGGGAAAGCTAACTCGAACGGAAACAACTTTCATCACCAGCTTTCAAAATGAAATTGTGAGAAAATTTTTTTTACTAAAGGTATTGTACCATAAACGCTTAAAATCAACGAAGTCTTTCGGCATACCCAGAGAGTTTAAGTAAAACAGGATTTGCTAAGGGAAGTATAGGGAAATCGTCGTGTTTTTAGTGAGAAACCGGTGACTATTGTCACTTTCATGAGTAAATCACGAACATTTGTCGACACCTGCGTTGTTAATATTCGTTGAAATATGCGTACATTTATGTTTTAATCAAATTGTAATGTTCGTAAATAACAAACTAATCGAGAAATAACGGAGCGAAAGGGGATATTCCTGGTGGAAAAACAGGAACTACTATACGAAGGTAAGGCAAAACGAATTTATCGGACTTCTGAAGTCAATCTGTTCTGGGTCGAGTATAAAGACGATGCCACAGCCTTTAATGGCGAAAAGAAAGCGACGATCCTTGGTAAAGGCGAGCTAAACAACAAAATCACTTCGATCTTTTTTAACTTGCTTCGAGAACACGGAGTTGATAACCACTTTGTAAAGTTACTTTCTGCCAATGAGCAATTGGTACGTCAAGTAGAGATTATCCCCCTTGAAGTTGTTGTTCGTAACATTGCGGCTGGCTCTCTCGCCAAGCGTTTGGGATTGGAAGAAGGAACAGAGCTTAGTCAAACCGTGGTTGAATTCTATTATAAAAATGACGCGTTGGGCGATCCGCTTGTCAACCCATCCCACATCAGCCTGTTGGGTGCGGCTAGCGAAGCGGATTTGACTCAGATTGAGAAGATTGCCCTTCGAATCAATGAAATTTTAAAAGCTTATCTGGCAGAGCGCCAAGTCATTCTTGTTGATTTCAAATTAGAGTTTGGACGCACACCTGAAGGCGAAATCCTGTTGGCTGATGAAATCTCCCCTGATACCTGCCGTTTCTGGGATGCCGAAACCAAAGAAAAACTGGATAAAGATCGCTTCCGTCGCGATTTGGGAAATGTTGAAGCAGCCTATCAAGAAATGCTACGTAGATTAGGAGGAGTTACGAATGTTTAAAGTACGAGTATATGTAACCTTGCGTGAAAGTGTATTGGACCCTCAAGGTCAAGCGGTAAAAGGTGCGCTTCACAGCCTAAGCTTTAACGAAGTGAATGAAGTGCGCATCGGCAAATTCATGGAGCTTCAGGTTGAAGCTTCAGATCGCGCGCAAGTGGAAGTGCGTGTTGGTGAAATGTGTGAGAAGCTGTTGGCCAACACTGTAATCGAAAATTATCGTTACGAAATCGTGGAGGGCTAAGAGAATGCGAGTAGCCGTCATTGTTTTTCCAGGCTCCAATGCCGATGTAGACATGTATAATGCCGTAGAAGATATCATGCAGGTTCCGGTTGATTACGTATGGCATACACAAAATGATTTGTCTCAATACGACATTATTCTGCTTCCGGGCGGGTTCTCTTATGGAGATTATCTGCGCTGTGGTGCGGTTGCCCGTTTTTCACCTGTGATGGAGCAAGTGAAGAAGGCTGCCGAGGAAGGGAAACTGGTGATGGGTGTTTGCAACGGGTTCCAGATTCTTGTGGAAGCAGGACTGCTCCCAGGTGCTTTGATCCGTAACACGACGCTCAAGTACCGTTGCAAACTGGTTAATCTTCGTGTCGTAAACAATAAGACTGCATTTACACAAGCGTATAAAGATCAGGAAATCATTGAGATTCCAATCGCCCACGGTGAAGGCAACTACTTCTGTGATGACGAAACCTTGGCGCAAATGCAAAAAAACGGACAAATCGTGTTCCGCTATGAAGGCGAGAATCCGAATGGTTCATTAGATAACATTGCCGGAATCACCAACGAGCGCGGTAACGTACTGGGCATGATGCCACATCCGGAACGCGCGGTTCATCAATGGATGACCTCAGATGACGGTAAACATATTTTCACTTCTATTCTTAAGACTTGGAGGGAACGTAACGGTGTCACAACTCACGCTTAAAGAACCAACCCCGGCTCAGATTGCTGAACAGCGTTTATATACGGAGATTGGCCTTACCGATGAAGAATACAACCTGATTGTCAAGTTAATCGGACGTCAGCCTAATTGGACTGAAACGGGCTTGTACAGCGTGATGTGGTCCGAGCACTGTTCCTACAAGAATTCCAAGCCAGTTCTTCGTCGTTTCCCAACCAAGGGTCCTCGCGTGTTGCAAGGTCCTGGAGAAGGAGCTGGAATTGTCGACATTGGTGACAATCAAGCGGTGGTTTTCAAAATCGAAAGCCATAACCATCCTTCCGCGATCGAACCTTATCAAGGCGCGGCTACGGGTGTAGGCGGGATTATCCGTGACGTGTTCTCTATGGGTGCTCGTCCGATTGCGTTGTTAAACTCCCTTCGCTTTGGTGAGCTTAAGTCCCCACGTGTAAAATATCTGTTTGAACATGTGGTTGCGGGTATTGCAGGATACGGAAACTGCATCGGTATCCCGACTGTTGGCGGAGAAGTCAATTTCGATCCAACCTATGAAGGAAACCCACTCGTGAATGCTATGTGTGTCGGCTTGATCGACCATGATAAAATCCAAAAAGGCGTGGCTTCCGGTATCGGCAACCCGGTTATCTACGTTGGTGCTAGCACAGGCCGCGATGGAATCCACGGCGCTACTTTTGCATCTGAAGAATTAAACGAAGACTCCGAGAAAAAACGTCCGGCCGTTCAGGTAGGCGACCCATTCATGGAAAAACTGCTCTTGGAAGCTTGCCTTGAGCTGATCGATTCCGGAGCCGTTGTCGGAATTCAGGACATGGGAGCAGCAGGCTTGACCAGTTCCAGTGCGGAGATGGCTTCCAAGGCAGGCAACGGGATTGAGATGAACCTTGATCTGGTGCCACAGCGCGAGGAAGGTATGACTCCTTACGAAATGATGCTCTCAGAATCACAAGAGCGCATGTTGGTCGTCGTGCAAAAGGGACGTGAAGCTGAAGTTAAAGACCTGTTCGACAAATGGGGACTTCACTCAGCTATCGTCGGAAAAGTTACCGATGATGGAAAGCTTCGTCTGATTCATCAAGGAGAAGTTGTTGCCAATGTTCCAGTGGATACTCTGGCAGAAGACGCTCCGGTTTATCACAAGGAGTCCAGAGTTCCTGCTTACTATGAGGCCAACGCTACTATTGATACTACTGATTTCGTAGCGCCATCTGATTTGACGCAAACGTTGAAAGATATCCTGTCTCAACCAACTGTAGCCAACAAGCATTACGTGTATGAGCAGTATGACCACATCGTTCGTGCCGGAACTGCGGTGAAACCAGGTTCCGATGCGGCAGTCGTGTTGATTCGCGGCACACGCAAAGCTCTAGCGATGAGTACGGATTGTAACGGTCGTTATGTATATCTCGATCCGGAAGTAGGCGGAGCGATTGCGGTAGCGGAATCTGCGCGCAACGTCGTTTGTTCCGGTGCAGAACCGCTGGCGATTACGGATTGCTTGAACTTCGGAAACCCAGAGAAGCCAGAAGTGTTCTGGCAGTTTGAGAAGGCAGTTGACGGAATGAGCGCTGCTTGTACTGCCTTGAACGCCCCGGTAATCGGCGGTAACGTGTCGCTATACAACGAGCGCAGCGGTGAAGCGATTTATCCTACTCCTGTAGTGGGGATGGTTGGCTTGATTACGGATGTGGATCACATCACGACACAACACTTCAATCAAGCGGGCGATGCAATCTTGCTTCTGGGTGAGACGTATGCCGAGCTTGGCGGAAGTGAGTATCAGAAGCTGATGAATGGAACGATTTCTGGACGTCCTCCACAAATTGATTTGGATAAAGAAGCCAAGCTCCAACAGCTCGTGCTTCAAGCAATTCGCGGCGGTCTTGTACAATCCGCGCATGACTTGTCTGAAGGTGGACTTGGAGTGGCCGTTGCAGAAAGCTGCTTCGAGCATCATTTCGGTGCTTCTATTGAAGTCGAAACAGAACTTCGAGCGGATGTTGCCTTCTTCAGTGAATCTCAATCACGCATTCTGATCAGTGTAAAACCTGAGCATGTGGAGCAAGTTCTAGCGTTAGCCGCTGAACAACAAGTACCATGTGTGAAAATCGGAACAACAGGCGGTGAACGTCTGGCAGTGAAGATCAATGGAGAGGTTGCAATTGACGCACCAATTACGGATCTAAAAACTGCCTGGAAGGATGCGATTCCATGTTTGATCGGGTAATTTGGGATAAATTGAACGAAGAGTGTGGAGTATTCGGCATCTATAACCATAAGGAGGCGCCCCAGTTAACGTATCTGGGGCTCCACGCCCTCCAACATCGCGGACAAGAGAGTGCAGGCATGTGCTCTTCCGATGGAGAGAAGTGGTATAAGCATCGCGGGATGGGACTTGTTAGCGAAGCGTTTGGCAAAGGCGATTTAGAGAAGTTTGGCGGCCATCTGGCGATTGGACACACACGCTATACAACCGCTGGATCAAGTAAAATTGAGAATGCCCAACCGCTGTTTTTCCGCTATGCCCATGGAAGTATGGCGGTCGCACACAACGGGAACCTCGTGAATGCGGCACCGATGCGCAAAGAATTGGAACAGCAGGGTTCAATTTTCCAAACGACCAGCGATACAGAAGTGATTGGGCATCTGATCGCCCGTTCCAAAAAAAGTGATCTTCCGAGTGCGGTAAAAGAAGCACTCCAACATATTATTGGCGCTTATGCGCTGCTTGTCATGAACGAAAAACAACTGGTGATTGCGCTTGACCCGAACGGATTGCGCCCGCTCTCCTTGGGACGATTGGGAGATTCGATTTGTGTCGCGTCAGAAACTTGCGCTTTTGACATCATTGGTGCGGAGTACTGGCGAGAAGTGCAACCGGGTGAACTGATCGTTGTCGACGAGACAGGCGTTCATTCCAGCTTTTTTGCAGAGAGAAGAGAACGTTCCATTTGCACGTTTGAATATATTTACTTTGCCCGTCCTGACAGTGATATTGACGGAATCAATGTACACATGGCAAGAAAGCGTCTCGGTAAACAGCTTGCCTCAGAAGCTCCAATTGAAGCGGATGTCGTAACTGGTGTGCCAGATTCAAGCATCTCGGCGGCGATCGGTTTTGCGGAGGCGACGGGAATCCCGTATGAACTTGGATTAATTAAGAATCGGTATGTGGGCCGCACCTTTATTCAGCCGACTCAGGAAATGCGTGAGCGCGGTGTTCATATGAAACTATCCGCTGTTCGCAAGGTTGTGGAAGGCAAGCGGGTTGTGATGATTGATGATTCGATCGTGAGAGGAACGACAAGCGGACGAATTGTCCAAATGCTGCGTGATGCGGGTGCGTTGGAGGTTCACGTGAGAATCAGCTCACCGCCTGTCATGAATTCCTGCTTCTATGGAATTGATACGTCTACGCGCGATGAATTAATCGCATCCAGCAAATCAGTCGAAGAGATTCGTCAATTTATTGGGGCTGACTCACTCTCCTTCTTGTCTGTTGAAGGAATGGTAGAAGCCATTGGTCGCACAGATGCCACGCCTGATCGTGGACATTGTCTAGCATGTTTTACAGGGAAGTACCCAACGAAAATCGATTTTGAGGAAGCTTTGCCGGCAGCCAAGTGCTAGTTTAGAGGAGGGGAAACCATGAGTGATGCTTATAAACAGGCCGGGGTGGACATCCAGGCAGGTAACGAAGCGGTAGAAAAAATGAAAAAACACGTGAAGCGCACATTTCGCCCAGAGGTCATGACTGATCTCGGAGGGTTTGGCGCTTTGTTCAAACTAAATGCGAAGAAATATGAGAATCCGATTCTTGTTTCAGGTACAGATGGAGTCGGCACCAAGTTAAAAATTGCCTTTGCCATGGATAAGCACGATACGATTGGTGTGGATGCTGTTGCTATGTGCGTCAACGACGTCGTGGTACAAGGCGCGGAGCCGTTGTTTTTCCTTGACTATTTGGCGTGCGACAAGGTCATCCCTGAGAAAATCGAAGCGATTGTTAAAGGAATCGCGGATGGCTGTGAACAGGCAGGATGCTCTCTGATTGGTGGAGAGACTGCGGAGATGCCAGGCATGTATGCTGAAGGCGAATACGACATTGCCGGCTTCACAGTGGGTGTTGTCGACGAGCATAAAATGATCGATGGCAAGAACGTTAAACCAGGAGACGTATTGATCGGGATTCGTTCCAGTGGGGTTCACTCCAATGGCTTCTCATTAGTCCGCAAGGTGTTGCTTACAGATCACCAGATGCGCCTAGATCAACACGTGGAAGAGTTGGGCAAGACATTGGGAGAAGAATTGCTGACTCCAACCAAGATCTACGTCAAATCAATGCTGTCCTTATTGGAAAAATTCGAGATTAAAGCGATGGCGCATATTACGGGAGGAGGATTTACTGAGAATATCCCGCGCGTGCTGCCAGCCGGAACTCAAGCGGAGATTGACTATGGCTCTTGGCCAATCCAGCCGATCTTCTCTCTTGTCGAAGAACTGGGGAAAGTTTCTCGCGCAGACATGTTCCGTACATTTAACATGGGCATTGGCATGGTTCTCGTCGTGGATAATGAAGCGGCGGTTTCCGTCATGCAGGAACTGGAGCGCATGGGAGAACCAGCTTATCTGATTGGACGTATCTCCAGCGGGGATCAAGGAGTTGTATACGGCGGGGTGGCATGGTAATGAAGATTGCCGTTTTTGCGTCCGGTAATGGCTCCAACTTTGAATCGATCGTAGAGGCAACAAGAGATGGCCGATTGTCACAGATTGAGGTCGCTTTGCTCGTCTGTGACAAACAGGATGCGTACGTAATCGAGAGAGCCCAACGCTTAGGAATCCCAACCTATGTTTTTCAACCAAAACAGTTTCCGGATAAAGCAGCTTTTGAAACAGAGATTGTTCGCCAATTAGAAACAAACCGGATTTCATTCGTTGTGCTCGCAGGCTATATGCGTCTTGTCGGAGACGTGCTCTTGCATGCGTATGGCGGCCGAATGATCAATTTGCATCCGTCGTTATTGCCAGCTTTTACGGGTAAAGACGCGATCGGCCAAGCCATTTCCTATGGAGTGAAGGTCACGGGGGTAACCGTCCATTTCGTAGATGAGGGTTTGGATACGGGCCCGATCATTGCTCAGCTTCCTGTACAGGTAGAGGAGAGTGATACCGCTGAGACGCTTGCGAAGCGGATTCATCAGGTCGAGCATCAACTTCTCGTAGACGTGATTAACGAGATTGCAGAAGGAAAAGTAAAGCTGTCTGGACGCCAAGTCAGCCGTATATCTTAAACTATTTCAGCTTGTTTCCCAAATCGGTGGAAATGGGCTTTTTTCTTGTTCAATCCAAAAGATCAAGAACTTTACCTATGTAAAGTACTTGATCTTTTTCCGTTCGCGTCTGCCCGCTGAAGAAAAGACTTCGTCACTAAAGCTCATTTTAAGCGAAACAAAGCGCAGAGAACGAAGGAAGGAAAAAGAGTCGGCATTCTTTACACCAGACTGAGAAACGAAGTGATTTTCTTGTCGACTCCCTTCCGTAGTGAACGGAGCGGACAGTAATTGCTACAAGTAAGCTTAAACAGAGCGAAAAGGGACGAAGTCTTTTCTTCCAGTACAACTTTCCCCTTTTCTCCACATCCACATAAGATAGTCAGTGAGATTGAAGTGAAGGGGGTCGAGGCGTTGAGCATCGATCTTATCAATAACCTATTGGAAAAGCTTAAGGCCAAAACAGGGCGTGATTGGAGCATTGTCGATCTGTTGCAGTTAGCGCAGAAACTGCCTGATTTGAATAGCGATAATATCGATAAGTTGTTTGAAGAGTTGAATGAAATGGGATTGGAATTACCTGAGGATACGAAGGAAAAAGTATTGCAAAAGCTTGAAGAAAATCCGAATCTCTCTTTGGAAGATATTCAGCAAGTGAAACGGAAGGTAAAGAATCGACTGCCCCCAAAAAACAGGATTTCCTCCAAAGACAAGGGTCCATCTAAAGACAAGGGCCCATCCAAAGACAAGAGCCCCTCTAAAAACAATATTTCCACCAATGAAAAGAAGAAAAGCTTGCTTGAGCGGGTAAAACAATTCCAAGCAAGCAAATCCAAAAAGAAGAAAAAGTAAACAATTGGAACAAAAAAGGAGAGGCCGACGATGCGCTCTTCTTTTTTGTTGTCGATAAGACGATTCCGCTCTTGCCAGAGGTTCGGCAATCCCGAAGTTTTTTGTCATAGAGGTTCCTGTCGTGAAATGATATGCTTGTAGGTGGATTTTACATTCTTTGGAAGGTGCTATGGCGATGAAACGAATAATGACGCGAGTAATCTGGCTTTTCGCGCTTTGGTTCATGCTGCACGTTATTTTCATCAGTGCGGATGGTTTAATCGATTCCAAACAGCCAGCTGATCTTGGGGTAATTTTGGGCAATAAGGTCGAACAGGATGGAAAGCCATCAGAGCGGTTAAGGGCTCGTTTAGAAAAGGCGCTTGAGCTTTATAAAGAAGGGTATCTCAACAAAATATTGGTGAGTGGCGGAGTTGGCAAAGAAGGCTTTGACGAAGCGCAGGTCATGAAACAGTATTTAGTTGAAAAGGGCATTCCTGCTGACAACATCCTAACCGACAGCATGGGATTGAATACAATGATGACTGCACAAAACACGAAACAGATGATCAATGGAATCGAATCCCAAAAAGTCATGGTGATCACCCAGTTTTATCATATTAGCCGAACAAAATTAGCTTTTCGTAAAATGGGCTTCCAAGAGGTTTATTCAGCACACGCCAATTATTTTGAATGGAGGGACATTTATTCTCTTTTCAGAGAGTTTTTCGCTTACTATCAGTATTTTCTGACGGATGCCTCACATTCGTTTTAGGGAAAAGAATGGCTAGTTGCTTCACCTGGTTAATCTTGAATAACACGTACGTTTATGGTTTAATTTAAATATATCGTTCGTGATTTTCTAATTTAACTAGGATAAATGGGAGGTTTTTTGGCGTGTCGATTAAAAAAGCGCTAATTAGTGTTTCTGACAAAACTGGTGTTGTCGAGTTTGCCCGTCAACTAGTGAGCTTGGGTGTGGAAGTGATTTCTACGGGGGGAACCGCGACACTTTTGAAAGAATCAGGCGTTCCGGTCACAGGGATCTCTGAAGTAACTGGTTTCCCTGAAATTCTCGATGGCCGTGTCAAAACACTGCATCCCAACATTCATAGCGGATTGTTGGCGATTAGAGATAATGAAGCGCATGTTAAGCAGCTGGAAGACTTGAATATCCAAACGATTGATCTCGTTGTAGTGAATCTGTACCCCTTCAAGCAAACGATTGCCAAGTCCGACGTGACATTTGAAGAGGCGATTGAAAATATTGACATTGGCGGACCAACGATGCTCCGTTCCGCTGCCAAGAACCAAGCATTTGTTACGGTTGTCGTAGATGCGAGTGATTATGCACAAGTATTGAAGGAAGTTTCTGAGCAAGGGGATACTACTCTCGAAACCCGTCAGAAGCTCGCGGCCAAAGTATTCCGTCATACTGCTGCCTACGATGCTTTGATTTCTCGTTATCTGAGCGAGCAAGTGGGAGAGTTTCTGCCTGAGACCTATACCGTTACGTATGAGAAAGCGCAGGATTTGCGATATGGCGAAAATCCACATCAACGCGCTGCCTTTTACCGTGAGCCATTAGCTGGAGAAGGTACGGTTGCTACAGCAGAGCAGCTGCACGGCAAAGAACTTTCCTATAATAATATTAATGATGCGGATGCGGCTCTGGCTATCGTTCGGGAATTCACAGAACCTGCTGTTGTAGCCATCAAGCATATGAATCCATGCGGTGTGGGAATTGGCGCTACGATTAAAGAAGCCTACGAAAAGGCGTATGCCGCTGATCCTGTCTCCATTTTTGGAGGAATTGTTGCCGCTAATCGTCCAATTGACGAGCAAACCGCTTTACTGTTAAAAGAAATCTTCTTGGAAATTATTCTGGCTCCAGACTTCACCCCAGAAGCGCTCCAAATTCTTCAGCAAAAGAAAAACCTTCGCCTGCTTCGCACCAATAATGAGTCAGCGCAAAGCAGTCTGGCGCCAAGCTTGAGAGTAGCGCCGGTTGTTGGAGGGGTTCTGGTACAGGATTATGATACCAAGCAATTGAACATGGATGAACTCACCGTTGTAACAGAGCGCAAACCATCCGCAGAAGAACTGGCTCAGCTGGAATTTGCTTGGAAAGTTGTGAAGCATGTTAAATCCAACGCCATTTTATTGGCCAAAGACAACATGACAATTGGCGTGGGGGCTGGACAGATGAATCGCGTCGGCTCCGCTAAGATTGCCATTGAACAGGCTGGGGAAAACGTAAAAGGTGCTGTACTTGCTTCAGATGCCTTCTTCCCGATGCCAGATACAGTCGAAACTGCAGCGCAAGCAGGTATTACGGCGATTATCCAGCCAGGGGGTTCCGTCCGTGATCAGGACTCCATCGATGCTTGCAATCGCTTTGGCATTGCCATGGTATTTACCGGAGTTCGTCATTTCAAACATTAAGGAGGATGACCGATGAACGTATTGGTTATCGGCGGCGGTGGTCGAGAGCATACGATCGCCTGGAAACTGTCACAATCACCCAAGGTGGATAAAATTTATTGCGCACCAGGCAATGGCGGAACGGCTGAGCTTGGGCGAAATGTAAACGTTGCGGTCTCCGATTTTGCGGGACTTGCTCAATTTGTCAAAGATGAAGGAATTGACCTGACGATCGTAGGTCCGGAAGATCCGTTGCTTGCTGGAATCGTGGATTTCTTCGAAGCTCGCGGATTAGCGATTTTTGGAGTGAATGCTCTTGCCGCAAAAGTCGAAGGCAGCAAAAGCTTTGCCAAAAGCATCATGAAACGCTATTCCATTCCTACAGCCCGTTATGAGTCGTTCATCGATTATGAGTCCGCATTGGCCTATGTGCGCGAGCAAGGAGCGCCTATCGTGGTGAAAGCGGATGGGTTGGCTGCCGGTAAAGGGGTAATTGTTGCGCAAACCTTGGAAGAGGCGGAGAACGCGTTGCACTCGATCATGCAGGACGGGGCGTTTGGACAAGCGGGAAGTCGAGTGGTTGTCGAAGAATTCATGAGCGGTGAAGAGCTTACTCTGATGGCTTTTGTAGATGGAGAAACAGTCAAACCAATGATCACCGCGCAAGACCATAAGGCTGTATTCGATGGCGATCGTGGCCCGAATACAGGTGGAATGGGTACGTATGCCCCAGTGCCGCACATGTCACAGGAATTGGTGAACGAGATCGTCGAAATGATCGTCAAACCAATGGCCAAAGCGATGGTGAGCGAAGGCATTGTGTTTAGAGGGATTCTGTACACCGGATTGATGATTACTTCTGAAGGTCCTAAGGTCGTGGAGTTTAACGCGCGATTTGGCGATCCTGAGACGCAGGTCATCCTCCCGTTGCTGGAGACTGATCTGGTAGATATTTGTCTCGCTACCATAAAAGGAGAACTGGCGTCTGTCGATGTGCAATGGAGCGACAAAAGCGCGCTTTGTGTCGTGATGGCTGCACCAGGCTATCCGGGGGATTATCCCAAAGGGGCAATGATTAACGGACTTCCTAAGCCGAACAAAGAGACGATCGTCTTCCATGCGGGAACTCAACTTACAATGGAAGGAACTGTGACCAATGGCGGACGTGTGCTTGGTGTAACTGGTGTTAGCGACACGTTGGAACAGGCTCAAGAGGTTGCGTATAAACAAGTGGCTTCCATTTCGTTCGAAGGGGCTCATTACCGCAAGGATATTGGAGACAAAGCGCTTAGAAGAGTATAGTATGTACCTAAGGGAAGATCCGCTTCTAGGAGCGGTATCTTCCCTTTTTTCTACCTACGTTTATAATAAAATAAACCATGACAGCAATGGAGGCAATTGCTAAAGCGGCCACAAACAGGTTGTGTGAGATCCATTCGTAGAGGTGAGGTCCGATAAGGATCATATCATAATCCCCCTAAGAATACGTCGGATACGTATTCTCATCCTGTTTGTAATTGGTTGCTTGAGTCTTCGCTCTCCGCAGATTTTCCCGCAGATTTTCTCTGGTTCGAACATGTCTAGTTTGCCCCCGAGAAGAAGTCTGGGAAGTAGTTGTAGCCTGGGAAGATCTTGCATGTACTGGTTGCGCAGCTTCAGCAATTGCGGAGCTAACCATTTCAGCCACATCGAAATCCTGTTTGCTACCTTCTTGGCGGTTAACATTCGAGGTCATATGGGAACGGTTATTTTCTTCGCCAATCGCTTCTGTGAATTGGGCCAGCTGGGAAGCCATGAAATTGTCCCCGATTCTGGACAGCTTTTTTTTCGCTTTCTCCATACCTTGTTCCGTGCGCGTTTCCACACCCATACCATATAGCATCGGACAAAAACCGGTGACTCCTTCGGCAACTTTCATAGCGGACATGGTCATGAGAAGCCATGGAGTACGATGAGGACGTCTGGACATCTTGCCTATACCGTAAGCCAAGCCTAACAAGCCGAGTGTAATTCGAATGGATGCGTCAATTGTTCCAACGTTCTTTTGCATGGACAGATTCCCTCCCTTTTCTACTGATAGTTTGTAACCACCTCCGAAAAACAAACATGGAAAAAAACGGATGAAAGGAATGAACGATTATGCGTATACGACCATTATCGCAAGAAAAATATTTGCAGCTGTTGCGAACTGCCAAGAATCAGGCAGCGGCCACGGTATGGATCCGAGGCGGGAAGGTGCTGGACGTCTTCCTCAAAGAATGGCGGGAAGCCCATGTGGTACTCGCAGGAGAACGAATCGCCTACATAGGAGAACGTGAGCCGTTAGTCGACGAACACACAGAGATTATCGATGCGACAGGGTCTTATCTGGTGCCCGGCTATATTGAGCCGCATGCGCATCCATTTCAGTGGTACAACCCATTTAATTTAAACGATTATGCCTTAGCGCGTGGAACGACGACAATGATCGCGGATAACCTATTTCTTTTCAATAGCTTGCCGTTTGAAGAGGTAACGCAAATCATGGATCTTTTGTCTGGGCATCCAGTTAAACAGTACTTCTGGGCAAGGCTTGATCCTCAAAGTCAGAAAATAGAGAAAAAGGCAAGGTACACAAAAGACCAATTAACCCAGATGCTCGCCCATCCCCTCGTCATTCAGGCAGGCGAATTAACCGATTGGGGTGGCATTCTGGCTGAGCAAGAAGAGTTAATCCACGGGATGATGAAGGCAAGAGAACTCGGCAAAAGAATTGAAGGACATCATCCGGGCGCTTCCTGGGATACACTCAACATTGCGGCTGCGGCAGGCGTGACAGCATGCCACGAAAGCATTAACGTTGATGAACTAATCAACCGGCTACGTCTGGGATTGTATGTTACGTTGCGTCATTCGTCTATTCGTCCCGATTTGCCGGTTCTCATCCAGGGAATCCGTGAGCGACAGATCCCTTGGTCCTCGCGATTTATGCTGACCTCAGACGGTTCCACACCGCCAATGATGGGAAAAGGCTTCATGGATTACACCATTCGCGTAGCCATCGAAGCGGGTGCGCCAGCCACGGAAGCGTATGTAATGGCTACGTTGAACCCGGCAACTTATTATGGCTTGGACGCGGAGATTGGCAGTATTACACCAGGAAGAATCGCCGATATCCTGATGCTTTCCGCTCCTGAAAATCCCGTGCCGCATACAGTTATGGCCAATGGAAAGGTGTGGAGTCGCAATCAGCAGTTGGTACAAAAGCCTCTGAACGTGGACTTGTCCCAGTTTTCCTTTGAGAATCGCAGCGATGACTGGCTTATGCAAGCGTCAGCTGATTGGTTTGATTTCGTACACCCGGACACAGAGATTTCCGTCATCGAGATGCTGAATGCCGTGATTACCAAACCAGCGATGGAAAAGCTGCCACGGGACTCGGACGGATTCATCAGTTTGGAGCATGACCCATCGCTTTGTTACGTCTTTTTGCTGGACACGCACTCAAGAAGGATTACTCGGGCTGTCCTCCGCGGATTTGGAGAGAATATCGACGCCTTGGCTAGTACCTATACGGCTTCAGGTGACTGGATCGTACTGGGAAGAGATAAGGTGCAGATCGCCGAAGCCATCCGTCACCTGAATCGAATGAACGGCGGAATCGTACTCTTGAACCAAGGTCGCATAGAGTTTGAACAGCGTCTTCCGATATCGGGGATGGTCAGTCAGGAGCCGATGGCAGTGCTTGTGGAGAAAGGTGAGGAGTTCTGTGAATTCCTGCGGAAAAAAGGCCATAAACATATCGACCCAATCTACTCGCTGTTGTTTATTACGGCTACACATCTACCGTTCATTCGGCTCATGGATGAAGGGATTTACGATGTCAAAAAGAGAAAAATCATTGTTCCATCCAGCCAACTAGACACTTTACCGAATTAAACTAAAGATATACTTATTCCAAAATGATCCAGAATTGTGCAAAAACATAAATAATATAACAATAAAAATAATTTTTTCTCTTGTAAATCTTCTAATTTATCTTACAATAATTGAAGAGCCAAGCTACATCTGCCATCAGCTGCATGATAGAGACGTCACTTACATTCTTTGAGAGCTGAGAAGCCAGAAGGAATTTGGTGATAGAAAGACAAGTGACAGGTAGAAAAGGGGGATTTAACGGGTATGAAGAGAAAGACTCAGCTCGGATTTCTGACAGCGGTTTTAGCTGCTGGAATGGCTCTCACAGGATGCGGTGGCGGTGCTCCCAGTGCCGGAGGCGGCTCAACGACTCAACCAAGTGGTTCTGCAAACAGCGGAGCTTCAGATGGCGGAAAGATCCTGATCGCGACGCAAAGCCCACTCTCAGGGTCGCAGTCTGCTATCGGGGATGCTATCAAAACAGGTGCGGAGTATGCTCTTAATCTCCAAAAAGACGAATTCAAAAAAATGGGTTTTGACTTGCAATTATATCCACAGGATGACCAAGCAGACCCCAAGCAAGGCGTAGCGAACGCGGAGCTTCTCATCTCCAATCCAGATGTCTACGGGGTAGTTGGACACTTTAACACAGGTGTCGCGATTCCCTCTTCTGTCAAGTATGAAGAAGGCAAGCTGGTAATGGTATCTCCAGCTAATACTGGAGTCAAGTTGACCGAAGAAAACAAGAAAACTGTTCACCGAATTTGCGCGCGTGATGACTCGCAAGGTCCGAAAGCCGCGATTTACGCGAAGAACCAATTGGGTGCAAAAACAGCTTTCCTCATTCACGATAAAACAGCGTATGGCCAAGGTCTTGTTGATCAGGTAAAAGCCCAATTGGAAAAGGACGGCGTGCAAGTTCTTGGTTACGAAGGGATCACCCAAGGCGAGAAAGATTATAGCGCAGTACTTAACCAAGTAGTCTCCAAGAAGCCTGACCTTCTCTACTTTGGAGGCATCTACTCGGAAGGCGGTATCCTGGTCAAGCAAGCTCGTGAAAAAGGCTTCAAAGGCTACTTCATGGGTGGCGACGGTATAGACTCTTCCGACATGATCAAGATTGCTGGTCCAGCTGTTGAAGGAGTTATCTTCACATCCATAGCGGGTGACGTATCGCAAACCGAAGAAGGGAAGAAATGGGCTGCCGATTATGAGAAAGCGATGGGCAAAAAGCCTGAAACCTTCTCCGTATACGGATATGACAGCATGAATGTCATCCTGAACGGCTTAAAAGAAACGATCAAAGCAAACGGTGGCAAAAAACCAACGCGTGAGCAAGTTCTGGATGCCGTTCACAAAACAACGGATTTCCAAGGACAATTCACCAAAGTCAGCTTTGACGACAAGGGTGACAATAAATACGCGGAAGTATTTATCTATAAATATGAAAAAGATAAATCCGTTTTTGTGGGTAAAGCTGAATAATCCAACATAGAACAAATCGCAGCTTATTCTTTGCCTCATCTCAGCACGCTGTATCGGGGCGACACGTAGGTTGTCGCCCTTTCCTTGCGTATAGAAGAGACCGTCTCGTTTCCAGTTTGCAATGAGTTTAGTAAAGATAGAGAAATTTACATGAAAAGAGGGAAAAGACGATGCTCAGCATGCTGCCTCAAGTACTGGTTGATGGACTAACCCTCGGGTTTATGTATGCCGTCGTTGCTTTAGGTTATACGATGGTATACGGAATTTTGGAGTTTATCAACTTCGCGCACGGTGAAATCTTCATGGTGGGTGCGTTTGTTGGTACGGAAGTTTTATTAATTTCGGATGCGGCGAATTCAGGCATGAATCCTTACTTGGCCTTCATTCTTAGTATTGTGATCGCCTCTGTGGTTACTGGAGCGCTTGGTGTCGGCATCGAGCGGGTCGCTTATCGTCCGCTGCGCAATGCTCCCAAATTAGTTCCGATTATTTCGGCAATTGGTGTTTCGTTCTTGTTACAGGACGTGGTTCGTTTTACAGAAGCGATTACTCGCAATGAGTTTTACTTGAATGCGCCAATCCTCTTCCCTGGACAGATTGATTTGGGAGTTGCCACTATTCCAGTTAAAGGCTTAATTGTTATCGTGCTTGCGATTGTAATGATGATTACATTAACTTTCTTCGTAAACAAGACTAAATGGGGAATCGCCATGCGTGCTGTAGCCCAAGATCAATCTACGGCATCGCTGATGACTATAAATGTCGACAAAGTAATTATGCTTACCTTCCTGATCGGTTCCAGCTTAGGCGGTGCCACTGGGGTGCTTTTCGCTCAGAATTATGGAACGATTGACCCTTACATTGGATTCATTCTCGGTTTAAAAGCATTCACCGCAGCGGTTCTTGGCGGTATCGGTAATCTTCGTGGGGCGATGGTCGGCGGTGTCCTCTTGGGTGTGTTGGAATCACTTGCCGGTGCATACCTTGGGCCGCTTACGAACGGCGCTTTTGGTGCCGAGTATAAAGACGTATTTTCGTTTGCGATTCTAATTCTCGTGCTTTTGTTCAAGCCAGAAGGTCTGTTTGGCGAAGCCGTAAAAGAGAAAGTGTAGGTGAGAGAACATGGCGAATAATCTATGGAATTCTGTCTTCAAAGAAAAACAAATCCCTCTTCTCTTTACCGTTATCTGGGTAGCCGCTTTTGCTACCGCCCTTTACTTGATGGAAAAGTCAGTAATCGCTTTTATCGGGATTTTATTCTCCGTAATCCTCGTATTCTACACAAAAACATCCAAGCTCATCCGCACGCTTATGGGGGCAGCAATACTTCTCGTGATTATCCCGTTGGTGGCCGGTGACAACCGCTATTACATGGAGGTAGCGTCACAGGTAGGGATTTATGTTGCGATGGCACTTGGGCTTAATATCGTAGTCGGTTTCGCTGGTTTATTAGACCTTGGCTATGTGGCGTTCTTCGCGGCTGGAGCTTATGCCTATGCGATTTTTGCTACCGCGCAAGCGAATGAATTTATCCCGGGTCATCTGTTCCCGCTCTCCGGCGAGTGGTTCTGGCTGTTCTTAATCGTTGGATTAATCGTTGCGGCTATTTTCGGTATTTTACTAGGTCTGCCAGTCTTACGTGTAAAAGGGGACTACCTGGCCATCGTAACACTTGGGTTCGGGGAGATTATCCGCATTATCTTTAACAACCTGGATAAGCCCATCAACATCACAAACGGCCCTCAAGGCCTTACGCCAATAGCCTCACCGGAGTTGTTCGGAATAAAAATGTCCACACCGTTCTACTTCTACTTTATTGTCTTGTTTGTGATTGCCTTTATCGTTTTGGCGAACGTCCGCTTCGAGCATTCACGTCTGGGACGCGCTTGGATCGCTGTTCGTGAAGACGAATTGGCCGCGCAGTCCATGGGGATTTCTCTCTTGAAAACCAAAATTGCCGCTTTTGCTACGGGTGCTTCCTTCGCAGGGGTGGTAGGGGTAATCTTCGCCGCCAAGCAAACCTTCGTTGACCCGACGTCGTTTACCATGATGGAATCGATCGGTATCCTCGTCATGGTTATCTTGGGTGGCAGCGGCAGTATCCCAGGTGTAATTCTGGGGGCATCATTCGTTACGGTTCTGCAGGTTCAATTACTGAAGGAATTCTCCAACTTCCTGCATTCTTTGCAGGCATCCGGAATCATTAACTTGCCGAGTCAGCTTGACCCGTCCAAGTTCCAACGTCTTGTTTTTGGTATCTTATTAATCCTAGCCGCCTTATATCGACCGAATGGGTTAATACCGGCCCAACGGAAGAAAAACGACATTGACGGCATCAAGAAAAGCCAGTATACCAGCGTGAAGCAAGGCATCTTAGGGAAAATAACGGGAGGCAAGTAGATCCAGCCAAAAGGAGGGGCAGCAAGATGGCACTATTAGAAGCAAATGGTTTGACCAAACGATTCGGCGGTCTCGTAGCCAATCAGGACGTCACCATTCAAATAGAAAAAGGAACCATTACAGCGGTTATCGGGCCGAACGGAGCCGGCAAAACAACATTCTTCAATATGATTACCGGTTTTTATGTGCCGGATGAAGGAGATGTGTTGTTGAACGGCAAGAGTATCAAAGGCCTGCGTCCCGATCAGATTGCGGAACGAGGCATCACTCGGACATTCCAAAATATCCGACTATTTAAACAAATGAGTGCGTTGGAGAACGTCATGGTAGGTGTACACAGCCGTCTGTCTGCTGGAATCCTCGGCATCCTGTTTAACACGAAGCGAGTGCGTACAGAGGAAGAGAAATCCAGAGTGGAAGCTTATCAGCTGCTTGAATATGTGGGCATTGAGCATATTGCCAATGAAGCGGCGGGAAGTCTCCCATACGGGTTGCAACGACGATTGGAGATTGCGCGCGCACTGGCAACGAATCCGCAAATTATTTTGCTGGACGAACCTGCGGCAGGGATGAATCCGCGCGAAACGGTGGAGATGACAGATTTTATTCGCAAGCTGAAGAAAGAATTAGATCTCACCATCATTTTGATTGAGCATGATATGAAGCTGGTCATGGGGTTGTCAGAATATATTCACGTGTTGGATTATGGACGCAAAATTGCGGAGGGTACACCTGAGCAAATCCGTACCAATCCGAATGTTATTGAAGCTTATCTCGGCAAAAGTGCTACGGAAGTGTCGTAAGAGGGGAGGATTAGACAATGGCGCTATTAGAATTACAGAACGTCCACACCTATTACGGCGGAATCCATGCGTTGAAAGGGCTGACGATCAGAGTTGAACAGGGAGAAGTAGTGACCCTGATTGGATCCAATGGTGCGGGCAAATCAACTACACTTAAAACTATTTGTGGACAGACGAAAGCTCGCGAAGGAAAGGTTATCTTCAACGGCAAAGACATCACCGGATATAAAACGCATGAAGTCGCTTTGGCGGGGATTGCTCACGTTCCGGAAGGTCGCCGTATTTTCCCGAAGCTGACGGTGCGAGAGAACTTGGAGATGGGAGCTTTCTCCGTAACCGACAAGCAAATTATTGACGAAGGAATTGAGCGCGCGTTTCATTACTTCCCTCGTCTGAAGGAACGGATTAATCAAAAAGGTGGAACCATGTCCGGCGGTGAGCAGCAAATGCTGGCGATTGCTCGTGGATTGATGATGAAGCCTAAAATTCTCATGTTGGATGAACCGTCCATGGGATTGGCTCCGATTCTGGTTGAACAAATCTTTGAAATCGTCACCGAGTTGAACAAGGAAGGAATGACCATCCTGTTGGTTGAGCAGAACGCGAATCAAGCACTTTCTGTTGCTCATCGCGGATATGTGATCCAAACAGGGGAAATTATTCTCCAAGACGAAGCAAGTGTGTTGCTCACCGATCCGCAAGTGCGTGAAGCTTACTTGGCGTAAGAAGAAAAAGGGACTGTCACCGTAAGTGGTGAAGTCCTTTTTTTGTTGTATCGGAATGCATAATTACTTTACAGTGGTAAAGTAATTATGCATTCTTCCATTTGCGCAAGCCCATTAAGAAAAGACATCGTCCGCTTGCAGCCTCCTTGGAAGTGAAGCCTAGCGAAGGAAAGGAGAAAGGGAAAAGAGGCGCCACTCAACCCCGTAGGGGCGCGAAGCGTTTGGCGACTCCCTTTCGGATTGAGAGAGCGGACTTCTTTACTTCATTGCGAACTTCCACAGAGCGAAAAGGGACGAAGTCTTTTCTAATCTTGAGAATCCATTCTTTGGGTCCGTCCTGGATAAAACATCTCGTCTGTCTTTACCGGGTTTTCTTTTGCCGTAAGTGTTAAAGCCTCCATTCGATAGAGAGCGACACCGTGTCCGCGCGAAGAACGGTATTTGATGACATGCTGTTGAGAGAGTGGCGAGGCGTAATAGCCTGGAACGTATTTATCCAGCATCCGGTCTAATGCCTCGGTTGCTTCAACAGGATCATGGACAAGCTCAGCGTTGCCAAAGATCATCACGCTCATATAGGCTGTGTCCGTATGGGCGGGAACCGGTTGGGCGATGGTCCCGTATTCCTCACTGACGGTAAAACAGCAGGAAGGGTTTTGATGAATCAAATCCACCTTTTTTCCTTGGTCTGAACCGTGAAAGTAGATGCGATTGTCCCACCAAAGATAGTTTAAGGGGACGACATAGGGGGAGTTGCCATCAGTCAGGCCAAGAAAGCCAATCCGTGCTGACGTAAGGAACTCTTCAATTTTGGTTTGGTCTTCACAAGCTCTCATGGGAATCATAGCGGTGCTCCTTTTCATCAGTGACTTCTCATTATGGTAAAAGACTCATGTCATGGTGAAAAGGGGCAAAATTAGAATAGTGCGTGGGGTCAGAGATCGATAGACAATGAAGAAGACCAAAAAAACCCGCTAATCGCTGTTACGCGTTAGCGGGTTTCGTCGAAGTATTACTTGGCTTCTCCTTTGAACTCAGCTTTGTCTTTGCCATATTCATAGATGAATACTTTTGCGGAAGTATTGTCGCCTTTGTCATCAAAGGTAACATCTGTGAAGAGGCCTTTAAAGCCGGAAGTAGAGCGAATTGCGTTCATTACTTGCTCGCGGGATGGCTTTTTGCCACCATTCTCTTTGATTGCTTTCTCGATTCCATTCAGGGCTACCAGTGTAGCGTCATAGGAGAATGGAGAGAAGGCAGCTGGGTCTTTACTGAAAGTGGTTTTGTATTTGTCGATCCATTTTTTGCCTTCATCAGTGGAACGGGTATCGCCGACAACGGTTGCGTAAACGATACCAGGTGCGGCATCTCCGGCGATTTTGTAGATATCATTGGACTCGATACCTTCGCCGCCCATCAGTTTGCCTGTGAAGCCCTTTTCCTTCGCCTGCTTCGCGATGATTCCGGCTTCCGCGTACATACCGCCGAAGAAGATCAGATCAGGTTTTTTCGCAATGACTTGGTTGATGACGGCACTGTAATCTTTTTCGCCAGCTGTTACCCCTTCATAGCCTAATTCCTGAACGCCAAGATCTTTGAAAGACTTGCGAACCTCATCTGCAAGGCCTTGTCCATACGCTGTTTTGTCGTGGATCAGGAAAACGGACTTAATGCCCAAAGTGTCTTTCGCGTATTTAGCGGCTGCAGGAGCGATGGTGTGGTTTGTAGCTACGATTCGGTTAACTGATTTTTTGCCATCTTCAGTCAATTGCACGCCTGTGTTGGCTGGAGAAACCATAGGCAGCTTGGCTTCTTCGTATTTAACAGAAGCGGGAATCGCTACTCCTGTATTGTAGTGACCGATAACGGCTAACACGTCGTTATCAGAGATGAGCATTTCTGCGTTGGCTACCCCTTGTTTTGGGTCAGCTTGGTCATCCTGCGGGAAAAGTTGAAGATCGAATCCTAGCTTTTTGAAGTCCTCCGCGCGATCTTTCACCGCTAACTCGGCGCCCAGTTTAATTCCTTCACCTTCAAGTGATTGAGAACCTGAGAGTGGGCTTTGCGTAGCGATTTTGATCACAGTGGAACCGCTGGCGGCATTTCCGCTTGCTCCTCCTGCGTTACTGCTCGCACCGCCGCCGCAGCCAGCAAGCAAAGAAGTAACGAGAAAAGAGGAAAGTAACAAAGAAACAATTTTGTTGCGTTTCTGCATTTTTATGCAACCCCCAATACTACTTTTTGATTTTTCTATACTTTATAAACATATCAGTTGTAAGCGGTTTCGTCAATTAACGACAAGGTGAAACCATGGATGAAATCCTAAATTTATCAGGCTGTTTGTCGAAAAAATATATAATGGCGCAAATTAATTCATAGAAAATTCAATATATTATGTCTATTAAATTTAATGGTCAGAAACTGTATTTCACATACAATAAAATTTGATCGATAGAATGAAAAATGATCAATAGAATAGATGAAAATAGAAAATGAAAAAAGCGAGGAACAATCCCCTCGCTTCTCGCTTTCTTTGCTGGCTTATTGGCTACGCTTCAACTGAGTTTTGGGCAGGAGGATCGTAAAAGAAACCCCAAGCTCGGTATTGGATGCTTGTATAGTGCCATGGTGCGCCTCGATAACAGCTCTCGCGATCGCAAGCCCAAGGCCATGCTTTCCGCTTTTGCCCTTGCGGAAGCGTTGAAACAGGTTGGGCAGAAGAGCTTCATCGATGGGCGGACCGTCATTGGAGATCACGATTTGTACGTCATCCTGCAGTGATTCGGCTTCAACTTTTAATAAACTTTTGGCATACCGGAGCTGATTTTCCAGGATATTGACGAAGGCAGTACTAAGCTGCTCGCCGTCACCTTCTACCTTTACTACAGACGGAATGGCGATTTCCCAGTGAATCTGCGGATTTAAAACATGCAGACGTTGCTGGAGGTAGAAGAACATCTCGGAAAGCTGCAAAGGCGTGATTTCCAGCATCTCTTCGACCGACTCGATTTTGGTCAGATAAAGCAGTTGCTCCACGACATCCTCTAGCCGTCTGCTTTCTTCCATAATGATCTGCAAGCCCTTCTCTGCCTGCACGCCTTTAAATACGCCTTCGAGCAGTCCTTGCGTATACCCTTGGATCGCCATGATCGGGGTTTTCAGTTCATGGGAAATATTCTGCACAAAGTGACGCTGAGATTCGTCGTAATCCTTCAATTGATTTTTCATCGAGTCGAACGAACGAGCCAGTTGACCGATTTCGTCCTGTCGATCAAGCGAGAGGGGAATATCAAATTGGCGGTTCGCGATCTTCTGGCAGATATCCTCCAATTTTCGCAGCGGCTTGCTTAGATAGCTGCTAAACCAGACGGCAAGAATCCAGCTGACGAGTAGAAGGATTGTAAAGACCAGAAAGAACTGTTTTTGCAAAATGGTGTTAATCTGGTTAAGCTCCTGTTCCTTGGAGAACAGTACGAGATAGTAAGGGAATCCGTGAAAATTCATGCGCTTGCTGACGAACAAATAGGATTCATCCGGCTGATTCAGCGTTCCGTGCTGAAGCTCGTTACTCTTGGCGGTAGCCGCGCGGTTATATAAGTAAGTCGTTTGTGCTTCTGTAATCGGTTGATCGCTTCGATGTCCCAACAGACCGCCGTTTGTGTCGAAAACCAAGACGTTAAATGAATACGTGTAGTTTTGTAAAAGTAATTGCAGGAAAAATGGAGCGGATGCTGGCACAGGGAGTAATTCGTTTTTCTCGTTAAACGAGATGTGGCTGGAGAGAGCATCGAACTCTTCCTCCAGCAGGCTAAAGGTATTCTGTACAAGATATTGCTTGATGGCAAACGGATACAGAATACCTACACCGGCTCCCAGTGTGATAGTCAGAATCATGAAGAGAATCACGATTTGGCGAGAAAGGGGCCAGTTTTTCAGATGAATACGCAGTCTCATCGCCTCCTCACTCCTGTGTCATACGATAGCCAAATCCGTAGACGGTTTCGATTGGGAACTTGGCCATTTTTTTACGGATTCGTTTGACCAAATCATCGACTGCCCGATCGGAGCCGATATAATCATCTCCCCAGACAGCCGTGAGAATCTGTTCTCTCTGAAGTGCTTGTCCACGGTTGCGCACAAGGTAGAGGATGAGATCGAATTCTTTGGTCGTCAGTTCGATTTGCTCATGGGCGTCTTTGATTTGACGGCCCTTTTCGGAGATTTGATACGGACCTACCTGAATCCAGTCCTGATAACCTTGTGCTGGTGGTTGGCTGGCCGGCAGGGAATTTCCTCTTTCGTACGTGCGTTGTAGCAGCTTTTGCACCCGGATCACCAATTCGCGCGGTAAAAACGGTTTGGCCAGATAATCGTCACTGCCAAGCTCCAGACCAATGATTTTATCGATATCCTGATCGCGCGCCGAAATGAAAATGATCGGGACATCTGATTTGCCTTTGATCTGGCGAAGCAGCTCGTAGCCGTCTATATCAGGCAGCATGATATCTAGTATCCACAGATGGGGAGCGTCGTACTTCAGTGCTTCCAACGCTTCTTCACCAGTCTGGAACGCTCTCACTTCATAGCCTGCGTTTTGTAAGTAGGGTTTTAACAACTCCAGCAGATTAACCTCATCTTCTACAAGGTGAACGATATAGGTAGTGGGTTGAACCATTCGTTACATCTCTCTTTCTAGTCGAAAAATGGGGGTGACCTAATTCCATCATATCAGATAATCAAGTGATGCACAGGAAATGCGACTTCTTTCAGTCTAGGGAATGGGTGTGGCAACCAAAAGAGAGAAATGTGTAAAAGTATAGGAATTTGCTCTTGCGTCACCATAAGGAGGATTATTATGGATGTTGCAGAAAAAGAATAAGGTACGGGTGAAATATAGAAGGAGTGGTCACATGCTGAAACGAACCAGAATGCTGCTGATACCTATCGCCTTGTGCTCCTTGTTAGCCGCATGCAGCCAAGACGTCGCAACCAAGCCGGTCGATCCCAAGCAGCAGCCAACTGTTGCGCCTACTGGCCCCATCTCAACAACCAAACCGTACACGGCTCCATTCACAGGAGTTGCTGTTGATCATAAGTTGGACAATCGGCCGATTATGGTCATGGTCAACAATCATCCCAAGGCACGTCCCCAATCGGGTTTAGATAAAGCGGACATTGTTTATGAGATTCTGGCGGAGGGAGAAGTGACACGCTTCATCGCCATCTATCAAAGTCAGAAACCGGAAGTAGTAGGACCAGTAAGAAGCATTCGCCCCTACTTTATTCAGGTGGGAGCTGGCTTTGACGCTGTCATGGTGCACGCTGGAGGAAGTCAGGAAGCGCTGGATACCTTGGCTCACTCCGATTACTCATCCATTAATGAAATTAGTAACGGCGCCTATTTTTGGCGCGAGAAGTTCCGCAAAGCGCCGCATAACCTATATACCGACTTGGATCACATTGAAAAAGCCATGCAGGATAAAGGGATGCGCATGAAGTCTGAGCTTCCGTATATCTCTTTCTTGCCTGCTGACACGACCATACAAGAGGGAGAGCCAGCCGCCCATATTGATGTGACCTTCCACCCTGCTTACAAGGTGTCCTATCAGTACGATCCCAAAACCAAACGGTACCTTCGCTTTACACAAGGGCAGCCGCATCTGGATTTGACGACGAATCAGCAGCTTTCTGTAACTAATTTGCTCGTGGTGTCAGCCAAACATCGGGTTCTGGATAAAGAAGGCCGCAGAAGCGTGGATGTCGTAGGCCCAGGGGATGGATACCTGTTCCAAGAGGGCAAAGCCCGCAAGATCAAATGGAAGCGCAGCGGAGGCGTCATTCGTGCCTATACGGATATCAGCTTTACGCAGGAATTGCCTTTGTTGCCGGGGAATACGTGGATGAATATCGTTCCGGATTCGCCAGGATTATCGAAGGAATTGAAATATCAGTAAACACTTGAATTGGAAGCGTTTTTTTTCTAATATAGTGAATGTAGGTCTTTAACGCATAAAAATTTTACAGAGACAAATAATTTCCCACAATAATGGGGTGATCGAGATGCAATTGGAGAAGCTGAAGGGAAAAGGTATTGAACAATTATTCGAGGCGATTCTCTCGCTTGAGTCGATGGAAGAATGCTATCAATTCTTTGATGATTTGTGCACGATTAATGAAATGCAGTCGCTTGCGCAAAGATTGGAAGTGGCACGCATGCTTCGCAAAGGGTTTACCTATAACCAGATTGAAGCGGAAACCGGAGCCAGTACGGCAACGATTTCGCGTGTGAAGCGCTGTCTGAACTACGGCAATGACGGCTATCAGCTTGCCTTGGAGAGAATTGGCAAATAGGCAGGAGGCTTGTTGACGTGATTGATTACAGTGGTTGGCGCCACGCGTTTAAACTAGATCCGGATAAACCGATTGACGACGATGCGTTGGAAGCTGTTTGTGAATCGGGTACCGATGCGATTCTGGTAGGGGGAACGCTTGGTGTTACCTATGAGAACACACTTGATTTAATGGCGAGAATCAGACGATATGCCGTTCCTGCGGTCTTGGAGCTGTCCAACCTGCAATCGGTAGTTCCTGGATTTGACGCCTACTTCGTCCCGCTTGTCTTGAATGCGGGTGATTCGGATTGGTTATTTGCTCCACATGTGGAGGGCTTGAAGGAATACGGTGCCTATATTCACTGGGAGTCGATTTATTCGGAAGGGTACTTGATCTTCAACGAGGACTCCTCAGTGGCACAAGTAACCAAAGCGCGACCGATTCTGACAGGGGAAGAAGCAAAGGCCTATGCTCAAGTAGCCAGCAAGATTTGTCGTTTGCCGATTGTCTATCTGGAATACAGTGGAACTTACGGCGATGTCGAGATGGTTCGCGCCGCTAAATCGGTGCTTGAAGAGACGCATGTATTTTATGGTGGCGGCATTCGGACAGTCGAACAGGCGCAAGCAATGGCTGAAATCGCAGACACGGTAGTTGTAGGCAATGCGATTTACGACAATCTGGAGCAAGCGCTGGAGACTGTGCAAGCCGTGAAAAACGTTTGCCGAAAATAAATAGTTCAAGGCTGCTGCGTAGTACGAGAATTTCTTGTACTACGTTTTTTGCTTTTCGTCAGAAAAACTGGCATACAGGGGTAATCTGTGCCAAAATAGGAACGTATGATTTCTTTTTTGATGTGAAAGGTGGCAATGAGACTTTATGTCAGCACGTGAAAAGATTCTTTTTGGCTTAAATCCGGAGCAACGGGAAGCGGTTGTGAAAACAGACGGACCTGTTCTCATCTTGGCAGGAGCGGGCAGTGGGAAAACACGCGTATTGACTCAGCGAATTGCCTTTTTGATACAAGAGATGAATGCTGCGCCATGGAGCATACTGGCGATTACTTTTACCAATAAAGCGGCACGCGAAATGCGCGAGCGTGTCGGACGTATTGTCTCCCAAGGTGCTGACGATATTTGGATTTCTACTTTTCACTCCTTGTGCGTGCGAATTTTGCGCAGGGATATTGATCGGATGGGCATTAGCCGAAGCTTCTCCATTCTTGATGCGGGCGATCAACAGAACGTCATCAAGCAATGCTTAAAAGAACTGAATCTCGATCCAAAAAAATATGAACCAAGAAGTGTGCTTGCGGCGATCAGCGGCGCGAAGAATGAACTGTTAGACCCCAAAATGTACGAGAAACGGGTAGGCGATCCGTTTACCAAAGCGGTTTCTCAAGTGTATGAACTCTATCAGAAAAAGCTGAAGCGGAATCAGTCGCTTGATTTTGATGATCTGATTATGACGACCGTTCGCCTATTTCAGGATGTGCCGGAAGTGCTGGAGTATTACCAGAAGAAGTTCCGTTACATTCACGTGGACGAGTATCAGGATACGAACCGCGCGCAATATCTGCTCATATCCATGTTGGCGGCCAAGTGGCGCAACGTATGCTGTGTAGGGGACGCGGATCAGAGTATCTATAAATGGCGTGGCGCCGATATATCGATCATTTTAAATTTTGAGAAGGAATATCCGGAAGCGACCACAATCAAGCTGGAGCAAAACTACCGTTCGACCAAAACCATTCTCGAAGCGGCCAATGCGGTGATTGCCAAAAACGTCAATCGCAAGCCGAAGAATCTCTGGACCGAAAATCCAGGAGGGGATAAAATATATGCCTTCGAGGGAGATTCGGAGCATGATGAAGCATATTTTATCGTCGAAACGATTAAGCAACAGTTGGCTACCTATAAACGATTTGACAAGTTTGCCATTCTCTATCGAACCAATGCGCAGTCCCGGGTATTGGAGGATGTTCTGATTAAATCGACCATTCCCTACACAATCGTGGGCGGCTTGAAGTTCTATGATCGCAAGGAGATTAAAGATATTCTCGCTTACCTGCGATTGATCTCTAATCCGGACGATGACATTAGCTTGGTTCGGATTATTAATGTGCCCAAGCGAAGTATCGGGGACACTACCGTTGAGAAGATTCAAGCGTACGCATCGGCTCATGGGATGACGATGTTTAAAGCGATTCAGGAAGTAGGTTACATGGGGCTTCCGTCGCGTACGACCAACGCGATTGGGGCATTCGGCGAGTTGATCTCCAATTTGATCGAAATGTCGGATTACCTAAGCGTAACAGAGCTGGTTGAAGAGGTGCTGAAGCGTACGGGCTACCGTGACGCGTTGAAAGAAGAGAAGTCTCTCGAAGCGGAAGCAAGACTCGAGAACATCGAGGAGTTTCTGTCCGTTACGCAGGAGTTTGAGAAGAAAAGTGAAGACCGCACGCTGCTGGCATTCTTGACAGATCTAGCTTTGGTTGCGGATATCGATACGCTGGGAGATCAGGAGCAAGCAGACGATGTTCCGGCTGAGGGCCAAGTGACCTTAATGACGCTGCATAGCGCCAAAGGTCTGGAGTTTCCTGTGGTGTTCCTTGTGGGGATGGAAGAGGGCGTCTTTCCACATAACCGCGCGCTGTTTGACGACAGCGAGATGGAGGAAGAACGTCGCCTAGCCTATGTAGGGATCACTCGCGCGGAAGAGAGACTCTACTTGACGAGAGCGCGAATGAGAACCTTGTTTGGTCGGACGAATACCAATGCGGCTTCCCGATTCTTTAACGAAATCCCTGGAGAATTGCTGGATGGATTTGTTTCAAGAGAATCCAGCGGTGGCGGCTGGGGTCGACCAGGTATGGGGGGTGGCTCAAGCTACGGCGCTAGTTCTGGCGCTCGTACCGAGAAGTTCAGCTACGGGTCCCATGCTCGTCCCGCGTCCGCTTCGTTTGCTCGTCCGGCTACGATTCAACCGGCAGCAGGCAAAACCCCAATGCATGGTGGAGCAGCAGGAGTGGACTTTAAAACAGGAGATAAAGTAAGTCATGCCAAGTGGGGCATTGGAACAGTCGTGAGCGCCAAGGGCACAGGCGATAATCTTGAGATCGATATCGCTTTCCCTTCCCCAACAGGGATCAAGAAGCTGTTGGCTAAATTTGCTCCAATCACCAAGGTGTAAGGAAAAGAAAGGATGAACGGAATGGATCGGGTAACCGCAGAGACGCGTATTGAAGAATTAAGGAAACAAATTGATCGCCATAATCGTCTGTATCATATAGAAGACCGTCCGGAAATTTCCGATCAAGAGTATGATCAATTGATGCGTGAATTGCAAGGGCTCGAGGATGCGTTTCCTGATCTTGTCGTCCCTGATTCCCCGACGCAACGCGTGGGGGGAACACCCCTTCCGTTCTTTGAAAAAGTAGAACATCGTACGCCGATGCTAAGCCTTGGCAACGCGTTTGGCGAGGATGATTTGCGCGATTTTGACCGTCGTGTGAGGCAAGGGGTAGGAAATCAACAGGTTCGCTATGTTTGCGAGCTCAAAATTGACGGGCTTGCGGTTTCCCTGCGCTATGAAGACGGATTGTTTACAACCGGGGCTACTCGTGGAGATGGGCAGGTTGGGGAGGATATTACCCAGAATCTCAAGACCATCCACCAGGTCCCGCTTCGTCTCAAGCAACCAATCAGTTTGGAAGTGCGCGGCGAGGCGTATATGCCCAAGCGAGCTTTTGAGCGGTTGAACAAAGAGCGTGAGCAACGCGGCGAAGCTTTGTTTGCCAATCCGCGCAACTCTGCTGCAGGTTCCTTGCGTCAGCTAGATCCCAAGATCGCTGCCAGTCGTTCTTTGGATACGTTTATTTATGGAATTGGCGAGTGGAATGGAGAAGCGATCACTTCTCACAGTGAAGGATTAACTTCGCTGAAGGAGCTAGGCTTCAACGTCAATCCAGAGTGGCGATTGTTTGACGATATTGAAGGGGTTATTGAGTTCGTCAATGGCTGGACCGAGAAGCGGCCTCACCTTCCGTACGAGATAGACGGAATGGTGATCAAAGTGGACAGCTACGCGCAGCAGCAGGAGCTGGGCTTCACGGCTAAAAGTCCTCGCTGGGCGATCGCTTACAAGTTCCCAGCGGAAGAAGCTATTACTGTTCTTGAGGATATTGAACTTAGCGTCGGTCGTACGGGTGTCGTGACGCCAACAGCCATCTTGAAACCGGTAAGTCTGGCGGGGACTACCGTAAAACGAGCATCCCTGCATAATGAGGACATTATCCGTGAAAAAGGGCTGATGCTGGGTGATCATGTCGTCGTGAAAAAAGCGGGAGATATTATCCCAAAAATTGAAGAAGTTCTCATTGAACGCAGAACGGGTAATGAACGTCCTTTTGTTATGCCGACTCATTGCCCGGAGTGTAACAGCGAATTGGTACGCTTAGAGGAAGAAGTGGCGCTTCGTTGTATCAATCCGGAGTGTCCCGCGCAGATTCGCGAAGGCATGAGCCATTTCGTCTCCAGGCAGGCCATGAACATCGACGGATTGGGCGAAAAAGTAGTCGCTCAGCTCTTTGCTCTTGGCCTGATCCACAGTGTGGCAGATCTTTACTATTTACATGAGAAGAAAGATCAGTTATTACAAGTAGAGCGGATGGGCGCCAAATCAGTCGATAACATGCTGGAAGCAATTGAGGCCAGCAAGCAGAATTCCGTGGAGAAGCTTCTCTTTGGCTTGGGAATTCGCTTGGTTGGTTCCAAGGCGGCTCGTACATTGGCAGAGCACTTTGGCCATCTGGATCGGATTCGTGAAGCGAGCTCTGAAGACTTAACCGCTATTGACGAGATCGGACCTAAGATGGCGGACAGTATCATCGCTTATTTCTCGATGCCACAGGTGGATGCGTTAATTGAGCGCATTCGTCAAGCTGGAGTCAATCTGGAGTACAAAGGTACTCGTATCGAAAACGCGGAAGGCTTGCCGTTTGCAGGAAAGACTGTCGTACTCACTGGAACGCTTGAGCAGCTTTCCCGTCAGGAAGCTGAAGAGAAAATCACTCAGCTCGGGGGAAAAGTAACCAGCAGTGTGAGTAAGAAAACCGATTTGGTGATTGCTGGCGAAAAAGCTGGCTCCAAGCTGGAGAAAGCTGAAAAACTAGGAATTGCTGTTATAGATGAAGCAAGCTTCTTATTACTCATCAACGAATCGACAACTCCGTAAGAAGTAAGCATGGTATTACGGGAAGGGTGATTAGGGATGAACAAACAGACCGCAAGAAAAGTATGGATGATCGGGGGGCTGGTGGCAGCTCTTTTGGTAGGATGTACTCCGCAGAACCAGGAGGAGAGAAAAATTTCACATACTTCACCGGTTCAAGCAGCACAGATTCCTGGTGATTTAACCTATCAGGATGTGTTGCAAACTGGGGAGCAAATTCATTTCGCCTACGTCTCCCCCCAAGACCTGCGAATCTTATTGGGCACCCATGCAGGCATTTATGGGTCGGCAAAAGATGGCTTGTGGTCTGCGTATTCGCCCGAAATGGCCAAAAGCGATATTACAGGAATTTATGTGGAGCCGAGTAATCCACACTGGATTTACGTGGCGGGAAATCAGGTGAGTAAGCTTACTCATGATGGAGGGAATACCTGGAAGAATGTTTCAACAGGGCTTCCAACTCCATTGGACATTCGTTCAATCGCTGGATTTAGCACGGGCCAAGGTGTAAATCTCTTTGCTTACGTGGAAAACGAAGGGATTTACAAGTCGAGTGATAGCGGAGAGCATTGGAAAAAATGGCTTGCTGTTAACACGGAAGTGATTGCCATGGATTATGATAAAAATAGCAATCGGCTCTATATACTGACTCAAGAAGGGCTATTCTTTGAGGAGAATGGTCATCTAAATCAAGAGGGCACACCTGTCGCGCGGCAAATGTACTCTTTTTCAATCGACCGTGACAATAACCGAATCTATCTCGCGACCGATCAGGGTGTTATGATGAAATCGGATGGCAAGTGGGAGTCATTAGGCAAACAGCTCCCCGAACAAGTCATTCTGCTTGCATCTGGTTCCATTGGTCATCAAATGATTGCGGTAGGAGAATCCGCCTCGCTTTATCTGCTGCAAGATAACCAATGGGAGAAATGGGAATAGAAATTAGCGCAAAGGAGTGGCCGACGCTGAACAAAATCGCCATCATTGATATGGGATCCAACTCCATCCGCATGGTTGTGTTTCAAGTAAGTGAAAAGGTCTACCATCTAATTGATGATACCAAGGAAACCGTTCGTTTAAGCGAAAATATGGGATCCGATCAAACGCTGAAGCCACCAGCCATCAAACGGGCGCTGGCGACTTTGACAAGGTTTATGAAAATTTGCCGGTCAAGGGGTGTTACGGCCATTTTTCCGATAACAACGGCGGCTGTTCGACAAGCAAAGAATCAGATAGAATTCCTCAATCAGGTAGAGCGAGAAACTGGGCTTCGCTTTCGTGTGTTAAGCGGCCAAGAAGAAGGCTACTACGGATTTTTAGGTGTCATTAATGGATTTTCTCTTCCATCAGGTTTTACTCTGGATATTGGAGGGGGAAGTTCGGAGGTCACCCTGTTTGAAGAACGGGAGTTGAAGCGAGCTGTTAGCTTGCCGTTTGGCGCGCTCACGTTGCATGAACAATTTAAGGAGAAGATAGGGGATCTCAAGCTGTTCCTGCGCAAGGTTTACCAACAGTACGATTGGATGAATACTCCAAAGGGTATTCCGCTGATCGGGCTTGGCGGAACAGTACGGAACATCGCGAAGGTTCATCGCCATCTCACCAACTATCCATTAGAAAGTGCCCATTATTATGAAATGACAAAAGCGCAGGTGGATGAGACGATGAATCATCTTACCACCTTAACCATACAAGAGCTGCAATCCCTGCCCGGTCTATCAAAGGATAGAGCGGATATTATTGTTTCCGGCGGATTGATTATTCAGATGCTGATGGAAGTCTGCCATGCCCCTAGTTTGTACATTAGCGGCAACGGGTTAAGAGAAGGACTTTTTTACGAACATTATTTTGGGCCGAGGGAAGTTCAAAGCGGTAAAGATGTGACGATGGCCGACGTCACTAACACGATGCAATATTACAATGTAGACATGGAACATTCCCGTCACGTGGCTTTCCTTTCCGAACGTCTGTTTGATCATCTGAAGCCGATTCACAAGATGGGGGAGAGTGAGCGGCAACTGCTCTTTATCGCTGCTCATCTGCATGATGTGGGAGTAGCGGTCAGCTATTACGAGTGGCAGAAGCATACCTTCTATGTGCTTCTTCATTCCAAGCTGGCGGGATTGAATCATCGAGAGCGCCTGCTGGTCGCCATGATCGCTTCCTTTAAAAATAAGAAGAAGACTCGTGAGTGGGTGCTTCCTTACCAAACAATCGTCAAGCCAGAAGACGAGGATTTGGTCCAAAAATTAAGCCTGTTGCTGTTGATGGCGCGAGCGTTTGATCGCGCTTTGTCCAGCGATATTGTAGATGTTGTATGCGATTTGGAAGAGAAAGAAATTAAGATCATTGCCAAGACAACCAGCCAGGATATAGCGCTTGAACTGAAAGAGGCAAAAGAGCTGCAACAGAAATTTGCCAAAGTGTTCGGATCTGGCTATCAATTAATAGCCGATTACGTGAACGAACCACGTTTCAAAAAATAAAGGAGTTTTTGTAAATGAAAAAACGTACTTCTAGAATTGCTATGGCAGCCTTATCCTGTTTGTTGGCTGTCTTCACCTCTGCCTGCTCGTTGATTCCAGGAAAAGATAATGCATCCAATCCGGCAACTCCTTCGATTTCTTCTACCGTCGACGTCAATGAAAATTACTACTCGGGTCTGTTCCCTTATAAAGAGAACAAGACACGTGGAATGTTAAGCAAACTAAAGAGTTACCGGATTGATTTCAGTCATCTGGAGCTTGGCCTGATGGAGATCGCGCGGGAGACGTATAAGGAAGATGACTACTATTTCCAAGAGGGACAAGTTATCCCCGCTAATCAAGTGAAGGCATGGCTTTCGTCTCCAAGTGAGGACCCGGCCGGATTAAATCCGGAAAAGGGAGGGAACTTGCTGGTTAATGTTTTGGAACATGACTATTTGGATAAGAACAGTAAGAAGCTCTCAGGAATCGTTCTTGGCCTGACGTTATCCCCTCGCTATAAAGACGCGTCAGGACAGGACAAGATGTATTCAACGGATGAACTGAGAACCAAGGGAGAGCAGTTGGCTTCCCATATCGTGACTAAGGTTCATACTCTGGCTCCGCAAATTCCGATGGTAGTGGCGCTTTATCAGGTACCGGACAAAAGCTCAACGCTTGTTCCAGGGCATTTTATTTTAACGGGGACCGTCAATGCCAATGAAAGCAGTGTCTCCAAATGGCAACCGATTGACGAAGCCTACTACTTGTTCCCAAGTGATGATGTGTATAAAGCCTATCCGCAAATCTCACTGCAATACGATAAGCTGATGAAACAAACCCAATCCTTCTTTGGAGAATATATCGGGCTTACAGGTGTTGGTCGATTCATGGATGGACAGTTAATCGAGATGAACCTCACAGCAACGGCAGAATATGATTCTCGTACGGAGGTACTCCAGTTTACACAATATGCGGCCACGTTGATCGATCAGCTGTTTGACAAGAAAGTTCAAGTAAATCTGTACGTTCAATCCGTTAATAAACCGTTAGCCATCTATATACGCCCGGCGAATGGGGAAGGATATATGCACATATACCGTCAGTAAAAAAGTGTAAAGCCTTCTTTGTTTAAAATGTTTCTACTGTACAAACGTGTGTAAATGTGTGCAAGAATTCATTTCTTGCACACAACTGTTCAGAGAGTGGTTTTGTGCCAAATTTTTTGGCGGCTGCCAAGTATTTTTGCAGAAGACGGGGTCATTCTTCATCAAATTGTTGATTTTTGTGAGCCGGCATCGATTGATTGGATCGGACGGAATGCCGAACATGCGCCAACACTGGAATTAGATTGTTTCGGAGGCGTTGGTATGATCCTTGCATTAAACTATTCCACGTAAGAAACGTTAAGCAGTAGGAATTGAGGAGGCGACATTCGTGCAAGTAGAATTCAAGAATGAACCATTTACTAATTTTAAATTACCTGAGAACAAGCAAGCCTTCGAAAAAGAGCTTGCTAAAGTAGAAAGCGAAATGGGCCGTGAATACGATATAATTATTGGCGGCGAACGAATCCGTACCGAAAAGAAAATCAATTCCATTAACCCTTCTAATAAAGAGCAAGTAGTTGGGGTAGTTTCTCAAGCTGACCAAGCGTTGGCTGAAAAAGCGATCCAAACAGCTTTGAATGCATTCGAGACTTGGAAGGATGTCAATCCGCAAGCTCGTTCCCGTTACCTCTACAAAGCAGCTGCGATCATGCGCCGCCGCAAACATGAATTCTCCGCTTGGCTGGTAAAAGAAGCAGGTAAAAGCTGGGCAGAAGCAGATGCGGATACAGCAGAAGCGATCGACTTCATGGAATACTATGGCCGTCAAATGGATCGTCTGGCTGAGCGCCAACCATTGACTCGTATTCCAACTGAAGACAACGAATTGTACTATGTTGGACTTGGTGTGGGTATCGTTATCCCGCCTTGGAACTTCCCATTGGCGATCATGGCAGGTATGACAACGGCAGCGATCGTTTCAGGTAACACAGTTGTATTGAAACCAGCTTCCACTACACCAGTTATCGCCGCCAAATTCATGGAAATTCTTGAAGACGCTGGCGTACCTGCAGGTGTTGTCAACTTCTTGCCAGGAAGCGGCGGAGAAGTGGGCGACTACTTGGTAGAGCACCCAATGACTCGCTTCATCAGCTTCACTGGTTCCCGTGACGTAGGTCTTCGCATCAACGAATTGGCTGCGAAACCTCGCAAAGGTCAAAAATGGATGAAACGACTCATTGCTGAGATGGGCGGTAAAGATTCCATCGTAGTTGACAACGATTGCGATTTGGAAGCAGCCGCACAAGCGATCGTAGCGTCCGCTTTCGGCTTCTCCGGTCAAAAATGTTCCGCTTGCTCTCGCGCGATCGTTCATGCTGACGTGTATGACCAAGTATTGAACCGCGTAGTAGAATTGACCAAAGAATTGACAATTGGCGATGTTGTAAACCCTGAGTTCTACACAGGCCCAGTTGTTGACGCTAAAGCATACAACAAAATCCTTGAATACATCGAGATCGGTAAATCCGAAGGTAAATTGATGGCTGGTGGCGAAAAAGGCCCAGAAACAGGCTTCTTCATCCAACCAACTGTTATTGCTGATGTAGCTGAAGATGCTCGCCTCATGCAAGAAGAGATCTTTGGACCAGTTGTTGCGTTCTGCAAAGCGAACGATTTCGATCACGCAATGGAAATCGCAAACAACACCGAATACGGTTTGACTGGTTCTGTGTACAGCCGCAACCGCGCACACCTTGAAAGAGCTCGTAACGAATTCTTCGTAGGTAACCTGTACTTCAACCGTAAATGCACAGGCGCACTCGTTGGCGTACATCCATTTGGCGGATTCAACATGTCCGGTACCGACTCCAAAGCCGGTGGACCAGACTACTTGCTGCTCTTCACGCAAGCGAAATTGGTTTCTGAATTGCTGTAAGAAGGTTATTGAATCGGATAAAATATCTGAATCAGATTTCATATGCGCAAGTCACCCTTTCTTCTATGGAGAGGGTGGCTTTTTAACGTATTTAGAGAGGTTATGTCTTTCTTTCCACTGGTTATATCCCCACCCAAAAGCCCAAACTAATACAAATCAATTCCTTTTGGGGTGGTGGTTAGCGTGTACGTCTATATTCTAGCGTTATTAGCCTCCTTCTTTTTAGTGTATTTACTCATTCCGCTAGCGAAACGGTTCGCTTGGAAGATTCGCTTGCTCGACATGCCAACGGGGCGAAAAGCCCATGGACGTCCGATGCCACTATCCGGGGGAATCGCGATGTTCACTGGGATAGCATTTATCCTGTTGCTATTTGCCAGAGATGAACCACTGATCTGGGTTTTGATTGTTGGAGGAGCACTCCTTATTGGAATCGGAACAGTCGATGATTGGTTCAAGGCGAATCAGATGGAATTTCCGGTATCGCCCAAGTTAATCGTCCAGATCATGGTGGCTGTCATGGCTTTTTTAATGAATATTCGGTTTCAGGGGATGAATCTCTCTCTTTTTGCGGATCAAGCGGACATTGTGGAATTTCCCGTTTGGTTATCTTTTGTAGCCACTGTTCTATGGATCGTCGGGTTAATTAACATGGTGAACTTCCTGGATGGAGCAGATGGTCTGGCTGGTGGAGTGGTGACGCTTTCGGCAACGACGATGTTTTTTATCTCGTTTGTGAAACAACAATCCCTTACGGCAATGATTGCCATTGTCATAGTAGGTGGGACATTGGCATTTTTGCGCTTTAATTTTTACCCCGCTCAGGTATTCATGGGGGATGCTGGATCCACCTTTCTTGGATATGCGCTAGCCATCGTTTCCTTGGAAGGCCTGATGAAGGGAGCGACGCTTATTTCATTATTCGTCACGATTCTTGCGCTGGGAGTACCCGTTATGGATACGTTGCAGGTGATGATTAGTCGCTTGTTAGCGGGGAAACCGATGTATCAGGCTGATCGACGACACATGCATCACCGATTGATGTCCAAAGGCTTGACAGCCAAGCAGACGGTAGTTGTTTTGTATATCATCAGTATCATTTTCTCGGCTGTTTCTTTATGGCTTTTTCTCTATGTGGTATAACTGCATGAAAAATTACTGGAAATTCTTCGCTATTTATTAATAGACTCACTTCATCTGTTCACTTAGATGTGGTAATGTAAAATAAGTGTGAACTTTATCCATCCGAAAAATGGGAGAGTAGATATGAACATGGATCGAGTAGCAAGGGGAGGAAGCTCATGTTGAATGGATTATTGAACTTGGTCAGAAACACGCTTACGAATAAAGATGGATTTATGATTTTTGTGTTATGGAATCACTTATGGATATCTGTCCTCGTTTGGCTCCATTCAGGAGTTTCTTACTGGAGTATTGTTTCATTTGGTTTACTTGTCACTCTGATTGTCTCTCCATGGTATTTTATCAAGAATGATAGTATCGCTCTTCGCTACTTTGTGGCGATAGGTTTGGTTTACTATACGCTTGCCTTTAATCATGTGACGGAATACGCGGAAGTCAGTTTTCTTGTTTTCATGAGTTTAGGGATCTTGGCTGCCTATTTGGATTGGAAATTGATCGTTACGACTGGAGCACTCTATCTTGGCGCCTATTTCTTGGGATACAATTGGGGCTTAATTGATCTTTTTGATGGTTCAAGCACATTAGCCGATGTGTTACTGGGTGCAGGTGCGATCATTTTCATGTGTGTTGGTTTGGTCTACCTCTGTCTTTCTGGGCAAGCTACACTGCGACAAGCTCACAACGCGCGACTGGATGCGGAAGAGAAGCAGAAGCAACTCGCTATTGTGCTTGATGAAGTCACACATGTAACGGAGACGCTTGACGAGACTTCCCGCCATGTGAATGATAATGCTGACGCTACACGACGCAACACAGACGACATGATGAGCGCCTTCAAGGAAGTGGCATCCGGTATGGAATCGCAAGCCAACTCCACTTGTAAAATCGAAGAAGAGATTCAGTCCATCGACAGCGAGATCAAGGTGGTTAACGAACAATCCTTTACGATGAAGGAAGAAGCGGAGAAAAATAACCGTCGCCTTTCTACTGGTATCGAAATGATGGAGGAGCTGTCTAATCAAATGAATCATATCGTCGATACGGTTCGCGTGGCGTCCGCGACGATTTATCAGTTGAATGAGCGCACCGAAAAGGTTGAATCGATTGTCAGCGCGATTAATCAGATTGCGACCCAAACCAACCTGTTGGCCTTGAATGCGGCGATTGAATCTGCTCGTGCTGGGGAACATGGAAAAGGCTTTGCCGTTGTAGCCGATGAAGTTCGCAAGCTGGCGGAACAAAGCGCAAGTGCGACCCAAGAGATCGCTACGATTCTGGAATCGCTCCGACTTGAGAGTCAGAACGCGGTTAAACAAATGCAACAAGGGGAATCCTCTGTCTTTAAAGGTCAAGAGATCGCCAACAACACGGCGCAATCCATGGAAAAAGTGAAGACGGGCATGGAATCGTTCATGCAGGCCGTTGAGTATGTTCGCACCAGTATGGATAAAGTAAAACGTCGCTCAAGCGAAGTGACGGATGAAATGTCCAATATCACCTCGATTACAGAAGAATCCGTTGCGAGTTTGGAAGAAGTGTTTGCGACGGCCGAATCTCAACGTGAGAAGATTACCCAAATTGCTGAACAAATCCATCATTTGAATAATTTGTCGACCACATTGCGTAAAACATTGAAATAAACCAAGAAGCATTACAAGGAGTTGCATTATGAAAAAACGATTGATTGGCGGATTAATTCATCGGCTTCCACAGAATTCGATGTCTCGGACAATGGGAAAGATCATGGCTTCCCGATTCAGCCGTCTAGCGATTCGCCATTACATCCGCATGTACAATATCGACCTGTCCGACGTAGAGAGGCCTGTAGGTGAATTCAAATCGCTGAAGGAATTCTTCATTCGGCGATTAAAACCAGGAGCGCGCCCGATTGAAGCAGATCCACGCGTGATCGTAAGCCCAGTAGATGGAACCATCTCACAGCTGGGCGATATTCATGAAGGCACATTGATTCAGGCAAAAGGAAAAGACTATCGGGTAGCGGAACTATTGGGACATGATCAGGAATTCTCCGATAAGTTTCACGGTGGATCGTTCATGACGATATACCTCAGTCCGCGTGACTATCATCGTATCCATGCGCCGATTGATGGAAAGCTGATGAAATACTCCTATCTGCCAGGGCGACTCTATCCGGTTAATCAGATCGGTGTTGAACAAGTGGAGAATTTGTTTGCTCGCAACGAAAGGCTGATTACGTTTATCGATAACCAGGAGATGGGTTGCGTAGCTGTGGTGAAGGTTGGGGCTTTGTTCGTAGGTAGTGTCAAAGTTGTCTATAATCGCGCCACCACCAATGTCCCGGGCGGCAAACAAATCACAGAAACAATCGAGGGATCACCCGCTATTCATAAGGGAGACGAATTGGGCTGGTTTGAATTTGGCTCAACCGTTATTCTCCTGTTTGAGAAAAATCAAGTGGAATGGGCGCAAGGAATTGCCGAAGGATCTGTTTTGCGAATGGGACAGAAGCTGGCTGTTCAAGTAAGCTCATCCAAATAATTCCATTTAAAATTGGCCTAAGCGAAAAAAAGCTATAGGTCAATTTTATTTTGCTGAATATTCAGGCCTTGGGAAATTGACGAATCACATTTTATTCAAGTATCATCAATGTTATGGTTTGATTTGAAGACGGGGGTGTCTAGACATGAGTGATATTACTCGAGAGCAGGTTGAACATGTAGCCAACTTGGCGCGCCTGCAATTAACAGAAGAAGAAACCGAACGATATACCAAGGATTTGAATGCGATCCTGGATTTTGCGGCCAAACTGAATGAGTTGGACACTTCACAAGTTGCTCCAACCAGCCACGCGACTGATGTGAAGAATGTCATGCGTGAAGATGCTGTACGCCCTTCCCTTACTCGTGAGGAGGCACTGCGTAACGCTGCTGATCAGGAAGACGGGCAATTTAAGGTTCCTGCGGTATTTGAATAAAGGATAGGTGGATAGGAAGGGAGGAAACTGACGTGTCATTATTAGAGAAACGACTGTCTGAACTACATAGTGGTTTGCGAAATAAAGAAATAACCGTAACCGACCTCGTGAAGGAATCCATTGAGCGAGTGAATGAGGTAGATTCCAAAGTGAAAGCTGTTCTGGCTGTAAACGAAGAATTAGCGTTTGAGCAGGCCAAAGCTTTGGACGAGCGTCTGACCAAAGGGGGCGACGAGATTGGCTTGCTTTTTGGGCTTCCAACAGGTCTAAAAGACAACATCGTGACCAAAGGAATGAACACCACTTGTGCGAGCAAGCTTTTGGCCAACTATGATCCTGTTTTTGATTCTACGGTTACGAAGAAGCTGAAAGCATCCGATGCCGTGATTGTCGCCAAATTGAACATGGACGAGTTCGCGATGGGTGGTTCCAATGAGAACTCCGGCTTTTTCCCTGCGCGCAACCCATGGAACCTTGACTGTGTGCCAGGTGGATCCAGCGGCGGTTCAGCAGCGGCAATGGCAGCGGGAGAATTCTTCTTCACGCTAGGCTCTGATACAGGTGGATCGATTCGTCAGCCAGCGGCGTTTTGTGGTGTTGTTGGATTGAAGCCTACCTATGGACGAGTTTCCAGATTTGGCCTTGTGGCGTTTGCTTCTTCTCTCGATCAGATCGGGCCATTGACCAAGAACGTGGAAGATTCGGCTTTTGTGTTACAGGCTATTGCAGGTCATGATGCGATGGATTCCACTTCTGCCAATGTGGAGGTTCCAGATTATCTGTCCGCTTTAACAGGAGATGTGAAGGGGCTTCGAATTGGTGTTCCTAAAGAGTTGTTAGGAGAAGGGATCGATCCGGAAATTCGCGAATCCGTTCTCGCAGCGTTGAAGCAGTTGGAGAGCATGGGTGCCACCTGGAGTGAAGTCTCCATGCCACACACTCAGTATGCGGTTCCTGCTTACTATCTGTTGGCTTCTTCTGAGGCGTCGTCCAACCTGGCTCGTTTTGACGGGATCCGTTATGGAGTACGTGCGGATAATCAAGAGAATTTGATTCAGCTGTACAAAGAAACCCGCAGCCAAGGCTTCGGACCAGAAGTGAAACGCCGTATTATGCTGGGAACCTATGCGCTTTCCTCAGGATATTATGACGCTTACTATAAAAAGGCACAGCAAGTACGCACCTTGATCATTCAAGATTTCCAAGACGTATTTGCTAACTTTGACGTGATTATTCACCCGACAACTCCATCCACCGCATTCAAACTGGGAGAGAACGCTGATGATCCGGTGAAAATGTATCTGGAGGATATTTGTACGGTACCTGTTAACTTGGCAGGCCTGCCAGCGATTAGTGTTCCATGCGGCTTCTCTTCGGAAGGAATGCCGATTGGATTGCAGATTGTCGGCAAGGCGTTTGACGAAGCAACCATTCTGCGCGTAGCTCATGCCTACGAGCAGGCGACCAATTTCCATACAAGAAAACCGGTATTGTAAGGGGGGGACAATCATGACGAAGTTCGAAACAGTAATTGGCTTGGAGGTTCATGCCGAGCTATCCACCAACAGTAAAATCTTCTGCGGATGTCCTACTGAATTCGGAGCACCGCCGAATACACATACATGCCCAATTTGCCTGGGTCATCCCGGCGTTTTGCCAGTGTTAAACAAACAGGCTGTTGAGTTTGCCATGAAGGCGTCGCTTGCCTTGAACTGCCAGATTAACCAAGAAACCAAGTTTGACCGAAAAAACTATTTCTACCCGGACTCGCCAAAAGCGTACCAAATCTCTCAGTACGACCAACCGATCGGCATCAACGGCTGGATTGATATTGAAGTGAATGGCGAGAAAAAACGCATCCGCATTAACCGTCTGCACTTGGAAGAGGATGCGGGTAAACTGACTCATTCCGATTACGGTGGTGGAACGCTGGTTGACTACAACCGTGTAGGTGTGCCGCTCGTCGAGATCGTGTCAGAAGCGGATTTGCGCTCTCCTGAGGAAGCCAAAGCGTATCTGGAGAAGCTTAAAGCGATCCTTCAATACACAGAAGTATCCGATGTGAAAATGGAGCAGGGCTCCCTTCGCTGCGATGCCAACGTCTCCATCCGTCCGTTCGGTCAAGAAGAGTTCGGTACCAAAACCGAGCTGAAAAACATGAACTCCTTCCGCAACGTCCAATTGGGATTGGAGTACGAAGTTGAGCGTCAACGCCAGGTTGTGCTTACAGGCGGCAAAATTACGCAAGAAACACGCCGTTGGGATGATGCGGGACGCAAAACCATCGTGATGCGTTCCAAAGAAGAAGCCCACGACTATCGTTACTTCCCAGATCCGGATTTGGTGAGTTTGCAGATTTCCGATGCGTGGATGGAGCATGTGAAGGCAACGATTCCGGAATTGCCGGATGCACGCCAAGCGCGCTATATCGAGCAGTACGGATTGTCCAGCGTAGATGCTGGCGTCATCACCAACTCCAAGGAATCCGCTGATTTCTTCGACCAGGCCGTTGCGACGGGCGCTGATCCGAAGCTTGTGGCCAACTGGTTGATGGGTGAGCTGTTTGGCTATTTGAATGCCAATGCGCTTGAGTTGAAAGAAGTGAAGTTGACACCGCAAGGCCTAGGCGAGATGGTGAAGCTGATCGAGAAGGGCACAATCTCTACTAAAATCGCGAAGACCGTCTTCAAGGAAATGGTGGAAACAGGTAAAGAGCCAGCCACAATCGTTGAAGAAAAAGGCCTTGTCCAAATCAGCGATGAAGGCGAACTGAAACGTATGGTAGAGGAAGTATTGGCGGCGAATCCGCAAGTAATCGACGACTACCGCGCTGGTAACGAACGGGCTGTAGGGTTCCTTGTCGGTCAAATGATGAAACTAACCAAAGGAAAAGCAAACCCGGGATTGGTAAACAAGCTGTTGCTTGAGGCGATTGAAAAGCTGTAGAGCCGTAGAGCCGTAGAGTGTATAGCTTTAAATCTGCTAGCACATCAGGACTAGCTAATGAAGAGGCGCTTCCGAATTTAGTCGGGGGCGCTTTTTCACATTAGATCACTCGAAGCTTTTACGACGGTAATAACGGTCATCGCCAAATATCCCGAATCCATTTCCCCGACTGCTGGCTATTGTCAGTTATACCGGTCATTCCAATTATAATTGTGATAAAAGGCTAACTGCCCTATAATGATAGTGGAAATAGTATTAAAGGGGCGTTGTTCTTATGAAAATACTCTCAGTCGTAGGCGATAGTCTTCCCGCAGGCAAGGGTGGGTCGCCATCTGATACGTTCGACCACTCGACGGTCACCTACCAGGTAGGCAAAGATACCAAGACACTTACTGTAACGTATGTCCGCTATTTTGCCACTGTACTTGCCGAAAAAGGCATGTACGATCAAGAAAAAGAGGGCGTTCCAGTCAACAAATTAGCGGGGCTGCTCTTCCTGGAAAAGTTCCCGAACGCAAAAGAAAGCCGTCACTACTTCAATGACGAAAAGGATTTCCTTCCTTTGTTCGAAGGTTTCTCATTAGCCAAGTTCCAAGAGAAGTATTCCAACGTTACACTTGTATCTTAATGCATTAGTTCCTAAGCCTTTGGTGTCGATCTATGTGCGATGTCAGGGGCTTTTTATTATTTAGAAATGTTTAATTGCTTTACAGAGGTAAAGTGATTAAACATTTCCTCCATTCGCGTAAGCTCACCAAGAAAAGACTTCGTCACTCGACGCTCATTTTAAGCGAAACCCAGCGCAGGGAACGTAGGAAGGAAAAGATCTTTTCTTACATTTTGTGATTGGATAATCGATTGTCATTATTATAAAATAAGAATACTTAAAGCTGACACGAAACGAGGAACAAGCATGGAAAGAACCGGGATTTTGATCATCGGACATGGTTCAAGCAAATCCTATTGGGTCCACATGGTGGATGAAGCTGTTCGGATGTTGCGAGCAGATGTGCCAATCGTCCCCTGCTTTTTGGAGATTGTGGAGGGGCGTCTGATTGAAGATGGCATTCGGGCACTGGAGAGCCAAGGTGTGGAACGCATCATTGCCATTCCGCTGTTTGTGGCGTCAGGAAGCATGCACATAGATGAGATCGGGATGATGCTCGGGGTGATCCCTCCTGATCAAGTGCACACGGATGAACTTATAGAACCCATACAGACTCAAGCCAAGATCGTTTATTGCGCGCCAATGGATGACCACCCGCTGATCGTGGATATTTTGGAAGAGCGGATTCGTGAGCTATCCATTGACCCGCGTGAAGAAGTGCTGTTACTGGTAGGACACGGGGCGGACGAAGGCAAATACCATGCAAGTTGGGAAAAGGTACTGCAAAGACTCACCACCAACTTGCGTGAACGATGTGGATTCAAAGGGGCAACCTACGGGACTTTGCATCCAAACAATTTGCGCAGACGTGCCGAAGCTGTTTCAAGCAAGAATCGGACGATTGTCATTCCGCTGTTTTTAAGTGAAGGATACTTTACTGACAAAGTAATCCCTTCTGCTCTTGAAGGCTTGTCTTATCTCTACAACGGTAAAACTTATTTGCCGCACGCCAATGTATCCCGCTGGCTGCAGGCTGGCATTGATCGTGAACTAAACAAGCTCCATCTCAAAACGGTGTAATCCCAAAACCCGCTCAGCCATAGCATTTGCTTCGGTTGGGAGGGTTTTTTGCTCTTGCGGGGCATACCTAGATTGGATGATAGGCAAGGAGGTTCGACATGATTGAACTGCAATCTGTTACCAAACGGTTTGGAAATTTTACGGGCGTAGATCGGTTATCCTTTCAGGTGCGACCCGGCGAAGTAGTAGGCTTACTTGGTGAGAACGGAGCCGGTAAGACCACAACGATGCGGATGATGGCCACTCTGCTTAAGCCAACAGAGGGTGAAATTTATGTGAACGGCTACTCTGTACGAAAAGACTCCATGCAGGTACGCAATCAGATCGGGCTCTTGTTCGGCGGTGATGTGGGATTGTACGCCAGACTGACGGCTCGCGAGAATATTGAATACTTTGGCCGACTCTATGGGTTGGACAGAGCAGAGGTAGCCAAGCGAATCCAACATCTGAGTGAAACGCTCGGGATGGAGGAGTTTCTGGAACGGCGGGTTGCCGCCTTTTCCCGGGGAATGAAGCAGAAGGTGGCGATTGCTCGCGCGTTAGTGTATGATCCACAGGTTATTTTACTGGATGAACCGACGACGGGGCTTGATGTGACGGCTGCCCACGTGTTTCATCAGCTGATTACCAGCCTGCGTGCCGAGGACAAAACCATTCTCTTCTCCAGCCACAATCTAGGTGAAGTGGAGAAGCTGTGTAATCGCGTGGTGATCCTGCATAATGGAAAATCGTGCTTTGAAGGGACCGTTCCCTCGTTGCGTGAAACCTATCAGATGACTGACCTTGAGGAGATCTTCATGAGAATCGTGGGAGGAGGCAACTGATATGAACCGTTCGATCTGGATCGTCTTTCGCAAAGAATTCACAGACCTGCTGCGTGATCGCAAGACGTGGGTCGGTGCGTTTGCCATCCCAATTATCTTGATTCCGCTTGTCTTTTTCCTGTTGGGATCCGCCATCAGCGGCGTAGAGCAGGATGCCAGGACATACATACCCATTGTCATCAAAGGTGAATTGAATCAACCATTGGCGCAAAACATACTCTCCACACCGGGAGTCAAGCTATTGAATTCATCCAACCCGGCTCAGTCCCTGCAAACTTCTAAGATTCGCCTGATTATCGAGCTGCCAAACGGTTTGGAAAAGCAGCTGTCCTTGGGCCAACATGTCACGATCCCGATCTGGTACGATCCCTCCAATCAGAAGTCAACTATCGCTCGTGAGACCATAGAGAAAGTAATCCAAGATTATGAGCAAAAAGTCGTGGCAAAAAGGCTGGAAGCGGTTGGCCTATCGACGCAATCCATCCATCCGATTGAGCTTCATGTGACGAGTGTGGCAAGCAAGGAGAGGATGTCAGGAAGCATGCTGGCAACGATCATTCCGTTGATGCTCATGCTCTCGTTGGCGTCAGGCGGGATACCAGCGGCAACCGATCTCATTGCTGGGGAGAAAGAAAGAGGGACCCTGGAAGCTTTAATCAGCTCGCCTGTTTCCGGAAGTAGTGTTTTGATTGCCAAACTTCTGACTACCATGATCATGGGGATGGTAAGCGCGACAGCCTCGCTGATCAGCTTGTCGATCATTTATACCGTAGCTCCGATCGGTACAGAAGAAGCGGGGGTTTCGCTAGGCTTTTTCAATCCGTTATCCGTACTGGTGCTTCTCCTGATGATCTTGTTATTAGCCGCCATGTTTGCGGGGGTGGAGTTAGCGGTTAGCGCCAGCGCCAAGACATTCAAGGAGGCCCAAACCTATTTGGCTCCCATTGCGATACTGGCCGTCGTTCCCTCCTACATGCTCATGCCGCTTAATCCAGCGGATATCCCGCTCTACTATCATTTTCTGCCGCTTTTTAACGGGGCCGCTGTGTTTAAAGAGATTTTTTACGGAGATTTACAGTGGCTGCATGTCCTTGGGGCCATCGGATCTTCCTTGTGTTATGTAGGGATTGCCATCTGGTTGGCCGCGTACTTTTTCAGGCAGGAGCGTTTGCTGATTCGATAATCATGTATAATGAAAGTACAATCCTTGGTAAAGGTGTGTTAGAACGTGAATCGGTTTTATGTCGGGGTATTATACATCGTCTTATCTGCGGCAGCATTCGGGTTTATGCCTATTTTCGCCATTTACGCCTATCATGGCGGCTTCACTGTCATGACGCTGCTCGCCCTTCGTTTTCTAATGGCAGCGGTGCTGTTTTTTCTAGTTATCGGAGTAACCAAGCCACAATGGAAACTGAGCGCCAGACAACTTCTTTCACTCTTGCTGATGGGGTCTGTGGTGTATGCGGCGCAGTCTTTTACATACTTCTCGGCAGTAAAATTCATTCCCGCATCACTCGCAGCGTTATTGCTTTACACGTTTCCGATCTACGTGACCATATTAGCTTATTTTGTTGAAAAAGAACCGCTCTCCAAGGAAACTGTGCTCGCTATACTATTGTCGTTGGGCGGATTGGTGATGATTCTGGGAACGTCATTCGGGCAAGTGAACCTGACAGGAGTGCTGTTGGCGCTAACGGCCGCCATCATTTACGCGCTGTATATACTTGCAGGAAATAGGCTGGTGAAAAATATCCCTCCTGTGATTGCTACCGCGTTTATATGTCTCGGTGCGTCTGTCTCCTTTTTTATTGTCGGAGCATTTACAGGACAGTTGCAGTTTAACATCCTACCTCAAGGCTGGTGGGCGTTAATCGGTATCGTCATGATCTCAACCGTTGTGTCGATTTTCACTTTTTTCAAAGGGCTGGAGTTAATTGGATCAACCAAGTCCTCGATTCTCAGCACAGTTGAGCCGTTCGTAACCGTCCTGTTGTCGACACTGCTATTGCATGAGCATTTAACCTGGCTGCAACTAATCGGCGGAATCACCGTTCTAGCCGGGGCGATGCTGGTTGTAACCTCTCGCTCCAAACAGCAGGCGGTTTCGAAAGAAGTGCAAAATGGAGCCTAACCTCTAAAAGAGTGATAGAACGAAAAAAGCCGGATTGCTCCGGCTTTTCAACTTTATTCGGGTATAACTGCCACCGAGTCACACCTGATCGTTGTAGACAAGCCACGCGGCACCAATAACACCGGCGTCATTGCCTGTCGTTGCGGGAAGAATCTCGCATGCGTCATAGCAAATTGGCAAGGTAAATTGTTTAAATGACGCTCTCACGCGATCAAACAGGAAATCACCCGCCGCAGAAACTCCACCGCCAATGACGATTTTGGCGGGGTTCAAGATGGTGGCGAGATGGGAAAGCCCAAGTCCCAGATAATACGCCGCCTGATCCACGATGGCAAGCGCCGCCTCGTCCCCTGCAATCGCTGCGTCAAATACATCCTTCGCATTCACTTTCCCTTGACTGCTCAAGCGCTCCGCCAAAAACGGACTGGTTTGCTCCTGTGCGGCACGATTGCCTTCACGTTTAATGGCCGTTGCAGAGGTGTAGGTTTCGAGACAGCCGGTTTTGCCACAATTGCATTGCGGCCCCCCACTCGGAACGATTGAGATGTGCCCGATCTCTCCGCCAGCACCCGTCACACCTTGAATCACTTGACCGCCGACGATCACTCCACCGCCTACCCCCGTACCAAGCGTAATGGCAACAAGGTCATTTGCGCCTTTACCAGATCCTTGCCACATCTCGCCAAGAGCTGCGTTGTTGGCGTCATTGCCGATAAAGACAGGGACATTGGCCAGTTTTTGCAGGCTGTCTCGAAGCGGTACGTTTTTGCAATGGAGGTTGACAGCTTCCAGAATGACTCCGGTTTTTTCATCGACAAATCCAGGCACACCTACACCAATGCCAAGCAGCTTGGTTTTATCCAGTTTGATTTCACCAATCAGGTTTAGTACGGTATGATGAATGGTAGAAATGATGGTATCTATTCCTTCTTGAACCGGAGTTGGTACTTGCGTCTTGCCCAACATGGCGCCTGTCGTATCGAACAAAGCTACTTTAATAGCAGTTCCACCTAAATCGACACCAGCGATAATGGCAGTATCCACATGGTTCACCCCTAACCTATATAAAAAGAATCTCAAGTTTATCTTACCATTGACCAACACCTCAATATTACAGGAATATGAGCGAATCCTTAACGAAATCGAACGATTATCGCATAGCAATTCCCAAAATCGGCTATACAGGATATGATGGTAAGAAGATGCTACGGAAATGCTTGGACGGAAGAAGGGAAATGTGTGAAAACCAAAAGAACACGGCTAATCTACAACCCCAGCTCTGGGAGGGAGGGGATTCGTCGACAATTGCCCCACATTCTAGAGATTCTAGAGGAAGCCGGTTATGAAACATCTTGTTACGCAACCAAGGGAGCGGGTGACGCTACACGGGAGGCTGAAGAAGCGGTCAAACGCGGATTCGACGTCATCATCGCAGCTGGAGGCGACGGTACCATCTATGAAGTGGTCAACGGCATCGGAGAGAAAAACAACCGTCCAGCACTCGGGATTATTCCAGCGGGAACGACCAATGATTTTGCGAGAGCGCTTGGTATCCCCAAATCAGTCAGTTTATCAGCGAAGGTTATCGCCAATGGACGAAGTAAGCCGATTGATCTAGGGCGTATCAATAATCGCTATTTTATCAATATCGCTGGAGGAGGCTCACTCACCGAGCTGACCTACGAAGTACCCAGCAAGCTCAAAACCGTGATTGGACAGCTCGCCTATTACGTCAAAGGTATGGAAAAGCTTCCATTCATCCACCCGACACACGTCCGAATCGAGACCAAAAATCAGGTCATCGTGGATGATGAAATCATGATGTTCCTTATCGCTAACAGCCGTTCGGTAGGTGGTTTTGAACGCCTGGCCCCGCACGCCGATTTATCAGACGGCAAATTCGACTGCCTCGTCGTGAAAAAGATGAGCCTGCCCGAATTCATTCGCTTATCCACTTATGCAGTCAAAGGTGATCATTTGAAGGACCCCAACATCATATATTTTCAAACCGATTATCTCAAAGCAACTTCACAGGGCAAGAACCCAATTCAACTGAATCTGGACGGCGAACTGGGCGGACAGCTGCCGTGCGAGTGCGTTGCTTTGCGGAACCATCTGCAAGTATTTGTTCCATAAATATAAACAGACAGAAGACCCCATGACAGATCACATATTGTAGAAGCAAAGGAGTCCAACCCCACGTGTCAAAAGAAGCCAAACCGAAGAACAATCGACGGAAAAATAACCATAGCACTCGTTCAGCCAGCAACCAAACGAATCGGCAAACCAGCCAGCCAGCTAGTCAAAAAAGAAATCGCAGCGCAAGTGAACGTAACTACCCCGTACAAAACGGACAGGTCCTTAATCTTGAGATTCACGGGCTGAATCATGAAGGCGCGGGAGTAGGACGGCATGAAGGGTATACTTTATTCGTGCAAGGTGCACTTCCGGGTGAGATTGTGCGAGTGCAAGTCGAGCATACTAAGAAGACGTACGGGTTTGCTAAACTGCTTGAGGTAATGCAGCCAAGCGAAGCTCGTTTAGTGCCGCCTTGTCCGTTGTTTGACGAGTGCGGTGGATGCTCGTTGCAGCATATCCACTATAGCGAACAGCTTGTCCATAAACGTCAAATCGTCATCGATAATCTCAAGCGAATTGGAAATTTTGATCTCGAAGGACAGGGAATTGTCGTTCATCCTACGCTGGGAATGGCAGAACCTTGGCGCTATCGCAACAAGGCGCAAGTTCCGATTGGAGAAGAAGAAGGCGGACTGATCGGTGGCTTCTACGCCGAGAAGTCTCACCGCATCATCGACATGGACGAGTGCTTAATCCAGCATCAGGCCAACGACGAGGTAGTTCGAATCGTCAAGCAAGTAGCCAACCAGCTAGGTATTCAAGCGTACAACGAAGCCACGCATACCGGACTTCTGCGCCACGTGGTCTCTCGCGTCGGAGCCAATACAGGTGAAATCATGGTCGTGCTGATCACCACTGAGGCATTTATTCCAGGCCTAGACCAGCTAATCGAAACTATTCGCACGCGAATTCCGCAAGTCAAAAGCCTTGTGCAAAACATTAACGACAAACGAACTAACGTCATTTTTGGCGATACGACGTTTACCCTCTGGGGCAGTGATGTCATTTACGATACGATTGGCCCTGTACGATTCGCCATTTCCGCAAGATCGTTCTATCAGGTGAACCCGACACAGACAGAGGTACTCTATAACAAGACGCTGGAGTACGCTGGACTTCACGGAGAAGAAATTGTAATCGACGCATACTGTGGAATCGGAACCATTTCGTTGTTCCTAGCCCAAAAAGCAAAGCGCGTCTACGGAGTCGAGATCGTTCCCGAAGCGATCGCCGATGCCAACCGGAATGCCGAACTGAATGGTATTACCAATGTGACTTTTGCAGTAGGGGCTGCTGAGGAAGTGATTCCAGCGTGGAAAGAGCAAGGGATTCGTCCGGATGTGCTGGTGGTTGACCCGCCGCGAAAAGGCTGCGACGAAGCTTTGCTCACGACCATTTTGCAGATGAAGCCGGAGCGGGTGGTTTATGTGTCATGTAATCCGTCGACGTTGGCGCGGGATTTGAAAGTTCTAAATGAATTGTATGAGTTGAGAGAGGTTCAGCCGGTGGATATGTTCCCGCATACGGGGCATGTGGAGTCAGTTGCCTTGTTGAATCTTAAATAAATGAGAAAAACCCTTGGGAATCAAGGGTTTTTGCTTTTGTAGGAATACCTATAGAGGACTAATGACCACAATTTGACCACAAACAGTAATTTATTGATAGGCAGTTCAACATTCATCATGTTTGATTTCATGGTAGTCTTTACAAACCGAGCACCATTTCATCCCGTGTTCATCTAACATGTGTTTCTGTTTTATTGCCATAAGCAAAAGTTCCTTATCAGTCCAGTTCCTAACCTTCATAGGATTTACATCTTCAGGGAGACCATTTTTAGGGAAGCCATTAGCATGAAGTAATTCAGCAATAGCATAGTAATCTGAATTAACATCATAGGGGAGATTTAACAGTCTAAGCAATCTAATTTGAGATTGAGTTGGCTGAAATACTTTTTTACTCCTGCTCATGTAATTTTACTACTCCCTTTATTTTATAATAGGCTAGCCTTTGGCAGCGTACACGCTGCCATCGTGCTAGCCCCATAAGCCCATTTAAGCGCTTAGTTAGAGCGCCTGGGATACCTTTCTGTTACCCCTACCACTTACCTTTAACACATAGAGAATAGACTTGATTTTAAGACATACTTTAGATTAATTTTGTTAGTTCTACTCTTCCAGTTCTATTAGTATCTAAAAATCTTATCAATCCCCAAACTGGATTGCCTATCTCATCTTTTAGAAAGCTAATTAGGACTCCCATTCTCCGAGCTTTTTTTGCTTTACTTCTAGGATTGGTTTGGTAAGTTGATCCCAGAACAAGATTTGTTTCATCAACTTTTTCCTTGTTTACGTATAACTCAATCTGACATTCGATGATGTTACCATTTTCATCAGTCTTGTATTTTGTATTATAGAATTTCAATTGAATCACCTTCTGAATTAATTTGTTTAAATGTTAACTCAAGATAATAATGTACAAGGCTTTGCTTTTGAGGATTTGTCATGAATTAATCCTTCTTTGTAGGTCGAACAGATTACCCTAAACTAAAAACCAAAATCTAAATCATCTTCCTTTTGGTCGATTAATCCTTCCTGTTCAGCTTCAACAACAATATTAGAATTTAAAGCGTGCTCTATGAATTTCTTTACTATTTCAATGTTTCGTTCTTCATCATCATATGGTGCTGCCCAACTAATAGCATTTCCAATGGAGTCTAAAATGGCTAACAGGTATTTTTGAAAAAGGTTATAATCTGCATTCAAATCATGCTTGTAATCGATAGAGTCTATTAAATGAACGATAGTTGCTAACCTTATGTCTGAATTCCAAAACTTCTTCTCATTACCCTGTATAATTAAAGATAGATTAACTCCATCCTCATCACCTGAACATGAAGCTTGAAACGGCTTATTAATATCAAATCCAAATTCAGATATTTTTGAAATGAATTTTGTTTTATTGTTCATACTGGTATCTCCATCCCATCACGTATATAATCCAAATACTCCCATTCAGCACTGTCTAAATCTAGCGTTTCGAGAATGTTATGTCTTTCGTCATAAAAACAAATAGGTGAATCTAACAATTCTTTATGTTGTAGAAGGCATTCTTTAGCTCTGCGATGTATTTCTATATCAGTTACATTTGTAAAATCAAATCCTACAACAAAATCGTGATACGCAAATAATAGTGGTTCAAGATCGCCTTCAAAATTTAGGTCATCCATAGTTTCAAAGAAAATTGCTTGTTCCTTAGTCATCATCTTTCAAACCCTCCATTTTCATTGCTTGTTCAAATTTTCTTGCTGCACCGATTTGCATATCAGGAGTAACGTGACTATATACATTCAAGGTCATAGCTGAATTGGAGTGCCCAAGACGCTCAGAGACTATTTTTATATGCTCACCAATCTTTAATAGAATTGTTGCGTGCGTATGCCTCTGGTCATGGAATCGTATCAGCGGAACTCCCGCACTTCTGATGGTCTGCCGGAAATGTCCAGTCAAACTACGTGGATGAATAGGAAGCCCAATCTCATTAGTTGCAATTAAATCATAGTCTTGATAAATATTAACTAATTCCTGCTTATGCCTTTCCTGTTCTTGATAATGTAGTTTTAGTTCCGAAATAACTGTTTCAGGAATAGAGATCAAGCGATTAGACCGGCTAGTTTTTGGTTCCAAAAAATCAAATTTACCCTTGGAGTAATAAAGAGTATTACGAACACTAATTTTTCCTTGGGTTAGGTCACAGTCTTTCCAACGTAAAGCAAGAATCTCTCCTTTTCGCAAACCAGTATAGAGTGCAAGTAGGTAAATTATGTAGTAGGTCTTGTTTGTATTACCTGCGGTTTCAAGAAATTTCACAGCTTCTTCAATCGTCCATGTTTTTTGTTCTTTTCGTTTAATTCTAGGAGGAACAGCAAATTCAACTACGTTTTTTTGAATGTTCTGTAATCTTACCTGATGTTTGAAAAAGCTTTTAATGATTGAGTGTAAATACCTGATATACTCAGGTGACAATCCCTCATCAGTAAGTGACATGTAAAAGGATTGAATATGTTCCGTTTGAATTTCTTTCAATTTGAACCTTCCTAAAGCTGGGATAATTCGCTTTAGAATTGCTTTGGAGTAGTTATCAAAAGTTGAAACTCGCAACGATGGCTTCAAGGTAGTTTCAAGCCACGTAACGATAGCTTCTTGAAGAGTTTTCTTACTTGGTTCAAAATAATCTCCCTTGCTTAATTGGGTGATCATTTCAGCGCAGGATTGTTCTGCTGCTTTCTTTGTTTTAAATCCGCTTTTTGTTTTTTGATGCCTTGAACCATCGGGTTTTCGTCCAATATCAACAGTAAATGACCACGTAGAGCCACGTTTACGGAAATATCCCTTCATCCAGAATCTCTCCTAGACGTATTGTTCGTTTAGCCATTTGAAAAAGGCATCACGAGCGACACGTTTGCAACGTCCGATACGGATTAATGGAAAGCCTGTTTTTTCCATGATTTCATAGGCGATTCTTGTTGAAACGCCAATAATTTCAGCCAGATGTTGAGCATTTAAAACTAACGGATATTCTTCCATGGCAAATATTTTTTTAGGTACCATTGCATTTCCCCCTGAATCTGTTTTAAGCTAATCAGTAAGTAAGTATTTTTTTCTTCTACGTTCTTTCTCATCTTGGAAAGACGTATTTTTTTTATTTAGGCCGATCTCTGCCCAGGACTTGAATAGTCTAGTAGTATCGTCAATTGAATCATGATTCCCAACCGCAGCAATGGAGAGTAAAATTCCTGCTCCTTGGTCAAGAAGTTGTTTCATATTACCTTGCTTTACTAATTCTCTTGTAAGTGGTGAGGCTTCATAATCTAAATCAGCTTGTTGTATGATTCGCCATTTCCTTTTTAGTTTCCACCGAGAAACATTATCCTTAGAAGGCTGCCTGATCGTAAGCCATTCTTGGGTTAAATACGCCCATAAACCACTCTCCTTTGCCAATAGTTCTTCAATCGTGTTTATAGAAAACTCTTTTAACACCTCCCTTCGTAGTTGAAACTCAACTCGCCAAACATCTTTATCATCCTTCCAACCATGATCACGCCAAATTTGTTTGAACCAGTCTTTACCGGATTTCTGAATCTCCAGAGTCTTGTTATAAATTCGGGCTAGTAAGGGGCCACCAATACCTACTCGGAATCCGGAGAATTTTCTTCCCCGAGAATATTCCCCACTAACAAAGCAATCTTCTTTTTTCCTAGCTCTGGTTATCACTCCTTTTGAATCTATCTGTTTAAAAGTAACTAAATCACTATCAGCGCAAATATCAATCCGAGAAATCTGATTATAATAATATGAGTCGGTTAATGAACGGAACCAATTTGTGAAGTGCTTATAAGCGCCTTCTAATCCGTAAGACCATATATACCCTGAGAGGAAATGGACGAACACAGGAGGATTTGTTTTTGATTCCTTATCCATGAAAAAAATGATAAAGTCATCACAGGACAGTCGATATGGATAAAGACGTTTTCCAGTCCGGTGTACCGTAAGTGAGACATTATTGATAAAGTGGTTTTTTTCAATGCCCGATTCTTGGGCTTCCTCCTTTAGTTTTTTTAAAACATCTAGGTGAGGGCGTAGATTCGATTCGTAGTTTTCGATTTTTAATCCAAATTCGATAGTGTCAAAACCCTTTAAAATCAAGGCATCTACCTCCGTCAGCTTGTAATTAGAGCCTAGCATGTTATATGGGTTGCTAGGCTTCCCGATGGTACGCCATAGTCTTGACATGGAGCCTCTGCAAGTGTGCAGGACAAGGCTTAGCGGTCAGGCTAGAAGCGTGCCTGTCCGCTAAACCAGCCTGGCACATCTCGCCACTCCATATCAAGACCAAGCCAGTATTCCGCTGCGCTCCATACTGGTAGGCTGCGCTCACTTCATGGCTTGCCGAGCTTCGCCAATAAGTCCTAAAAGCTTTTTTTCAATACTAATTTGTATAGCTCTAGTTTTTGCTTGCATCTGGAGATATTTTTCAATCTCAATAACTAATTTACTAGAGGATTTTATTTTCAAATAATCACCCTACCTTAAATGTTACAATGTTGTAATCGTATGTTACTAAAAAATCACTTTAAAATTATGGTATACTCTGTTTATGTTTTTGTCAACAATGATGATTAAAAAGTAACATTAAATTCAACACACATACGAAAAATAAAGAGAGGAAGATAATAATGGGATATTATGAGACTCTCATTGAGATGGTAGATAAATCTGGACTAACTTTACAAGAGATAGCGGATAAGTGCCAAGCCGAGTATGGGGTCAAAATTAATAGATCATATATCAGTAAACTTCAGACTAAAAGACAAGCCCCTGCATCCGATGAAGTAAATGTAGCGATTGCTAAAGTTTGTGGAGGTGAAGTTGAGAGATTTCGTTACGAGGGGTATATTGAAAAAGCTCCTGAGTATATTAAAGAATTAATTCAAGAAATGAAGTTTACAATAAAGGGCATGACCCTCTCAATGCTTGGCAGTATTTTGACAGACGAACAATTAAGTTTAGTAGAAAAAGATTTAAATACAAAATCTGAAATTGAGTTAGTTAGAAACACCAAAAATTATCTTAATAAATTACCAAACATAAAGGCTGACTATTACCAAGTAGCAAAAGAAGAACAAGATGGAAAGTACGTTTATAAAATAACGGGATTGCTAGGGGCAAGAATGAACGACGACTCAATGGAGCCTAGAATAAAAAAGGGTACTCTACTACATATCGATAAACCAGAAGATATAAAAAGTGGAGATACAGTCGTTGTGAAAAAATTTTCGGAAGAAAAGTTCTTAGTAAGAAAGTATGTTGTCCTATCAAATACTACTGCTCTTATAAGTGAAAATCCCATATATGAGCCAATTGAATTTGATAACAATGAGTATGAAATTCTTGGTAAAGTAAAATCCATTACTGTTGAAATTTAATTCATTTGTCTTTTGTATTAACCACCTAAGGGCGTGGGCTTCGCCCCACGCCCTTTTGGTGCGTTGCGCCGCTTTACTTCGCAAGGTTCCGACAAGTACCTGCTGATAGAGACTCGTTTTCACTGTGATGTTTCCAATGATGGAGAAAATGTAACGTAAACGGCGAAAGCCTTGTTGAAGGGGGATTCAGATGATCAATATTTATGCAGAAATTTCAAAAGAGATAGCTAAGCAAGTGAATGAGAATATTCATTCTATACTTGAAATGTTCATAGATTACTGTGAAACATCTGGGTTCGAGGTATTTTTGCAGGGAATTTTCCCGCCATTTTTAATTAGAGAAGATCTGGAAAAATGTAGCCGCGTAATTTATGAATTACAAGAATTTACAATGGATAAGTATGAACGCGAATTATACCCGCTTCATGAATATGCTCTTTTTTCACTTCTTGGTTGGTGGAAGGAAGTATCAGATGAATATGATGAAATTGAATTTGATAGTATTGATGAAAAGTTAATTCGGACAGAGGACGATGAATATATAGCCCGAAATATAAATGACATGTATATGTATAGAACATTACTGTTTCAAGATAACGATTTTTTGCAAATACCAAAATTAATCAGTATTTATAGAAAATCTCCTGAATTTGTTCAAGAATTCCTACATATTAACTTAGATAATTACACTGATTTAATGCCTAATGACATAAGAGAAGACTACATATCCTCTAAAAAAACGCTAAACAATCAGGAAATTAGCGATGAACAATTGATAGTATCTTTGTTACACTCAGCAACGAAAAGATTGCAACATAATCCTATAAAGCTTATGAGGACTTCCGAAACAGAACTGAGTGATTATATATGTAATTTTCTTTGGATGAACCTAGAGGAAAGAGGTCTGCACATTTCCAGAGAAATGCCAGGTGGGTTTGCAAAAAAAGTAATAGGAGAAATAGATTTTTTTATTTATCGGAATGATAAAAGTTTATATAATCCTATAGCAGTTGGGGAAAATAAAGAGTGGGGAAATTTTACAGATCAGTTAAAACAGTTGCTTGGTTATATGACAGAAAACGTTTCTTTTGGTTTCACAATAATTTTCAATAAGTCGGTAACATTGTCGACAGTACTCAAAAATAGAATAAAACAATTGGAAGATTTCTATATAGAAGTTAATGGCATCAAATACTTTGAAACATTAAGTGTCAATCCAGTTGAGGGGATGAAATATGTCTTAGTTACAGAACATAAAAACCCCGAAGATAGTGATACCTTTAGAATGTATCATTTGATTGTAAATGCTAACTTAAATGTTCGTGAAGAGGCTGCTAGACAGGCTCGGATGAAAAAATCCTAAAGACCTAAAGATTGACCACATTTTTGACCACACAATAAAAATCTTTATGATAAGCGTTGATCATCCTGATTACCCAAAGCGCTGAGAATCATCACTTAAATTAATTGGGAGATAAGGGATTCGTCCACTTTCTAAACAATCACGAAACGGGGCATGTTGAGTGTGTAGTGTCAACACAGCTAATCGATAAATAAAGAGACATCTAAATAGTTTATATGAAACAAAAGCCTAAACCTCATCTGATGAATGGATTGGGCTTTTGTTTATATCGAGTCAAGTTTGCTTTTGCTGTCAATTGACCCTATCGGAACAACGATGAATAAATTTAATAGGTCTAGCAGGCTACAGAAACATGACCTTTTTACAATCTGTCGCATCAAAAAAGGCAAGTCCATAAGTAACTGAACCTGCCTTTTCTTCTGTAAATATGGATTAATATTTCACATCCGCGTATTCTGGTCTTATCTCCAATTGTCTCTTAGCAAAAGGACAAAGCCCGAGTAGTCTGATCTTATACTGCCGCGCATAATCAACGACTTTAGACATTAGCTCCTCAGCTAATCCTTGTCCGCGATAATGATCATCCACATAGGTGTGATCTATAATATAGAGAGTTTCACTGGTAACGCTATATGTCATTTCGGCCACCAGCTTTCCGTCCTTTTCAATATAAAATTGATGTCCATCCGCATTATGTTGAACCTTATTCATTTATTTCACTCCTTATTAGTCTTGTTTGTCAGAAGGCTTTGATGTCAGCTTGTAGGTCAGTGCTCCACTTGGACAAGTGTCGATATGGGCAGCGATCTTGTCCGCAGTTGATCCTGTAGCATTAACCCATGGTCGCCTGCTCAGATCAAATACCTCGGGCATCCCTTTCACACAAACGCCGGAATGAATGCATTTCTCCGAATCAAAATAAATTTCGATGTCTTCACCTTTGTACACTTTCTTATTCATGTTGAACACACCTCTCCATTATGAAAATACGGAACTTTCTGCTCGTTAAAGGTAATGATTAATGTAGTTAAACGGTAGTTACTGGTAAAGTATAGATTTAGAAATTAATCTTGTCTATAATCTCATTAACTCTCTGCGTCGGTTTGGACGTATGTTGGGTACTCCGTATCACCTCAGCACATGTAGAGTGCTGTGTGTTACAAAGCATACTAGTCTTTACCAAATGAAAGAGAGTACCGCTTTTGAAGTACTCTCTTTCTTCAATCATAGGATCACGATTTGTAGTTAATATTTTAAAAGGATTCTATTTAGCGTTCACATCTGGCTGATGAATACCAAAAATATTGCCTTCGGTATCCATATAATATCCTTGCCACGCCATTCCAGGCAGAGCATACTTTGGAAGGGCGACCTTGCCTCCATTTTTTAGAATTTTTTCTTCAGTTGAATCGTAATCTTCCACTCCCATTGTACAGGCATAACCATTCACAGCCTGGCCAGGTTCTGGGGAAGCGCCTTGACGTTGCATCAAAGCTCCGTTAATTCCAGGCTCGTTTGCATCGCCAGTCACAGCCCCAAAATAAGGCATTCCAGCATATTCACTCCAATCTTCAAATGCCCACCCAAATACCTCTCCATAAAACGTTTTAGCACGCCCCATGTCATCTACATGAATTTCGAAATGAACTAATCTTCCCATGATACCCTCCTGATTTCTTTATTCCTTAATTTGTTATTGTGTATTCTACTTATCGTTTTGATACTCCTTCATGACAATTTTACTTATGCTACACACGTGTAGTGTTGCTCACTGTTGGTCAGGAAAGACTAATGATTGAGGTGTATTGGCGACCTTTTTCAAAAATTGTTGACCTCTCCCCACAGCGATAGAGTTTTTTTTAGCGAAAATACACTCGGAGAATTGTATTATGGGTAATAGTACAACTCCCATAATAGGTATTTATCATATAGAACATTGGAGGATTACATGGCCTGGAGCAAATTGAGACAACAACTAGAGAGTTTTCTCTGTCCTGCGTTATATGGAAGGGTCGAATACCGTGCAACCGGCTACCGTTATTTACCTGATAAAGCAGGACTTTGTTATATTGCGGTAGATAAAAAGAACATACTCAATATGAGTGATAAAACTACCTTAATCAGATGGTATCTGACGGAGCTGGAAATTAAGAATGATTCAGCTATCCAAATTCCTATCCATGATGAGGAAATTGAAGCGATCAGAAAAGACACCAAGGGAACAGTTCCGGAGGATCGTCTAAAAGTAATTGCAAGAAGTAGAAAAATATCAGAATATGCAAAGGAGCTTTTGTCAGCACAATCATCATTAAGTAAATCAAATTTTATAGTTGTTGCTAATAAGTTTTTATCCAGTCCTATAGAGGAAAGCATGGAGAGCAATGATATCTTATTGAATATTCTAGCTTTGGTGGACAGACGAGTTGGAAAAAAGCGGATTTTAAACATGACCGAGAAGATGAAATTAAAGCATCCAATTGTGCAATATTTTTATGAACTACGGCTTAGTACGTTATAAAAATAACTCATTCACCTCCAATCGAGAGGTTTTTCATCTGAAATTGTGTTTGCTGACAGATTAGTTTCGGTGAATTGAAAGAGTTAATTCAACAGGGAAACGATGCAGAGGTAGCACAATTAAGAAAATATTAGTGACCAACAGACAAGTCATGTGGAATGTACAGTGTTTCTTTATTGCAAAAAATGAATCGTTTTATTGGCAAGAGCGGCAACCTCGAGCCGCTCCAATGTTTTACAGTATTCATTCTTAATCTCTCCTTCTATCATTTCTAGGTCTTCCTCTAAATAATCCACTACGTTTATATCTTGTAACCAATCCCCAGGTTCTGCTTCCGGCTGGCTGATATTTTTCCAGGCATACTCCAGTTTTGGGCTGTAAATTCTCATCGCTCCCTTGCGAAGCAGGCAAGATTTTAACTTTAATGGATTGGTAATTCCCGGCGTACCTTCATTTACATCATTGAATAAATGCGGCCAGTAATCCTTCCTTGATCCAGTATGTGGATGACATTTCGCCCAATCCAGTGCCTGTCTATTAAATTCCTTATTCTTAAACAAAATGGTATATAGCCTTTTTCCAAGTAAAATTCTCTCATGGAGAGATTGGAATTGGTGAACTGTCTGCCCCTTTAAATTCTCACCTTCCGAAGGAAAAAGAATTTGATTAAATGACAACCAACTCTGAAGGTGAAATTCAGTTTTGTTTAATACTTCTTTTAGATAATGGGGATTTTGAATGACCCTTTGTTCCAAGTAGCTTTGTTCATTGATAACTAACGCTATACAATGAATATACGTATCTTGGACTCTCCAAAAATAGTTCCAAATCGTTTCCATAAAAAAAGAAATATTCAGTTGAGGCAGTAGATAAAACATTGGTCTATTTTGCTTTAAACTCTCATCGTAAAGCAGGAATTGCGGGTATGCATCTTGGAAAATCAGCCAATTGCTGCGTTCTAAAAAATGAAAAAATGATTCCTGCACCTTTTTTGAGAGCAGTTTGGTTAGAAACTCTCCCTTGAGATCGGTCATATTCCATCCGCCGTTCCGTGATACCATATGGGCTAAAAATGCCCAGTGGATTTCAGGATGCCGGAGATAAAACTCGAGATAGGCTTTTGTTCTAGTCACATTATTTAGGTTGTGTTCCTGTGTTATCCATCTAATTTTGTTCAAAAGATTTTTCTCTGAAAGAGTTAACTCATTGGAGAGGGCAGGGAAGTGTTTCTTTCTTTTCTTTAATTCCTCGCGAATCGTTTCAAGTGGTGTTTTTTGGCGATTTCCTATAAAAAAGATAGGAATTCCCTCCCTTATGAATTCTCTATCGTTGAGCCGAATATGTTTAGCGTACAGATGCTTTTGCGGGAGGAAGGAGTGCTGGGGAACGATGGATACTGTGAAAGGGATAAGATGGATAATTGAAACACTTCGAAAAGATCAATCTCCCGATGGGTCATGGGCCTATCCGTTTGATACGGGTATTACTACCGATGCCTATATGATTATTTTATTAAGGACTTTAGAAATTAATGATGAGGATTTAATTGCAGGGCTTTGCCAAAGGATTTTAAGTAAACAGCAGAAAAATGGAGCATGGAAGCTTTTTTATGATGAAGGAGAAGGAAACATTACCGCAACTTTAGATGCCTATTATGCACTGATTTTTTCAGGATTGTACCGTGAAGAAGACGAGCGTCTTCGCGCCGCCAAAAAGTTTATTCTCACAAACGGCGGTTTATCGGAAGTGAGCATGTTAACGAAAATAATGCTGGCACTGACCGGACAATATAAATGGCCATCCTTTACCCCCTTGCCAATTCAAATCATTTTGCTTCCGAACGACTTCCCAATCAATTTCTTTTCTTTATCTGTTTTCGGAAGATCCAATCTGACCCCGATTATGATACTAGCTGATAAAAAGTTCTCCATTAAAACAGCAAATGCTCCTGACCTGTCAGATTTGAAATTGATAAGGGATGATGAGGACGAGTGGATTCGCTCAAGTGAATGGCGCTCGCTGCTCTCCTTTATTCAGGACGGAGTCAAAAGATTGCTGGGCATCCCGAGGGAACTTCATCGGTTAGCCCTTGAGCGTGCGGAAAAATATATGTTGGAACATCTGGAACGGGATGGAACTTTTTATAGTTATTTTAGCAGTACCTTTTTGATGATTTTTGCCCTGCTTTCGTTAGGGTATAAAAAAACTGATCCGGTCATTACCAAAGCCATCCATGGGATTAGGGCAATGAAATGCGAAATAAATGGCTACCCACATATGCAATACACCACGGCTAATGTGTGGAATACCTCGCTAATAGGTTATACACTTCAGGCAGCAGGAATTTCGCACGAAAACCCGATGGTGACAAAGGCAAACAAGTATTTGCTGAGCCGCCAACATGACCGCTTTGGCGACTGGGCCGTGCACAATCCGAGCAGCTTGCCGGGCGGATGGGGTTTTTCTGATGTGAATACTATGAATCCAGACGTAGATGACACGACTGCCTCGTTAAGGTCCATATCCAGAATTTCGTCGCAGAAGCGGACTGCCTGGGAAAGAGGTATCCGCTGGTTTTTGACGATGCAAAACGATAATGGCGGTTGGCCTGCTTTTGAAAAGAATACCGATTCCAAGCTATTAGAATTCCTTCCGATTGAAAAGGGGCAGTTTCTGCTGATGGATCCCTCTTGTGCGGATTTGACCGGAAGAACGCTTGAATTTTTAGGGAATTATACGAACATTCCTACCAGCCATTCCGTTATCCAGAATGCTGTAAATTGGCTGTTAAAAAATCAGCAGAAGAATGGGGCGTGGTACGGGCGTTGGGGGATTTGTTATATTTACGGCACATGGGGTGCGATTACAGGTTTGAAAGCAGTGGGCATATCGAAAAGCCATCCAAGCATTCAAAAGGCGGAGGCATGGCTGAGAAGTTTCCAGAATTCGGACGGCGGGTGGGGCGAATCGTGCCAAAGTGACATTAAAAATACCTACGTTCCATTAAAGACGAGCACGCTGACGGATACGGCTTGGGCGTTGGATGCCTTGATAACAATTGCTGACCGACCGACTACACCCATCCAAAAAGGAATAACCTATTTGCTGGATTCCCTTGAAAAAGAGGATTGGACCACTGACTATCCAAAAGGTCAAGGTATGGGAGGAGCTTTTTATATCCATTATCATAGTTATCGGTATATATTTCCCCTGCTTGCTTTAGCGCATTATCGAAAGAAGTTTGAATATTGAAACGAGCATTGGCGAAAGCACTTCGTACATGTTCACACTGATTACTCGAGTCATGTTGAGAGTGTGGTTATTAGCGAAGAAATAGCGAGAGAAAGTTTTTTGTATATAAGCAAATCTCAAAATAACCTACTGAATAGTGGGTTATTTTGATTTTAATTGGAGGGAATAGTAGAAAATTGTCGAAAGGATGTTTTAGAAAGGAAGGAAAAATATGACTGTTAATAACCAATTAAAATACATATCAACAACAAGTTTATCTAAGTTAATTGAAGTTCCTACCAGTGAACTTTTTTCCTATCTAGTTCAGCTGGGGTGGATTGAAAGAAAAGATGAACACTGGAAGTTAACTGAGCTTGGTATTGAAAAGGGTGGTCAAATAAAATCGGATTCTCTTCGGGGATCTTGGATAGCGTGGCCTGAAAGCATTAAAGATGATTTAGACTTAGTTAAGAGAATGAAAAATAAGGATGTGAAGATGCTGAATACAACCTCATTAAGTGAGGTATTCAGTGTATCTAGAAATCGATTAAATCCTATCCTGTCTGAGCTAGGTTGGGTAGAGAGAGAACGTAAAGGGTGGGTATTAACAAAGCTCGGAAAGAGTTTAGGTGGTAAGCAACTAGAGTATGAAAAAACAGGCATTCCGTTTGTAGCTTGGCCTGAAGGTATTATAGAAAACAAGCGTTTAAAAGAAACGTTCAAGGTAATTAGCGGCGATTCATCTCAAGAAAAGGATGAGCCAAATTCAAATTCGGTTGGGTTTAGAGAAAAATTTGAAGCGAAGCTAAGAACAGCAGATGGGCATTATGTTCGTTCAAAAGCTGAAATGCTCATTGATAACTGGCTGTACATGTCAGAAATAGTACATGCCTACGAACGTAAACTGCCTATTGAAGAGGAAGTATATTGTGACTTCTATCTACCAGTCGGTAAAGTATACATTGAATACTGGGGTTATGAGAACGATGAAAAATATAATGAGAGAAAAACAAGAAAGCTAGAAATCTACCAAAAATATGATTTTAAGCTAATAGAACTAAATGATGCAGATATTATGAATTTAGACGATACCTTACCAAAAAAATTATTGAAGTTTGGAATACAGACTTTCTGATAGGTTTAACAAACTATGACTTTTACATGATAGGGGAAAGTAGATGGAATTAATTTTAATTATTCTTACCTTAATAATCGTATGTCTTTTTATCCTATTGAAGTGTGGGATTTTAACAAAGAAGGCACCAACAATCAGCGAGGATAATTTTGAATCAATTGATCCGCTAGCGATAGACATACATGATATAGATAAAATGGTTGACGGTTCAGAGTTTGAAATGTATTTATATAGACTATTTGATGCACTGGGATACAAAGAAGTTTATAAAACCGTAGGAAGTAGAGATTTTGGTGCTGATTTAGTTTTTACTGATCGTTCCGGGGCTCGTAATGTAGTACAGGCCAAACGATATAGTATTGATAATCCAGTAGGGTTGGGTGGAGTACAAGAAGTATATTCCTCTATGCGATTTTATAAGGCTAAGAAGTCAATTGTCATTGCAACGACTACATATACCGATTCATGTGAAAAGTTGGCAGGTTACAATGGCGTAAAATTATTAGATCGTTCAGATTTAATTTCTATTATTGAAGAATTTAAACAAGGGAATGCAGAAAAAGCAAAAGATATTATTGAGGCAGAGCCAAGAGTAATTCTGGACTCGTGGTCTCAATACATGAACACGAATACTGATATTAAGAAAGATAAGAAAGCAGAGAAATTATTACGAGATACAAAATTATTTAATTAGAATAAATAACAGAACTCTATTAAAAAATAAATATGGAGGAAACAATGAAACTTAATAATGCATATAATTTTAAAAATCCAGTAAAGCATTTTTTAAATGTAGATTCCCTTAAATTTCCGGATGATGTATCTTCAATGGATATTAAGAAGTTGAGCTGGGTTGAACCCTTTAGTTTCAGAGTGAAAAAGCAAGATGATAAGTATCGCACTCTAAAGATGCCTAATATCTTGAATTTTGCATGTGCGTATGAGCAATTTAAAAGTTTACCTAATTTCGACAATGTTAAGATGCTAGATTTCTCTCATAAACGACTATCTACGAATATCGAGACTGGGGATTTTAAATCTGGTGAATATGAAAAACAATTACAAGAAGATTTCGAAAGATTATGTGTATATGATAATTTGATAAGGATGGATATAAAAGAATACTATGGGAGAATCTATACACATCATATCGATTTTAAGGACAAAAAAGAAAATTATTTATCTAATTTGAATTTAGGTGGAACGAATGGGTTACTAATGGGCAACTATTTGTCGCTATATTTTGCAGAAACTATTTTAAAATCTATAAGTGATGATATAGCGCAAGAAATAATTGATGCTAATATTGAATGTGAGTTCTCGTATTTCTCGGATGATTTTTATTTCTTCTGCAACAAGAATGATAATGAGAAAGTGGTTACGATTTTTGATAAGGTTTTAGAAAAATATCACTTTGAAAGAAACGAAAACAAAAAGGAAGTATGGGATTATGAAACTTATAATAACTACAATCTAGTCGCAAGATATTGGAAAAAACTAATTGCTCATTGCAATATTAGATTTAATGAAGAGAGAGATAATAATAAGCTATATTTTATTAATCAACTAGTGTATAGAATGTCTAATTTGAAGGATGACAAACTTAAAACTGTTTTTATCAATAATTTTTTTAAGACTAGATATTTTATGGAACTTGACCTTGAGAAATATCAGATTAAGAGATATGACTATCATCAGATCTGCTTTATTATGAAATTTTCACCCGAGGTTATGTTGTATGCAGCTAATAAATTTAGTGCGATGAGCAATTTTGATTCTTGTAGATTATACAAATTTTTAAAAGTTAGATATAGAGAGGCACTGCAAGGATCATTTAATGAAGAACAACTCTATTATTACTATGCCATTAAAATGTTTGGTTTTACAGACATTTTAGAGGGGTTGAAAGATGTAGTACTAATGTCAAATAATCAAATATTAATATCCTATTATTTAATGGATGGCATATTTAACGATCAAGATAAAGATGTTTTAAAGGAATATACAGATGAAAAATATTGGTTTCAGAATTACCATTTGATTATGTATTCGGATTCTTTACTCAACGATTTAGAAAACAGTATAAGGAAGTATTTAATACCCGTAAAAGCAGATAAAGATAGACAAAAGGAATCTTACATGACTTTTTATAAAGAGAATTTAGGAATGAGAAATTCAATAATAAGAGATTTCGGAAAAGTAGACGATGAAATTCAAAGGTATATATTACTAAGAATAGAGGAAGGTGAGGCTGCATTTGAAGAAGAGGAGGACGAAGAGATAATAATATAAGAGCATCTGGAATATTGGAGGAAATCCTCTTAGGTGATCTTAATATCTTAAAATATTTAAAAATACCTATGTAATTCTTACTAATTGACCACATTTTGACCACACAATTACATATGTTAATTCGTCTTTGGATTAACGAGGATTAACAAATGCAATAAAAACACACTAGAAGTAATATTATTTCATCACCGATTCATATTACCACAATACGAGTCATGTTGAGACGGTCTGTCAATTGATAAAGAAATTGTAACCCCAAAATAAACCCGTGAAAAAATCGAATATTGACATGATAAAATCGGGGAAGGGATGAATGGAGAACGGGGGAAAACCCAGATCCATCAAGCCTTTCCCCTGTTTTTATATCAAGACATTATTCAGACTATAATAAAGTCGTGACAGAAAAAGTCTGGTCAAAAATCGGGAAAATCATTGCTTTGTAGTAAGAGTGTATTAATTGATGAAACGGTGGAACGCGGGTTAAAGGGCTGATGGACGTAAGAACAGAAAGGATAGGGCTCCGTGTCAAAAAACGATAATATGCTGGCAATTCTTTGGATGCTGAATTCAGGAGCAAAAATAACGGCGAAACAAATTGCGGAAAAGTTAGAGATAAACGTGCGAACCGTATACCGTTATATGGATTCGCTTTGCGCCAGTGGAGTACCGATCGTCTCTGATGCAGGACAGAATGGCGGGTATAGCTTGCTGAACAATTTCATCAATGCGCCTTTGATCTTTGATGTTGAAGAACAAAAAGCGTTGATTCATGCTGCCGTATTTGCAAAAGAAGCAGGGTACCCTTTCAGCGAGACATTAAGCAAAGCCACAGAAAAATTGAAAATGTATTCAAACCAGGAACAGGAAAGCATTCTCAAGCGCCATTTAACTGGCTTTGAAGTGATAAGCCGTAATATTGACCCTTCTGTTAAGCCAACATTAGTAGAACTGGAGCGGGCTGTAGCAAACGAGTATTCTGTAGAAATTGAATACCGCACAACCCATGAAGAACAACCAAGGCAAAGGGTGATTGATCCTTATGGTGTGATTTATTGGAATAATAAATGGTATACGATTGGGTTTTGTCATCTGCGGTGTGAAATTAGAAGTTTCCGGGCTGAACGGATTTTACAGATAAAACAAACGCAAATGGTGTTTAAACGGCCTGAATCTTTTTCTGCCAAAGAGTTTTTTTTACAGAATCTATTGCCGGATCTGACGGATAAAGATGGGCTGATTTCATTAATTATACGGGGCAGGGCAGAGGCTTTGGACGACTTGTGCATTCATTGGTTTTTAGGTCATCATCTAAAAGAGAGAACAACAAATCAAGCTGTCTTTTTACTTGACGAACGAGCAATTCATGCCTATGTGCCGAATTTTCTTTTATCCTATGGGAAGGCGATTCAGGTAATTGAACCACAGAGTTTGAAGATGAAACTCGTTGCTGTCGCATCAGAGTTAATGGAATACTATCAGAATGAACAGCTTCACTGACAGCCGTTGTCAGTGAAGCTGTTTTATTATGAGAAAAGGGGTTCAACAATCCCAAAAATGATGGATTACCATCAATGAATTGTAAAAAGGTGGAGGACATGCAAATGAATAATACTGTCTATCTCTATGTATTTGATACGATGGCAGACTGGGAAATAGGTTACTTATCTGCCGAACTAAATTCGGGAAGATATTATAAGAAAGGACTGACACCATCAAAAATAGTTACGGTGGGAATTGAAAAGACCCCTGTGATTACAAAGGGAGGCTTAAAAATATTACCTGATCGTAAGCTGGATGAGTGCAGTATTAAAAACGCAGATGCTTTGATTCTACCGGGTGGAGATACGTGGGCGGAGACAATTCACGAACCTATACTAAAAATAGTCGAGCAGTGTTTAATAGAGAATATTGTTGTAGCAGCGATTTGCGGTGCTACAGTAGGACTGGCTAAGAAAGGATTGTTGGATTCGCGATGGCATACAAGCAATGACTTAGAATACCTTAAAATGATATGTCCCACCTATACCGGAGAAAAGTACTACAAGAAGGAGTCCGCCGTAACGGATGGAAAATTGATTACTGCTTCTGGAGTAGCTCCATTGGAATTTGCTTTACATGTCTTGAAGTCCTTAGATGTATGTACATCCCAAACATTAGACGCTTGGTATAATCTTAATAAAACGCATGAACCGAAATATTTCTACGAGATGATGAATTCAATCCAATGAAGGTGAAAAAGGTACTTTACTTACATGTCGTTGGAAGCATGTAAGTATAAGTACCTTTACTTCTGCATCCCTTCATGACGAATGGCGAGGATGTGTTATACTAGTATTTATTAAATGACTAGAGATAAAAGTAATATACTGCCTAGAGATACAAATGATGCAATAAGGCAGGCCGCCGTGAAGCTCTTAAACATATCCGGTAATGATAATCCTAAATATTCTTTTACAAACCAAAAGCTCGAATCGTTAACATGGCACCAACCTATCGCTCCGGAACCAATGGCGAGAACGATAATTTCAGGACTCACACCAGGATAAGCAGCCAGCATTGGAGCCACCATGCCTGCAGTACTAATCATGGCCACCGTGGCGGAACCGATAGCACCGTGCATGAGCCAAGCAATTAGCCAAGCAAGAATAATAGGGTTCATGTTTAGAGACATCAAAATCTTAGACAATTCATTACCTAACCCACTGTCAACTAATATCCCATTAAAAGCTCCACCGCCACCAATAATCAGCAAGATGCCGGCAATCGGTCCAAAGCATTGTTCTGTAAGCGCTAACAAGTTTTTCATTTTTAAACCACGAGAAAGGCCTAACGTATAATAGGCTACAAATACGGAAATGAGAAGCGCGATAATTGGATTGCCTAAGAAGGTAACAATCGGCAAAATAGCAGAATCTTTTGCGAGAAACAATGTACTAATCGTTTTTCCTACCATAATGAAGAGGGGCAATAGGATAGTAAATAGGGTAATACCGAAGCCTGGAAGATTCTCAGCTGGCGTTGCAGCGGTCACTTCTGATTCTTTTAATACTCCAGTCTTGCACTTCTTACTGATAAACTTGGCCCAAATTGGACCAGCTAAAATGGCAGTAGGAGTTCCTACAAGAAGAGCATACAGAATGACCTTCCCTACATCAGCTCCCAAAGCTGTAGTAATGGCAAACGCTGCCGGATGTGGAGGTACCATGCAGTGTACGACCATCAGCGATACTGCCAAAGGAATTCCGACGCGGAGCAACGACATCTTAGCTTGTTTGGCAACTATGAAAACCAAAGGGAAAAGTAAAACAAATCCTACTTCAAAAAATACGGGGATTCCGGCGATTAAGCCGACAATTGTCATAGCCCAGGGAGCCCTTTTTTCTCCCATTGTTTCTAGTAATGTTCGGGCAAGGCGCTCTGCCCCGCCAGATATTTCTAACATTTTGCCTAAAATCGTGCCAAAACCGATAACAGTAGCTAGAAAACCTAACGTTCCAGCCATTCCGTTTTCAATGGAAGTAGCAATCTTAGGCAGAGGCATACCTGTAGCAATTCCCACAAATATACACACTATCATTAAGGAAAGAAAGGGATGTAACTTAACTCGAAGAATTAGAAAGATGAGTAATGCTATAGATGCACCTAATACTAACATCATCATTGTTCCTGTATCCATATTCTAAATCCCTCCCTATGCTATAAAGCAAATCAGCTCATTGCACCTTTACGGTAGAAATCTTCCATAACATCTTTGGGAACCATGCCGCCGCCAGTAGCCCAAAGAATGTGAGTGGCATTTGGCATCTTCTGTTCAAGGTGATTATTTTTTATATAATCTTTTCCAATGGAAGAAGCGTGCAATTGAACTGGTCCGATAAATCCTGCAACTGCTGATGGTTCTAAGAATATTCCTTCCGAATCGGCTAGCTTTCTGAGGATTCGATAGAGACAGTCATCTTGAATAGTAAAGACACCACTAATATCTTTCTCTAGCGCTTTACCCACAAAGCCGGATGGTCTCCCAACGGCAAGCCCATCTGCTGCCGTAATATTATCAATGCCAAATTCCTGAGCGGATACATCGCTATGCTTACGTGTCATTAAACCTAGCAACATTGCTGGTGAATGAGTTGGCTCTGCAAAAAAGCAATGGACATTGTCTCCAAATACTGTCCGCATTCCAAAAGTAATTCCGCCTGGAGCGCCGCCTACACCGCAAGGTAGATAAACGAAAAGCGGATGATCCTGATCGACTGGAATTTTCATGTCATTTAGTTGCTTTTGGAGCCGTTTAGCTGCTACGGCATAACCGAGGAATAATGTTGAAGAATTTTCATCATCAACGAAGTGACTATTGGGATCTTCTTGAGATTGTTGTCTACCTGCGGCTACTGCTTTCCCATAGTCGCTATTGTGTTCAACTACGATTGCGCCTTTTTGCCGCAATAAATCTTTTTTCCACTGTTTAGCGTCAGTAGACATATGCACAATAACTTTGAAACCTAATTGGGCACTCATAATACCAATACTAAGACCTAGATTACCGGTTGATCCGACCACGATCGAATAATTCGAAAATAGAGTCCGGAATTTTTCATCTGCCAGAATTGAGTAGTCATCGGTTATTGAAAGCATGCCGTGTTTAAAGGCGATCTCTTCGGCCACTTTTAATATTTCGTAAATTCCACCGCGAGCCTTTACAGAACCCGAGATGGGAAGGTGACTATCACACTTCAGATATAAAGTTCCCGCAATTTCCTGATTGAACATTTCTGACAACTTCTGCTGCATTTTAGGGATGTTGACTAATTCAGATTCGATGATCCCGTTTTTTTCCTTGGTTTCCGGGAACACGTTTGCTAAATAGGGAGCGAAGCGAACCAGTCGTTGTTCCGCATCTTCGATATCAGCTATCCCTAATTCCTTGTTAATCATTCGGTTGTTGCAACTCTCAAGCTGCGGGTTTACCCAGAAAACTTCCTCTGCATCAATGATTTGCTGCAGAACAGGTAATTCTTCTTTCCATTCTTCGACTGTTTTTCCGGCAACGATGTTCATCATGTTTACCTCCGTTTTTGGATAAAGTTTTAATCCAAAAGGCGACTTGTGGTTGGTTTTAAATCTATTTTTCTGCGATTAATTCTATTTCTACTTTGGCTCCCTTAGGAAGACCTGCAACCTGGAAGCAGGAACGTGCTGGGAAGCCAGACGGGAAATAAGAGCCATAGATTTCATTCAGACAAGTAAAGTTGGCAAGATCGGACATAAAAATCGTCGTTTTTACAATATCCTCGAAACCGTATCCTGCTTCGTTCAAAATTGCGGAGATGTTCTCCATCACTTGTTTTGCCTGTGTTGCAAAGTCGTCATCCATTTCACCTGTCTGCGGATTAATTCCAAGTTGCCCAGATACATACAGGCGGGAAGCGCTTACAATTGCTTGCGAATATGGTCCGATCGCGCCGGGAGCCTTATCAGTCATAATTGTTTTTTTCATATAATTTCATCTCCTTGTTTTTAAATCTATCGAACCCTGATAGTTAAATCAGGTTTAATAAATTAAATCTGAATAAATCATAGCATTTCACTTTTATTCATTCAAGCTTAATATTTATCAATTTTTTGAACCGGTAATAATTTTATTTGCATTAAAAAAACCGTTTCTGTAAGTACAAGTGTATTTCACACTGGTACATACAGAAACGGTTTAAACAATTCAGCCCATATAATTAGAGCATTTGCCGCTTTATCTATGAATATAATTTGCTTTCTAAAATGATGGAGGAGTAATAGCAAAAATAACGTTTGCTTCTTTATCCGATTTATTTTCCCACTTATGTTCGATCCCAGGTGGTATTTTTACACTGTCTCCATTATATAAAGTCTCCACATCGTCCCCAATAAATAATACGACCTCACCCGCCAATACATACGCGACTTCTTCACCAATGTGTCTCATCGGTTTTTCGGCAGACTGGGAATTAGGCGGTAATTTCATTAAAACCATCTCAATGGAACCGCTTAAATCCGGAGACAATAATGTATATTCCCAATTGTTCGATGATGGAAATATAATTTTTTTTCTGGAATTTGCTCTGGTAATTAAATCTTTAGTTTGCACATATTCAGTAAAAAAACTAAATAAAGGAACTTCCAACGCATCGGCAATCACGCGCAGAGTATTCAGTGACGGACTGGCAAGCCCTCTCTCAATTTGGCTTAACATTGATGAAGTTACATTCGTTATTTCTGATAACTGTTTAATCGTATATTCCTTGTTTTTGCGAAATTTCGCGATTGTTTTCCCTAATTCTAGATTATCCATCATTCATCATACCTCTTAAAAATACTCAAAAATTAATGAATATGACGTTCCTGAGCCTAATTGCCCATAAATATAAAGATATCATAAGTCTTAGATATATGATAGTTTGATTTGATTTTTTGCGGATGTAGCCATTTTTCAGTAACTCTCTTTTGCCATTTCTTCAGTAGCTTCTTTCGTTAGAAGTTCCCCTTCCACTAAACTTTTATCCATCCAAGTAAAGCCAAGGAGTTTATTATTGCAATGCCCTTTTCAATGATTCACTGTATGCCTCTTCTTTTACAGAAATGTTTGTTTGAGCGACATTGGCATTGCGTGCTTGGGTCTCGGTGTTTACGAGAAAAGAAGCCAACAATCCAATGCCTATTATTGATGCTAATATCTCAAATGTAAGGATCACCTTGCTAGAGTGAAAGCGATTCCATAAATTTCTTGACCGTTTATATTGAAAGGCATATACTTGTCTCGGTTTACCAAATATTAACGTGACAAAAAGGAGACGAGCTTATGAGAATAACGAAGTGGTCACTCGTTTTTGCAATCTTTTTTTTGTTTATGGTCTTAGGCAGAACGGAAGCTATGGCTTCTTCTGTAACCCATACCGTTGTTAAAGGAGATAATCTTTGGAAAATTGCTAAAAAGTATGGGGTAAATTGGGGTGCCATTGCAGAGGAAAATGGAATTAAAAACGTCCGTGCATTGCAAATTGGGACAGTCCTGAATATTAACCTAAAAGACAAATCCAATGGAACCGTTTCAGCGAAAAGCGCTAACAAGGAAAATGCCGCTCAAGCTTATAAGGAGTATACTGTTTCTATTCAAAACGGAGAGCACAAAATTCCAGCTATTATTTGTCTGCCTAATAGGAAAGGGCCATTTCCCGGGGTAGTGATGCTGCACGGTACCGGATCAAACAAGAATGAAGCAGGCAATGGGTATAAACTAGCTGCTCCGGAGCTTGCTAAGGCTGGCATTGCAAGCATCCGTATTGACTTTATCGGTAATGGAGATAGCACGGAGGATTATATTAATTATAACTTCACTACGGCTGTATCGGATGCTAACGCTGCTGCCAAGTACTTGGCTAAGCTTAAAGGAATTGACGGAAATCGAATTGGGATAATGGGCTGGAGCCAAGGCGGTACAATCGCGATGTTAGCGGCAGGACAAAACAATAATTTCAAGTCTGTTGTTACCTGGGCCGGAGCGCCAGACTTATCAATGATCGCTACTGACGAAGCCTATAATATCGCTAAGAAGGATGGCTTCTATAAACTGACGTTTGACTGGCGCAGTCCCCTTAGACTAGGACTCAAATGGTTCGAGGAAGTGCATGCTACGGATGTATTAAAAGTGTTCTCCAATTCGTCAGCACCGGTATTGGCGATAAACGGTGCGGTTGACACAGACGTAGACCCATCTAATGCAAAGAAAATAGCTGCAACTTCAAAAAACAAAATCTCAAAAGCTATGCTTATTGAAGGCGCAGATCATACTTTTAATATTTTTACAGATGACAAGAGAGCTTTTAATAAACTAGTATCTTCAACAGTTGATTGGTTCTCAAAAACCCTTGCAAAATAAAGAACATATCTATGAAAAATAAGACTATCACATTAGTGAGTAAGAGACACCAGTTATGATCTGGTGTCTTTAGTTTGTATTGTGAGAAAAAAGTGTAAAATTTTTCGTGAAAAAAGTGAAAGATATTCATAAGCTTGTCCGTCTATACAGTGAGTAGGAGGTGGAAAACAATTGGATGATCATGCTGGCGCACGTATTGAACGATGGTTTCTGGCATACAGCAATGATGTTTATCGCTTTCTTGTCTATTATACGGGACGAACAGATATAGATGATCTTGTACAAGAGACCTTTATTCGTGCGCTGAAGGCTATCCAACAAACAGAGGTTGTAAATCCAAAAACGTGGTTGTTTGCCATAGCCAGAAATGTAGCGATTGATGAAAAGCGGAAGACAAAACTTATAAGCTGGTTGCCGGATACGTTCTTGCGGCATCTTGTTTCGTGCGACAAAACACCAGAAGAGTCTTTGGAATTAAGTGAGGACAAACGCATGCTTTATGACATCATCCAGCAGTTGAAGAGATCTTATAGGGACGTCTTGATATTGCGTGGTATCAAGGGGTTATCTAGTAAGGAGACGGCGGAGGTTTTGGGATGGAGTGAAGCCAAAGTAAATGTCACTTTGCATAGGGCAATGAAGGCTATTCAAAACAATATGAATCTTCCTATTTCGGAGGCGATTAAAGATGTCGTCACAAGATGAACAGATCATCTGGGAAGATTTAAACAGTTTCCCGGAGCAGTCCCTTTCTTGGGAGCGGACCCAAGTGATATTAGAGAACATACGCGAGGAGAGAAAAAAGATCGAAAAAATGAGAAAGCGAAAAAAATACGTTGGATGGGTGGCAAATGGACTAATCGCATGTGTAGCGGTATTAGCGTTTATCTGGATGAAGCCATTTTCTTCTTCAGTAGACACTTCGGGAAATAAAGTGGTAATCGACCAAAAGTATATAACGGCGGCTCAAAAGGAAATAAAAGCGCTTGGTATTAACAAGGAGTTTCATTTTGAGGAGATGGAGAAAGACACTGATTTCTATATCATACGGACAAAGAATGAAGAGGCATTTGTGGGGTTTAAACAGAATACAACAGAGGTTCGTTATCTTAAGGCGACGTGTACAGTCAATGAGTTGCCAGCTATTTATAAAAAATATGTAGATACAGCACAAGATGAGTTGAAGAAATCGAACCAATCAGTATTTCAGAAAGTCGAATTGTATAAAAACATGGAAGGAACAACTTTACTCTTTAGGGTAGATGACAAACAGTACGTTGATGTCGATCTAAAAACAAATAAAGTATCCAATTTCTCTATAGATTACAAGCCGGATGATGTCGATAAAAAGTATGTGACTTTAGCACAAAAAGCGTTGATGCAACTGTCAGGTACTGATAGTTTCTCTTTTACTCGGGCGGAAAAATTACTAGTTAATGGTGAAGAACAATGGATACTAACCAATGATCAACAGGATTACGTTAAGAATTATTCTGCTACAATTGGAGCAAAAACAGGTCGAGTGTATATGGTCCACTATATAACGGACCAATATAAAATAAAATCAATTAATGAAGTGATCCCAGTAGTTAAACCGCTTATTAAAAACATATTTGGTCTGGATATTACCGGTTATAAGACTTATGGCGACAGAAGCTGGGGTGGCTACGTGCTTAAAGGTCAGGGAAAACCGGATATTTCCATAAAAACTCAGGACTTCAATATTGGTAGTATCTACAGTATAAATGTTGAATGGTAAAAAATGCTCAGTGATCATATTAATTATCATAAACAGTTTTAACCCTGCCCCGATTTCATAAAATTGAATTCGGGGTCTTTTTGCGTCTTATACTGGGCGAGCAGTCTAACACTAAATGGGGAGAATAGAGAGAGCATAACTTGGTTATTGTCTGAAATCGTGGTAAAATTTAGGTAAAGGTTCAAGGGCAATGCTAATGCTTTGGAGTGAGCTCAGAACTTCTTCCATTGAATTGACGTACTTATATTGGATTAAGGTGAAAAATTACATGTCTAGGATATATACTGGCGGCGCAGGGCAAGACGACTTGCTCGCGCGAGGAGGGACAAGCCGATGTTGAACAAAGCATTGCTGGTCGGGGATGTTATGCACGAGTGGGCGGGAACACGCCGATTGTTGGCAAGTTTGCCGGACGAGCATCTTGGTTGGAAGCCGCACGCGAAGTCGCACACGCTCGGGGAATTGGCGACGCACGTCGTTAACCTATTGAATTGGCAACTGGGCATTCTTCGTGATCCGGGAATTGACCTGTCGATCACGTCTTCTCGAAGGACAGCGTTAACGAGCCGTCAGGCGTTGCTAGACGAATTCGACGGGAACATCCAGGAGCTCGAACGGACCCTGGAGGCTATCGATGAAGCGACGTTGGCTTCGGACTGGACGCTCCGTCGCGGCGATACGATCATGGCCGTTCAACCGAAGGCGATTGCGTTCCGTACGATGGGCATGAGCCACATGATTCACCACCGCGCGCAGCTCGGCGTGTACTTGCGTCTGCTTGACCAACCGATCCCGGGCGTTTATGGCCCGACTGCCGACGAACTCGGTAAGTAGCGATCCGCATAACTAGGCCCGTCGGACTTATCCGTCGGGCTTGCTGTTCTTATTCGCCACTGAAATCCAATTTCTTCACCATGACTTTTTCGCCGTTAATATCGAGTTCTCCATTGAACTTGAATCCTCGTTTTTGATAAATACGAATGGCTTTGACATTGTCCTTATATACACTTAAGTAAATCTTATTGCACTTGTATTGTTTGACGAGGTGCTGGATAAGGTCTTCCAATGATTGCTTACCTAAGCCACGCCCTTGATAACGGTGGTCAATAAAGTAGCGATCTAACCAAACGCGTGTAGCTTCAGTTTCATCTCCCTCTGGAAATTCCCCGTACATCGCAAATCCAACTAATTCTTTGCCTAAATAAAGCCCAACTGGACGATAATAGCAACATTCTTGTGCATCATGTAAACAATTTTGAGGTGTTTCGATAAACGAGGTTTGATCCTTTTCGACACTTAGTTGCAAAATTTCTTGTACATTTTCTTCCGTTACGTCACGAATGAGGATATTCATGACTATCAAAACCTTTCTCTTTAATTTACAGTTAGAAATGTACACTATATAGTAACTATATAGTCAAGGAGGTGTTTTTTTGTCTGATACGGCAAACAAATATTTCACAACAGGGGAATTTGCGAAATTATGTCGAGTCAATAAGCAAACATTGTTTTATTATGATCACATCGGATTAATGTCACCGGATATAAAGAATGAGAATGGCTATCGATTTTATTCGTACCGACAGTTTGAGCTATTTAACGTGATTGAGCTCTTAAAAGAGGTCGGGATGCCCTTAAAAGAAATCAAGCCCTTTTTGGAAAACAAAACACCCGATAACTTTGTTAGCCTTTTAGAAGAGAACGCTTCGAAAATTCAGTGCAAAATTCAAAACCTGCAGCACATAAAGCAAATGATTGAAACGAAGCTGAGATTGACAAAGGAAGCCATCAAAACTGATTTTTCACATATATATTTAGAAGAGCTTGCGGAGGAAAAACTCTTTATCAGTGATTTCATTCTAGATTGTACAGACCGAGACTTTGTAAAGGCTGTTTCTGATTTTATCGATACGCTCTATACACATCGATTCGATACAGGCTATCCGATTGGCGCGATGGTTTCGCGTAATCAACTATTGACAGGAGATTACGAAAACTATTCATATTTATATATGAAATGCACTGAGAATCATGAAGCAATAACTTGCTATACCATGCCAAAGGGTTTGTATGTCGTTGGTTACCATATTGGAAAGAGTGAGAAGATTTCTGTAACTTTTGATCGACTTCTTGAATTTGCTAAAGATCAGGGACTTCAAGTAGAAGAATATGCGTATGAAGAATACGTGCTGGATGCGCTAACCAATAATACGAGCGAGGAGTATGTGACAAAAATAATGATTGGGGTAAGGAGTACAGGGGAAGGGTTCGAGAGAAATGGAGAAATCCAGTAATCTCAAGCCCTTCCTCCGATTTTTATCAAGCTGTTTTTCTCACAACAACATGTGTCCCACAGTAAAGACTAAGGTATGTAAACTGTGACCTGAATTTAAGTAACCAGGAGGGAAAAAAGTGTTAATTGTCGAAATGAAGCATTTGGTATCGCAGTAGATTTAGTTCAATAGGGGTGAATGTGTTTGCCTTCCATTCGTATTTCAAGAGTTGAAAAAAAGACGCGGGTAGAAGGACCTGGGTTGCGTTATGCGATTTGGGTGCAAGGCTGTCCGATTCAATGTGTAGGGTGTTTTAATCCTCATACATGGGATACGGAAGGTGGGGTTTTACGGGATATCGACGAAATTTTTTGTGATATCAAAGATACGTTACAAACTACTCCAGAACTGGAAGGTGTTACTTTTTTGGGAGGAGAGCCTTTTAGTCAAGCAAATGAGCTCGGTATCCTTGCGAAAAGGTTGAAGGAAATGAACTTATCGATTGTCACATTTACGGGGTATGAATATGAGAAGATTCTTCGGTCAAACAATCCAAGCTGGCATCAATTGGTGCAAGAAACCGACTTACTGATTGATGGTCCTTATATTGTGAGCCAACATGATCTAAGGCGTCCCTGGATAGGTTCTAAAAATCAACAATATCGATTCTTAACGAATGTCTATAAACACTTGGAGAAATCGATCCTAACCATACCGAATAAATTAGAAATACGTTTACATCCCGATGGAACCATTACGGCGAATGGAATGGCTCGCGTATTCGATCTGGATATGTTGCATCAATTGGGCTATATACGTAAGGAGGTATAATCTTGAGTATTGAAATCGTGTTAATTCCCCTGGCAATAGCTTTAACAAAAGAGATTGCGGAAGGCATCTCAAACTATACCGATAAAATAAAAAATGACTACATGATGATTGAAACCCGAATGAAGGACGAATCTCTGTTGAAACAAGCCCTTGGGGAGTGGAGTTGTTCATTTCGACAAGTAGAGACAGTAGATTCTTTCAAGTTCGATAATGAAAATGAAGTGACCTTTTTGCTAAATGAGGAGGGCTGTTACTCACTAGTTTTACCTAATTCGGCGGATCAAGAAGCCTTTACGAAGTGGCTTAACAACGTTGAACAATCGTATACCCATTTGCTTCAACAAAGAGTCTATCAGGACCTGATCGAAAAAGCCAAAAAACAGGGAATGATTATGGAAAAAGAAGAAGTGCTGGCAGATAATTCGATACAGCTCACGTACCTATTGAATCAATCGTAAAGGAGGGATAGCCTGGTGAAAATGTACACGAATAGAGGGAAGACTTGGGAGTTAGCCAATAGCTGGTGGATTTTATTGACCTTTCTGCCAATTGGGATGACGAGCTTTATCGGGTTTTTGTATGCAGGATCAAAAGTGAAAAATCAGCGGTGGAGAATTTGGGGAGTCATTTATCTACTCGTCTTTATTGTCGCTTTATATCCCCCTTCCAAGAATATTGGGGCGGTGATCGCTCTCACATTATGGATTGGATCTATTATTCATGCCATTAAAATTCGTCCGGCTTATTTAGTTCAACTAGACGTATTAAAAGAGAATGAAAAAGCGCTGGACAATCAAAAAATCTCAAAGCTGCGCCAAGAAGCTGAGGCAAAGTTTAATGTAACGGAAAATAAAAAATCTCAACCACCACAGCCTAAAATGACAAACGCTTCTCAGGAAGAAGAAGCAATAGGAATAATTGATCTGAATACAGCCTCTGAATCTGAAATTGCCAGCATCCCGGCAATTGGAATCATTCTGGCGAAGAAGGTCAGCATCAAACGTCAAGAGCTTGGCGGCTTTCAATCGTTTGAACACTTCTCGCAAATAATGGAATTAGAAAAACAGACCATCGAAAAAATTGAACACCGTGTAGTTTTTTCACAAGTGGAAAACAACAATACTCAAAATAAGTCAGGAGGAAGAGTCATCGATTTTTAAATGACGCAACTATAAAGCTTCAAAAAACGCTAGGGAAAAGGAAGGGGTAGAATGATCGCATCCGGAAATCAAACGAGAACAAAAACATTACTGGCTAATTTACTGAAGGCGCGTTTTCCCTATTTATATATTCAAACTTGGGAGGAAGACCGTGTGTTATCGGTTATTCGTTCCCTTGCTCAAGAAGTTGAATTAATCAAAACCCCGAGGGAAGTTTTAACATGGAGAATGACAACGGGTATTCTTGATAGTAAAGGTCAGTCCAAAGGGGATTGTAAACAGCCGTTAAAGGCGTTAGAGTTCATTGAAAATTATGACATGCCTTGCATTGTGGTCTTGCAAGATTTCCATGTGTACTTTGGAGGTCAAGGAAGGCTTCCAGATTTCCAAGTCATTCGAAAATTGCGAGATATGTTAACCAATATTAAGCAAAGTCCGAACCCAATCAATGTCATCTTTACATCGCCCTTTTTGACCCTTCCTGAGGAATTACAAAAAGATATAACCATCGTCGATTTTGATTTGCCAACCTTTGAAGAAATTCAATCGGTATTAGAGGAAATGATCAGTATTAATGAGCAAAGTGGCCGAATACAAATCTCTCTAAACGGCGAAGAAAAGGAACGTCTCGCAAAAGCAGCCTTGGGATTAACGCTTTCAGAGGCCGAAAACGCGTTTGCGCGCGCGATGGTTGAAGATGGTCGATTGGATATAAACGATTTAGAAATTATTTTTGAAGAGAAAGAGCAGATTATTAAAAAGACGGGCATTCTGGAATTCATCAGAAGCAATTTAAAGATGGCTGATGTCGGTGGTTTAGAAAACTTGAAGCGTTGGCTAACGAAACGCAATAATTCATGGTTAGATTCCGCAAGAAAATATGGTCTGCCAGCTCCCAAAGGCGTCCTTATTACAGGTGTGCCAGGTTGCGGAAAAAGCATGATCAGTAAATCGATTAGCTCCATGTGGCAATTGCCACTTTTACGATTGGATATGGGGACAATTTTTAGTGGAATCGTTGGAAGCAGTGAAGAAAACATGCGAAAAGCAATTAAAACGGCTGAAGCAATTTCCCCTTCGATTCTATGGATTGACGAGATCGAAAAAGGCTTTAGAGGACTCTCGAATGGCGGAGATAGTGGCACATCGTCACGTATTTTTGGCCAATTTTTAACATGGATGCAGGAAAAAACAAGTCCGGTATTTGTTATTGCGACAGCGAATGATATTTCTGGATTACCGCCAGAATTAATGCGCAAAGGGCGCTTTGATGAAATCTTCTTTGTTGATCTGCCTACCAAGCGTGAAAGAAGAGAAATCTTGAAGGTTCATATGAATAAGCGCTTAAGGGATACTGAAGTAATTGGAGACTTCCAGTTAACAGACGAAGTGTTAGAAAACTTGGCTGAAAAATGTGAAGGGTTCGTTGGAGCTGAGATTGAGCAGCTTGTCATTAATGCCCTTTTTGAAGCTTACGCTGAGGAGCGCTCAATTCGTCTAGAGGATTTTAAAAGAGCGATTGTCAATACCGTTCCATTGTCGATTACGCAAGCAGAACAAATCAGAGCGATTCGCAATTGGGCCAATGTACGTGCGGTTACGGCGACTCCCCAAGAAGACCGAGAAGACTATGCAAGTGAGGCCGCTCTAGTCACAAGCGGAAGTCAGGCTCCGGACGGGAATGGAAATGAGGACGATATTCGGAATAACCGTGGTGGAAGAACGATCGATTTCTAGGGAGTGAGTAGTCATGGCAGAAAAAATTCAAATCCGCATTTTTCCTGATGGTCGAATACAAGCGGAAACCAAGGGGATTAAAGGGGAAAAATGCACGGACTTAATTCCAATTCTAGAAAAGTTACTGAATGCTGAAGCCGTTGAAGCCGAGTATACAGAAGAGTTTTACGAGACAGAACAGGTTAACACCAAAGAGACTCAGAATGAATATTTGAAATAGAAGTTTAGCCCGCTTCAACAAAATTCGGTCAAGTGGCCGATGTTCCGCATACCGGGCAGGTTGACTGTATAGTGTCTACAAATAGAATGGATGAAGCTAAACTATCATAAGAAAAGACCAAGCGAAATATTTTCACTTGGTCCCTGTTTTTCTCTGTTCCTTGTACTTATACATATTACGGTCGGCAGATTTGATCAATTCGTCTAGGTTCTTGCTATCATCTGGGTAGAGTGCGGACCCGATGGAGACACTAACGTCTATGCTAACTTGCTTTGATAGATTTTCTAATTGATTGTCCAGTCTGTTGAGAAGAGTTTGTAGACCTTCCTCATCTTTGTAATAACCAATGATCAGGAATTCGTCCCCTCCCCATCGAGCGGTGATGTCACTTTTTCTTGTCGATTTAAGCAGGGTCTCCGCAATCTTGGTTAGAATCAAGTCACCATTTAAATGACCATAACAGTCGTTAATGTACTTGAAATTATTACAATCAATAATCAATACAAAGAGCCTACTATTTGCTCGTTCGGATAATAATGAAATTTTTTCAAATATTCTCACTACAAATCTGCGATTGTATAGCCCCGTTAATTCATCTTTTTCTGAATAAAATTTAACCTTATCGTACTGTTTTCCAATCCAATACCCACAGAAAATCAAGAGGGGATAGGTGTAAAGATCGAAGGGTTCAAGTGTTCCATCACGGCAATAATAATAGATCAGGTAAATCAGATGTATGATGAACATACCAATACTTCCGCAAATTCTGCCTTTATTTCTCATGTGGATCCCGTCCTAAGATAGTTAAAAAGATCTAATACTTTACTACCATCATACTATGGATGTTACATACAGGGGAAGTGACTTAAATCCGAGATCATATTTCAACTAACTGTTGTCATTCATAGTGCCCCTCATGCAGAAAATTTCTATCTACTGATGGGAGCTAAACGAATTGGGGAAATCGAATCGACTGTTTTCGAGGGGATAAAGTTGCCCCTGATGGAGGATGCAATTTCCTAATATTCCCATTAAATTGTACTTTATATGATAAGATTATTTTGCATGAAATGAAGTATTTATTTTGGAGGCGATACAATGAGGTACGGAATGAAGAAGTGGGCACAAAACAAAGGGGATAACGCATCACTGGCCCTATAAACTGCGTGTTCCCCTTGCCTATTAAAGGGGTAGTACACGAATGGAAAAACCGATTGCGGGTAGCATTCCAAAGTCCTTATTTTGGCTTAGCATACTTGCGTTTTTCAGCGTACTTAACGAAACGGTGTTTAACGTATCGTTGCCGGACATTGCCGCTCAATTCAGGATTGTGCCGTCCGTCGCAAACTGGGTGAATACAAGTTTTATTCTTTCTTTTGCAGTAGGAACTGCCGTATACGGAAAAATAGCGGATGTCTACGGTGTAAAAAAGCTGCTTTGCCTCGGTCTGTTGATATACGGTGGAGGATCGTTAATTGGCTTGCTGTTTCATTCCTGGTTTCCAGCCTTGCTTGCCGCACGATTCATTCAAGGAGCGGGTGCGTCTGCCGTTCCGGGGCTGATTATGGTCTTCGTCACTAGCGGTATCGAGCAGAAGCATCAAGGAAAAGCTTTTGGCATAATCGGATCGTCAGTAGCTTTTGGGGAAGGCATCGGTCCGGTTATTGGAGGATTGATCGCGGAATATGTACATTGGTCCTATTTGTTTGTCCTGCCAATGATAACGCTGGTGACGCTGCCGTTCTTCATACGGTCACTTCCCGACGTGCCTTCCCAAAAAGGTCATCTTGATGTTCCCGGCGGTTTGCTCCTTGTTCTTGGAATTGTGACGTTTACCTTATTCACGACGAATTATGAATGGTGGTATTTGGCTATCAGCGTCATCCTGTTCATAGGGCTAGCGCAGCGAATTCGAGTAGCCAAGGAACCATTCATAGAACCTAGCTTATTCAAGCGGAAAAGGTTTATCGTAGGGGTTTTCGTAGGGAGCCTTCTTCTAGGGACCATTGCCGGATTTATCTCCATGATCCCCTATATGATGAGAGAAGTGTATCAGATGGCGACAAGCCTCATTGGGAGTGGTGTTCTCTTTCCTGGAACGATCGGCGTGATTCTCTTTGGGTTTGTTGGGGGTATATGGGTAGATAAGCGAGGAGCAAGATTTGTCCTGGTTTCCGGTCTATTATTAATAGGTGCGGGTTTCCTAACCGTTTCGCTTTTTGTGGATACAATCCCTTGGATGATCTCCGGAGCGCTGATTATGACTTTAGGCGGCTTATCCTTTGTCAAAACGGTTATCTCCACGATTGTGGCGGAAGCGCTAGGCGCAGACGAAGCGGGATCAGGTATGGGGTTTCTGAATTTTTCATGCTTTTTGGCGGAAGGGATCGGCGTCGCTGTGGTAGGAGGGCTGCTTACTCAGCATTGGCTTGCTATGCCCTTTCTCCCGACTGTCACAAACACTACAGCGTATCTTTACAGCAATTTGGCTCTGCTACTTCTAGCGGTAGTGATTGCCGTTGGAGCTATTTTCCTGATTGCATTTAATGACTGACCCATTGGTCGTGCTTGCGCCAGAAAAGTAGGTATTATAAAAGCATCCCGTTTTCCAAATTGGTACGGGATGCTTATTTTTTATTCCTATTTTAACTTTAGAGGGTCCCTTAGAACGAAGAAGGAAGCAGGGAAGAGAGGTAAGTGGAAACCACCTTGAAACTTCCCGTACATAGCATCAAGCCAAGTCCGATCATTAACCAACCATTTACTCGTTGGATAGCAGGCAGATATTTATTCATCTTCCGAATTTTATGAAGGGACTGAGACCACACTGCTGATACTAGAAGGAAAGGAATGCCGAGTCCAAGAGAATATACGAGTAAGAGAGTCATGCCGGTGAGCATCGTGCCGCTTTGACTGGCCATTATCAAAATGGAAGTTAATACAAGTCCGATACAAGGGGTCCATCCTGCGCCAAAGACAAAGCCGAACAGCAGCGAACGGGCAAAATTCATTCCTTTTTGAGTCGATACGGGCATGTTCATGCGTTTTTCTTTAAACAAGACACCTAAGGACAAAATACTGGCCATCTGCAACCCGAACACAATAATGACGATCCCACCGATCTTCTCCACCCAATCTCGATAGGCAAGGAACCATTGTCCAATCAATGAGCTGGATGCACCTAGCAATAGAAATACGACGGTAAAACCAAGAATAAATCCAAGGCTGCGGTTCATTATCGTAGTTCGATTGGCTTCGATTTTCTGCCCATCCACATGCCCACCTGTCAATTGTGCAAGATAGGCAGGGACAAGCGGAAATACACAGGGGGAGAGGAACGAGGCGACACCCGCCAAAAAAGCGATTCCGATGCTGACGTCACTCATTGCTTCACCGCCTCTTTTTTGCGCAGGTCATTGATCATTGTGCGATATTGTTCTTCTGTACGTGCACCAGTGACCAATTCGCCTACAATTCCCCCTTTTTTGTTGACGAGAATGGAAGAAGGGATACCGATCAGCCTCTTCTGGAGCTGCTTCATGAGCTCGTCGGTCGGAATGACATTGGTGAAGGTCAGGTTCATCTCTTTCATCATGCGGTATGCGGTTACTTCCTGTTCTCTCCCATCCGAAACAATGCCAAGTATTTGGACGTTTTGGTCCTTCATTTCTTTCGAAAGCTTTTCGAGTGCCGGCAGCTCTTCTTTACAAGGGGCACAATACGTACCCCAAACGTTTACAAGAGTTAGATCATATTGTTTGAAAATTTCGTTGCTAATCGGTTGATCGTTGGTATCTGTGGTTTGAAACGCGGGAAACATTTTGGGCATAGCGGCTTCTGGTTTATCTGTGGAGGAGCCGCATCCGGTAAACAACAGGCAAAATACAGATAGAAGTAAACCAAGTGTTATCTTTCTCATCCGAGATATCCTCTTTATCTTTAAGAAGTTATGATTTTGTAATAGGAATGAACGGTTATGAAATAGTAGAACACATAAACGAGTGTATACATGACAAGTGTTCCGACGATAGGCACCGTGAAGTCTGCATTCAACTGGATCGCTAAAATCAGGAGCGCAACAATGCTATGACAGATGCCAAGCAGTAAAGGGGCTGCGAAGATGACCCGCATTTGGCGTGCGACCGAGCGCTTTACTTCTTTTTTGGTCATGCCGATTTTACGCAGAATATCATACTGTTTCTTGGCTTCCCCTGCTTCTGTGAGCTGTTTAAAGTAAATGACGCTGCCAGTTGAGAGGAGAAAGATAAAACCAATCAGGATACCGATAAACAGCAGAATCGACATGGGCATAATCAACTGGGCAAACAGCTCGTAATAGGTCGTAAGCGAAGCATCTGTGGGCAGAATTTGGATGAGCTTTTTGGTCAGCTGTTTGCTCGTCTCTGCGTTTTCAATCATGTACCCCTTTAAGTGAAGCGTGTTAGTTGCTGTATACATCTTGTCGTATACACTGTCTTTTACAATAAAGACTTGCTCGAGCATATATGCATTGAGTACGGATTGATTCGTATGTTTGATGATCCGTACGTTTTGTTCGATTCCGTTGGCGCGCAGGTTAAAGTTTTTGCCGATTTCCTCGTCGTAGGTAACTGGGCCATAGTAAGAGAGTACGGCTTCCTGCTCATTGTTTAAGGATACGGGTTCACCATGTTCTTTCATTGCTTCGATTTCGTTCCACTTGCTTTCCGGGATCACATAAAATGAATCGGCTTTTCGTTTTCGTGGAAATGATGTATCGACTTTCATGAGTTCTGCATCTGCCTCATGACGAATGGCATGATCTGGGTCACTGGCAATGGTTTGCTTTACTTTTTGATCAAGGGATGCGTCATGGCTAATATAAGCGTATGAAAAAGGGACAGTCAGGCTCGCGATCTTTTGCCCGTTATAGTTCATGCTGTACGTTGCGCCCACCGATGTTAACGTGACTGCACTTAAAATCGTAATGATGGACAGTGTACGGCTGTGTGAACGAATGCGGTACGTCAGTTGGGAAATATCCGTCAAATTTGATTTGCGGTAATACAGGGACTGATTGTTTTTCAGACGGTGAAGTACCCAAGAGAGTGCGAATCGGAAGAATAAAAAGGTTCCAACGATGGATGAGACAAGCGTGATGACCATATCCCTCAGGAACGTATCTCTGCCTGTTTTCAACCCAATCACATATCCAGCAGCCAAAATCACGATCGCTAACAGTGCGCCGACTATCGATGGTTTCGGCAGCTTCTCTCCTGTTTTCTCGGCATGAAACAGTTCAATTAATTGAAAGCGATACACAATGGAAGCTGCGTATAGGGAAGTAATGATAAACACAATCCCGAACACACCAATCGTATACAAAATCGCTTCCGAGCTTACTGTAAAGGCAATGACGACAGGCAAAGCCATCAGCTTGACGAGAATCATCATGAAGAGCTTGGAAAAAATGCTTCCAAACACAATCCCGATTCCAAGTGCCAATATGCCCATCACAACATTCTCATAAAACAACATGAGTCCGATTTTTCGTTTGGTGACACCAAGCAGCGTATACAAGCCGATTTCTTTTTTTCGCTTGCGTACAAAGAAGGAAGTAGAATACCAGATGAAAAGCATAGAAAACAGTGCGATGATTATAGAAGCAGCGTTAAAGGCGAGGAGAATCTTTTGATCTCCTTCGGCAAAGCCAGCCAGCTGTTCATTAAACCGGATCGAAACAAATGCGTAATAAATCGTCACCGCAAAAATAATGGAAGTGAAATAGATAAAGTAATTCTGGAAGTTTCGCTTTATATTTTTGGTTGCCAGCTTAAAGAGCGTCATGATTACCGCCTCCGATTACTGCCAGTACATCGAGAATTTTGTTGAAGAAGACTTGGCGTTTCTCCCCTTTGACCAGCTCCATAAACAGTGTGCCGTCTTTAATGAAAATAATCCGATCACAGAAGCTTGCGGCAAATGGATCATGCGTGACCATCATGATTGTGGCGTGTTGTTCTTTATTTAGGCCAGACAGGCATTCGAGAAGCTCTGTTGCAGATTTGGAATCAAGTGCTCCAGTTGGCTCATCAGCTAAAATCAGTCTGGGCTGGTTAATCATCGCCCGCGCAGCAGCCGTTCTCTGTTTTTGCCCGCCGGATACTTCATAAGGATACTTGTCGAGAATCGAATCAATCCCGAGTGTTTCGGCGATCGAATAAACTCGCTTGTCCATTTCTTGCGCTTTACCACCCGCTAAGGTAAGGGGCAATACGATGTTCTCTTTTAATGTCAGGGTGTCGAGCAAATTAAAATCTTGAAAAATAAACCCCAGCTTATTTCGGCGAAAAGAGGAGAGCTCCGTTTCATTCATTTTATGAATCGGATATCCGTCTATCAGAATGCTCCCGGTGCTTGGTTTATCAATCGTCGCTACCAGGTTCAGAAGTGTCGTTTTACCTGCGCCAGAAGGGCCCATTACACCGACAAATTCTCCTTCATTAATATCGATATTGATATCGTTGAGTGCTGTATAGTGATGACCGCGTGAGCCGTATACTTTGCTTAAATCTTTGGTTGTTAATAAGAGCGACATGGTGTTTCTCCTTTACCTTCGTATTTGTTCCTTGTTCATTAAACCGCAAACAGGGAGGGGGGAGCCATTGTTCTACCTAACAAAATGCAGGCTAAACTTACATTTGTGTAAGAATCGCAAATAGAAAGGCCTCACCACCTATTTATACAGGGAGTGAGGCTCAAGGGGCCAAACAAAGTCTAACGCGATTTGTGCGTTTGGAGCGCGGTAAAGGAATCATTCAGCTTGGGAAAATGAAGGGTTACTTCTGTATACACGCCATATTCAGACTGTAGAGTAATATCATGATTAAGTTTATGGGCCAGTTTGCGGGCTAGGTATAAACCGATGCCGGTCGATTCCTCATGAGTGCGGCCAGTAGAGCCAGTAAAACCTTTCTCAAATACGCGGGATACGTCTTCTGGGGGAATACCAATTCCTGTATCTCGGATTTTTAGGAAATATTCCTGTTTAGTTTCGCCCCCGCAGATTTCAATTATTCCTTCCGGGGCGGTATATTTTAAAGCATTTGATAAAATTTGGTTCAGAATAAAGAAGAGCCATTTTTTATCGGTTAGGACTTCGTGTTCAAGATCATGCAGCTTGACTTGAATTCTTTTGGAAATAAACGTTTTGGCATTGTTTTTAACAGCTTGTTTGACAATCTGATCCAAATTCACGGTATGAATGAAATAGTCACGGGAAAAGTCATCAATTCGTGCGTAATATAATGCCCGCTCAATTTGATGCTCGATTTTATCCAGTTCTTCATCCAGGCTATCGAGGATCTGTCCGGGTTCTTTTTCCGCTTTATTCTCAATCAGCAGTCGGCTTACAGACAGAGGGGTTTTAATTTCATGGAACCAGGATGTCATAAATTCAAGTGTTTCTTTCTTCTCTGCATAGAGGTGACTCACTTCTTCATGGTGACGTTCATATACGTTAAGAAGCAACTTGTTATAGAAAGCCTGGGCATTTGATTTCGGTTCAGGCAGAATCACGATGGTGTCAAATGGCTGATTGCAGGCTTCTTGTAAGGTGGAAAAGTATGATCGCTGGCGGATATATCCACCAAAGAAATAAAGACAGAACAGTAAAAAAGCAACACTATGTATATAAAAAAACAAATCCAAAGTGGCGCCACCGAATGGGGCTGCATAGATCACGATCGAAATAAACGACATAAGCAGGATGTAAAAAACAAACAGCCATTTATGATCAGCCATATAATCGAGCAGGTTCATGGCAAGATATACCCCTGTCCTTTTTTAGTCTGAATGAAATCGTGCAGTTGAATATCTGCCAGCTTTTTGCGCAAGCGATTAATATTGACTGTTAAAGTATTATCATCAACAAAGCTTTCATCTTCCCACAAGCTGCGCATAATTTTATCGCGACTGACGATACTGCCCGCATTCTTCATTAAAAGATGCAAGATGTTAAATTCATTTTTGGTCAATTCAATGCTTTGTTCATCGTAGGTAAGTGTACTAGATTTTAGATCAAGGATTGCTTGTTTATATTCCAGCACATTGGTTTCTGTATCGGTATAGGAGTAGGTGCGGCGTAGGATGGCCTGAATTTTGGCAATGAGCACTTCAAGTGAGAAAGGCTTTTGAACAAAGTCATCTCCGCCCATATTCATCGCCATCACAATGTCCATACTTTCGGTTCGGGAAGAAATAAACATAATGGGCACTTTCGAGATCTCTCGTATTTTTTGACACCAGTAAAACCCATTGAAATAAGGAAGCGTTATATCAAGTAATACGAGATGAGGCTTCTGTTCAATGAAGCTCTCCAGTATGTTATTAAATTGTTGTACCGCATGTACGTGAAATCCCCATTTTTGAATACTTTCCTCGATAATGTCTCGCAGTTTCGGATCGTCTTCAACCAGCATGATGGTAAACATAACACCCGCTCCATTCAGAATCCCTTCATTGTATGATTGTTATTATAACGATTTACAACAACCTATGTTGTTTATCATATTTTTCCTTCGTTTTGTTCCATCCATTTATGTTCATGGTAGAGGATAAAGGGAATCATTCACAGATAATAATAAAGGGAATATGCTATAATCGCCTTAAAAATCAAGTGATTTAACGGATATTTCTTTAAAATTAATAGGAGTGTTTCGGATGGATCTAGTGGACAATATAATTACTTACTGAGAGTCGCGTCATGTCTTCACCAATCGAACAAATAAAAGATCATTCCTACCGCCATAGAAGAATAAGGATAATGGAATAGTTGGAGGGGCTTTATGGAACTAGAATTGTTCAGTTTTATCGAAAGTGTCACCGAGCATCTAGAGGATTCAAGAAATGAGTTGGAAATAGTAAGCAGAGATATGAGATTATATTTTGAAAAAGTATTGGGAGCTTATAGTGAAGGATATTTAAACATTAATTCCAGGGTTAAATCTGCATCTAGTCTAAAAGAGAAAATACTTAGAAATAGTTACTATAAGAAGTATCAGTCTCCACATCAGTTGATGTATAATCTTTCGGATTTAATCGGGGTTCGAATTGAATGCAGATTTATGGAAGATGAAAAAGAAATATATGAGCTCTTAAAAACACATTTCCACGAGCAAGATGACGATGGGTATTTTTATAATTCAATGAATAAGAATGTGAAATTAAAGTTGGTAGGTGAACAACCGCAAAGGCAAAAAAATGGGTTTGAAATATTTAGAATTGACGGGTTCTGCCAATGTGAGGGTAAAATGATCAACTTTGAGTTACAGATTAAATCTCTCGTTAATATATTTTGGGGAGAGATTGAGCACAAGGTCATTTACAAAAATAATAGCTATACCCTTGGAGACGAATTTATTAAAAACTTAATGACGTCGATTAAGAAAAATCTCTTGATGATCGATAGCCAGCTAATGACAATCGATCATCAATTTAATAAACAAAATTCTATTCATCCTGCCAATCGGAAATGGCAGATCCAAACGCTGTTATCCAAGATCATTTATGATATTTACTCCTTAAAAATGAAGAATGACATTGGGTTTATCGTGGATTTTAGAGAATCCTGTGACACGATCATGAAATATATTTTTAGATCCAATAACGCTGAAGTACTTGAAGATTACAGTGAAACCTTAATCAAAACCTTGAACAGGTTAAATGATGTGAGCAGAAATAATGTGAGCTTTAATAGCGAATTAAAATTTGAGCGGGATGTCTATTTTCAAGATGAATTTTGCAATATTGTAGGCGGCACAATAATGAAGTCCATTAATCGTGATTTTAAATGGAACCTATTTTTTAGAATCTTATTCGAAATAGAGCTAGGAAATAATGCGGAGGACTTCGAGAATTTTATCGTGTTTTTCAGGAATATGTTGTATGGCAATATCAATTTTGCAAAGCTGTATACCAAATTTAATTGTGAAGAAGCCGGTAAAATTGTCAATTTACTCATGAAGGAAGTAGCATACTGTTTTGAGCGTGCTGATTCAATCAAATTTATGTATGACCATGGCATAGAAGAAATTAAAAATATCTTAGACAATACTATTGATTTAATCAGTATGAACATCGATTCATTCCAACACTGGGAGAAAGAACATGAGGTCTATTTGGAAATGATCGGTTCAAGATTATTGCCAAAGCTCACGTAATCCTAATGCGATTTTTTAAAATGAAGAATTGAAAAACCTCTATTAAAAAAAGTTATCCTCCCCAATAGAAAGCCCATCAAGAACGATACATGTCACGAAGCTCGTTTCCCATTTATATTTAGCTTTAGGCCCTTTACATGGGATGTAGACAGGAACTACCTGTACTTTCCAATGTAAAGGGCTTTTCTATGGCTGGAAAAATTAAATTATCCTAAAATTTAATACAGCAATAGTAAATCTTTGTAGACAATAATAGAAAATTAGATAATAATTGTTGCTAAAATATTACATCGTAGAAGGAGAGTTACATGAATAAGCGAAAAGCATTTATTTTTTTATTAGTATTATCACTTTTCATTTCTACCCTACATTGGGGGAATTTCGAAAAAGCAGAGGCTGCAACACAGCCCGTAAAAGTAGAGGATATACAAAAACTTTTAAATGGCTGGTCAAGAATAGCTGTTGGAGGTTCACTCAAAGATAATTCGAAGAACATTGTTTTTGAAAAAAAAGAAATAGTGAACAAAAAATTATATGCGCATCTTCTTTCTCTTAGATCGTATAAGGTGACGAATGAATCTTTCGATACAGGGATAAAAAATTATATTCAGTTAAATCAACAACAACATATTCAATTAAAAATAAAGAAGCATACAAATGCTCTTTTTGAAGCGGTTTCAGCAGATTCTCGGGAGTATACGTACGTGTATGTCGTAAAAACAAATAATGAATATACAGTCAATGAAATTAGTTTAGTAAAATGGAACGATGGATGGAGATTTGGTGTCGGATACCAAATGACATTAAATCCAGCTATTGTAAAAGCGGTAGATAAGCTTGCTCCTCAGTTAATGCAAGAGTTCCTTCAGTATCAATTTATAGATTCTCAAACACTTGACACCACCTATAAAACAATGTCTAAGCAAAAAGACTGGGTGTTAGTTAATACCAGAATAACAGGGAATACTCAATTTGAATATCTGGCCAATGCAGTAGAACGTAGTTATGAAAAAGTAAATTCGAATGGGAAGTATGGAATAAATGTCGAGAAAAGAGTTTTAACACAAAAGGAATTCACCGAGGTATTAAGAAGGTACAAATCAATTTCAACTCCAAAACTTATGTCAACTTACGTAAAAGCCTATGAACTAAAAGGGATGGGCCCTGAAGGTGATGATAAATATGGATATTTCAGCCCTACCCGTATTATATTTGTTCAGAAGAAAGGCACTAACACGATAGACTACTATAGAATCCTTTCATCTGCATATGACGCAAAAGGAATGGGGAAAGACGAAAGTATTGGTGAATGGAGTATTGATGATACAAAAGAGATTAATAGAGTGTTGGAAACAATTGTCGATGGTTTAGTAAAAGCTCCCTAACATAAATGCACTACAGGTAGCACCAGACGGCTTTATAGTCAGGAAATAGACCGTACATCTCTGGAGAGGGCGGTCTATTTTTCTGAGTGGAGTATCTAAAGAGTGAGGTAAGTAGGACCACCTTGAAACTTGATCATTGATGGGTTACAATTGCTTATTGTAACTGTATAAACTACTTTGGTTTTTTTAGTTTCCTGAGATATTTGTAGCTCCCAAATGGAGGATGACGGAATGAATAACCGGATTATGTCGGCTTTTATTGCCGAAATTCAGCAGAACGGCATGAAGTTTACAATGGATGATTTGGCGAAGCGGCTTGGGATCAGCAAACGTACCTTATACGAGCATTTTCCGTCCAAAGGCGATATTCTCGAAGCCATCATCGACCAAACTTTCAACGACATAAACGAAATTACGGAGCGGATTATCCGTGACGACAAGTTAACCATCATTGAGAAGATCCGGGGTCTCATCACTACGCTGCCTAAACACTGGGAGTTATATGACCTGCGCATTCTGGAGCAGATGAAGCGGTATTTTCCCGAACAGTGGGCAAAGATAGACTCCGCGCTAAAAGATGATTGGGCCGCCCTGCGTGTATTGATCGAACAAGGTATCCGTGAAGGCGAAATTGTTGATGTTAACGTGCCGCTCGTTATGAAGATGATTATTGATGCTACCAATTCGACACTGGATCAACGTTTTTATCGGGACAATCAAATTACAGTGACCGACGCGCTGTCTTCCATTGTAGATGTGCTGTTGAACGGGTTAATTCCTAGAGACAAGAAAAAGTAAACGCCTACCGTTTTCTTTTTCTTTTTGATTATGAAAACTGCAAAAACAATAATAGTTTTACTGGTTTAAAAGGAGGTATTCTCATGTTTACTTATTCATCTAAATCCATCGAACAACGGATCGGATTGATGCTTGTCATCACCATCCTTTTCATTGATATGCTGTTGTACAGCCTTCTCATCCCCATCACACCTTACCTGACCGAACTCCTGCACCCTTCATCCACGATGATTGGTATTTTGTTCGGCAGCTACGCCGTCGCTTTGTTGGCCTTTACACCAATATTTGGCCCCTTGTCGGATCGAATCGGCCGGAAGAAGCCACTGTTGATCGGGTTGGCTGGAATGGTACTGTCTACACTCTTATTCGCTTATGCCAATTCTATGTGGATGCTCATCACCGCCCGTTTTATGCAAGGCGTCGGAGCGGCGGCTACATGGACATCCGCGTTGGCCCTGCTCGCCGATCTGTTTCCCCCGAATAAACGAGGCACCGTCATGGGCATGGCTTTAACCGGAATCTCGACAGGCTCGCTGCTCGGCGCACCGCTTGGCGGATGGTTGCTCGATATTGGCGGCTATCAAACACCTTTCCTGTTTGCCGCGGGGCTCTCGCTGGTCACGATTGTGCTCGTTGTCTACCTGCTGCCCCAGCCAGAACGGATCAAGCAAAATGAGCAGGCCGCGGGTGGAACGTTCAGGCTGTTGCGTAACCGCTCCGTTTTGTTCATTGCCATTGTCGTGTTATTGTCCGAAACTACGCTTACGTTGCTTGAGCCGATTATTCCCGTCTTCCTGACGGAGCAGCTTGCCTTGTCATCTACAGCGATCGGGCTGTTGTTTGCGGCATCCATCTTGGCCTACGGTGGCATCGCTCCTATCTCCGGAGCGCTGTCGAACCGCTTCAATCCGCGTAGCCTAATGCTAATCGGTCTCAGCTGTCTAGCGCTCACGCTGCCCTTGATCGCCATGTCGCATACGACATGGCAGCATGCTTGCGCCTTGATTGCGGTCGGTGCGAGCGTTGGCTTCGCGCTATCACCTACTTTGCCGTCTCTCAGCGCTGTCGTCGACAACGGCACGCAAGACGGCGCTTATGGCAGCGCGTTCGCCTTGTTCAACATGTTCCATGCGGTCGGCATGATAGCGGGGCCGCTAATCGGCGGAGCGTTAACCGATTGGCTCAGCGTCCCGAGTGCGATCTGGACGATCAGCAGTGTGCTCCTGTTGGGCGTCATCCTGCTTCATCTATACAATCGCCATGCGCTCGGGAACCGAAAGAATGCTACCCAACGCAATCAACTGATGTTAACTAATCAAAAGTGATTTGGCGAAAGAATGTTACCTCGAGAATGTAAACTAGTCAAAGCAGACATGCAAAATATGGTGTCTGCTTTTTTCTGTAACTCTTGACGAGTATGTTTTGACATTATAAGTTTGATGCTAATAATGATAATTGACCCCATTCGAAAGTAGGGCTATCAAACGATGAGTGAACAAGACAATATCGATAAAGAATTAAAAGATTATGGTAAAAGGGTAGATAAATTAGTAAGTGAATTTGAGGAACAGATACATGAGCATCTCAATGAAGAGTACATGAAGTCCACAAAATGGTCTGATAAATTGGCGGACCAAATAGCTAAGTTTGGTGGCAGTTGGAATTTTATTATTCTATTTTTTGTCGTGTTGCTCGTATGGATTGTTTTTAATACGTTAGCTTTTACTAAATTTCTTCATTTTGATGAGCCGCCATTTATTCTATTGAATTTAGTGTTATCTTTCCTTGCTGGATTTCAAGCACCGATTATTATGATGAGTCAAAACCGACAAGCGGCAAGGGATAAGAGAGAAACCATTATTGATTATGCGATCAATTACAAAGCGGAACAGGAAATTGATGATATGCAAGGCCATTTGCATCGACTTGAGGCTAATTTTGCCGAGTTTAGATCCGAGGTTCAAAATGAGTTGGCGGAGATTAAAGCATTACTGAAAGAAAACCGTAATAACATGCAATAAGGAAAGTGCTGCATTAAGTGTTGGAAGAGCAACCGGTATTGTACAGGTTAATGACAGCCTGAGTTTCGGAGATGACTTTGGCGCGAAGCTCCTCTGGGGCAATAACCTCCGCGAATGAGCCAAAACTAAGAACCTTTTCGCAGGCATGTTCAAGGGTTGCGAATTGTACGATAGCTTCCAGCAAACCATTTTCTGCTGGTTTCGTTTCAAGTACTGTTAAATAACGCTCTTGTTCCAAGCGGTCAAGGAGTTGCTCGTTTATCTTTAGGGTGGCAGGATAACGAGGCAGGTTCTGCTGGAATTGTATGGTTGACTGTTCCCATTGTTGGGCTAAATTAAAATCGATAGGATAGGGAAACGATTCATTCAGCAGTTCGGCATGTACGATGCGTGACACCCGATAGGTTCGGATCTCTCCATCGCTTTCGGCAAGTAAATACCAGACCGAGCGTTTAGCGACCAATCCAAGCGGATGAACGGTTCTGATTACAATATCTTTTTCACGTTTATAGTGCATGCATAACGTACACTCAGCCCATACCGCTTCTTGAACAGTGGTCAAGTAGGGATATGACTCACTTGTTTGATGCCATCCGGCGCCGTCTATATGGATTTTTTTCTGAATCAGTTCGATATTTTTCTGTATCGAAGCAGGTGAGGAAGCCAGCAATTTCTGAAGAGCAACATCGAAATGCTTTTTGATTCCTAAATCCGTTAATAATCCAGGATGCGAAGAGATCACCAAAGAGATCAGTTCCTCTGCCTTCATCCCTGTTAATTTGGTACGATACCCCTCTGCCAGGAGCCAGCCGCCACAACTACCCCGTTCAGCGTATACCGGAACGCCGGACATGCTCAAAGCTTCCATATCACGTATAATCGTCCGTTCGGAAACCTCCAGTCTTTGCGCCAATTTTCTTGAGGACATTTTCCCCTCATTTTGCAAAAGCAACAATATCGTAAGCATTCGATCGGCTCTCAACTGTATCACACCTCCACTGACGAAAAAAATGAAAGATAGCCTTACTTTATCATACATATATGACGATAGGTGTCATGTATGTTCGGCTACTATAAGGATGATCAAATGAAGAGGAGTGGTACGCAATGAGCAAGCCTTTAGAAGGAAAAGTAGCTGTAGTCGCTGGCTCAACACGTGGTGCAGGCAGGGGAATTGCTGTTATGCTTGGAGAGGCTGGAGCAACCGTTTATTGTACAGGGCGAAGTGTGCGCGGCAAACCATCCGATTTGAACCGATCCGAAACTATAGAAGAAACGGCCGAAATGGTATGCGCCAGGGGCGGTATAGGAATACCAATTCAAGTCGATCACACGGATGCTGAACAAGTCAAAGCGCTTTTCGAGCGGGTTAAACAGGAACAGCATGGGATACTTGATATTTTAGTGAATGACATATGGGGAGGGGAGCAGTTAACGGAGTGGGGTACGCCTTTCTGGGAACACTCTTTAGCCAATGGACTACTCATGCAGGACCGCGTTCTTAAAACCCATCTAATTACGAGTTATTACGGGACCCCATTAATGGTCGCTCGCAAGTCAGGGCTGATTATTGAAGTGACAGACGGAATAGATTATCGTTATCGAGGAAATCTGTATTACAGTCTTGCCAAGATATCACCGATCCACATGGCCGTTGCCATGGCCGAAGAGCTGCGCCCGCATAATATTGCCGCAATCTCGGTCACTCCCGGCTTTTTGCGATCGGAAGAAATGTTGGACTACTATAGGGTTCGGGAGGAGAACTGGCAGGATGCTGTGAAGGGTAATCTGCCGCATGCGGAACACTTTGCCGAATCGGAGACGCCTTATTTTATTGGGATGGCCGTGGCAGCGTTGGCGGCTGACCAACAGATTATGCAAAAATCAGGGCTTGCTCTTTCAAGTTGGACACTTTCGGATGATTACGGTTTTGGAGATGTGGATGGAAGACAGCCTCACTGGGGCAACTATGCCAAAAAACACGGGCTTTAAATAGGTATGAGCAAGAGGGGAGCGATCCCCTCTTTTTTGTTCTGTTAGTAAGCAACTGGGCTGGGAAATGGAATAATTAGTAATTAATATGGTAAAATACAGAAAAATTAGGGGGATTTATAAGAGAAGGAATGGTCTCATGATAGATTACGCAAAAGAAAAATGGCGAAAGAATCGTGAAAAAGAGACACAAAGAGAGAATACAATTGGCAATTTAATCGTAACGTTAACAATAGACCCAATAATAATGGCATTAGCTTGGCTGTCTGTTAAACATTATGGATTGACAATAACATTGTCTCTATTAGCTATCTTCATCATTATGAATGAATTCCTCTTCAGCTTAAATGATATTATTTTTTCCCTAATGTGGAAAAATGGATTGAAAGAATTCTCTAAATTCCCTATGCGTACTGCAAAACCTTGGATCAGTAGTTTTGTAATGTCACTGATTGTATATTTTCTTCTTAGGAATCAATAAGTACGTTGAAGGAAAAGGACCAATCGTTTGGGACATTATCCAGAAGGCTCATACTTGGTCGCAAGAAGTAGGATGGAAACCAGGTCAAATCGGATAGGTAGGGTGGGAGGTTACTATGAAACCACGAATTACGGTGATTTCACTCGGTGTAGATGATTTGGAGAAATCGTTGCATTTTTATCGGGATGGATTGGGGCTTCCAACAGAGGGGATCGTCGGTGAGGAATTTGAACATGGCGCAGTTGCTTTTTTCGACTTGCAAGCAGGCTTAAGGCTCGCCATTTGGAATCGCAAGGATATCGCCCATGATACCAAACTTATTCCAACTGCACCAAGCCCTACAGAATTCACGATTGGACACAACGTAGGCAGCCAAGAAGAAGTAGATCAGATAATGGAACAGGCAAAGAAGGCGGGTGCTACGATAACGGTCACGGCGCACGAAACGTTTTGGGGAGGTTATTCAGGTTATTTCCAAGACCCCGATGGTCATTTATGGGAAGTAGTCTGGAATCCTCAGTGGGAAATCACAGAATAACTTTCAATTCCTTATTTCTTAACACGTGCAAGATGCTAGCCTAAATTAATTAAACAAAACAACAGGCTATCTTTTTCATAGATAGCCTGTTACCGAAACTCTATTCTTTTGCCCCATGTTCACGCAATAGGTTGGCCACTTGATCATTGCCCTGTTCTATGGCAATCGTTAAAGCGGTTTTTCCTCCCTCTACTTTGGCATTCACGGGTGCCCCATTCTCCAGCAATAAACGGATGATTTCTGTATTGTCCTGATGGTAGGCAGCAACATGCAGGCATGTATGACCATTGGAGTCCAATAGATCGGTCTGACCGCCATGATTCAAGAGAAGTGTAATGACTTCAATATTTCGCTCCCCAGCAAGGGCCGCGTGTAAGGCAGTGTTGGAAGGAATGTAACTAATTTTGGAGTGGGAAACAGCATTTACGTTGGCCCCATGATCCAGCAGAATCTGAACCACATCTCTATGACCAAAATGAGAAGCAAACCCTAGTGGTGTAAGCCCATCGCTGTTTTCGGCATTTGCGAGATCCGGATTTGCACCCAGCAACTGCATTAATTTCTTATTGTCTCCTGCTTGCGCCGCATCAAACAAATAACGAATCGAATCAATTACACTCATCGAAATATCCTCCTTGTAATCCCAATAGAATGAATAGCCTGACTATTTTTATTATAATCGTGAGGCCTGAAATAACTTCTTCAATATCACTTTTTTTGGTCGATAAGAATTTATAAAAATTCTTATCGATCCAAGTGCAACTAAGGCTCTACCGGCGCCAGAGGCTTGGTATCGCCAAGTTTTCTTTGCCGGAGCTGGGATGGTGAGCTAGAGAATCGTTTTGAAAATAGCCCGCTAAATGTACTTGGGCTCTGAAGCCCCACTTCCAAGCAAATTGTTGTAACGGACTTGTCTGTTTTCAGAAGAAGTTGTTTGGCCTCCTGCAGCCGCTTTTCGGTTAAATACTGATGGGGTGACATACCAAACAACTGCTTATAGGTTCTTAGAAAATGATTAGGGGATAAACAAGCAACCTTGGACATATCCGCTAATGAAATTGGTTGATCATAATAAGCGGAAATAAACTCATGGCCTACTAGCACTCTTTTATAAAGTTCCTGCCGGGTTGAGGTGCGAACGACAGGCAGATTCATCATTTCTTTCATTACATCCCGGTGAACCAGGATAAGCTTTTGGGCAATATCGTGCAGTTGTTCCTCAACCCAAATGCGATCATTCCGTCTATGCTGGTATTCATCCCTCATTTGAAACAAGACAGGGGTTAACACATTGTGGGTGTAAGTTTTTTCAACAAATTCTAAGGTAAGTGGATGGTAGTCCATCGGATTGTCCAGAAGCTGTTCAGAAGAGGTCACGAAACTTCGATAGATTTCTTCCACCATTCCTTCTGGGAAGAAGATGCAAAATGACTCTACCGGCTTTTCAGATTCAATCGTAATCGAATATTCCTGCCCCTGATTAAGTAGGAGATAATTGCCTTCATCCACCGAGTAGTGACCATTCCCTGTGTTGTAAAAAGAACGCCCATTCCGAAACGTTTTAATGGATAACTGACCTACCCCTCTCCAAAAATAGTTACTGCCTTCTGCATGTAGGATAGGATCAAAGCTATGATCAGAGCTTGAGCTTAAAATAGTAGTCATTTAGGAAATCTCCGTTCCTGCGATACTTTGATAAGGCTCTTTTCGATACATTGGATAAATTGTCCTACTAGCAAGTTGGAAAAAGTAGAAAATTACATCTCGGCAAGTTTCCAATGCATTGATATTGTGTAATCCATTTATATCCAATTAAAGACCGATTTGATACAATGTCTTAATGAAGAACGATCACGTGGATGGTGTCACAAATATGAGTAAATTCCATTATATTGCATCAAGTAAAGTGCTTCCATTGGGTTCGAGAGGAAGCGTGAAATCTAACCATATGATGTTTGAAGAGATTGTGAAACAATCAAAAAAATAAAAAAGAGTGTGAAATATGAAAAAAATATTATTGGTTTGTATTATGATAATGTTGATGCTAGCATCGGCTTGTGGAAATGTTGAAATGACATCAAATCCAAATACTTCTAGTGAGTCTAAACCTGAAACGGATGAGTCTATTATTCCAAAAAACACATCCGAATATTGTACTGTAGAACGTATAAATTTGGATAGTGAAACTGAAAAATATTTCTATGGAACTTGGAAAGTTGAGAAGCTTTTAGGATTTGCAAATTCATATAATGATGCTTCTGAATATCCAACAGGGCAAAAATTTATTGGAGATGAAATTATAATCAAAAAAGACTTTTTTTCATCAAAAGGACTAAAAAACTATAAGAAATATCAATATGAACTAAAAAATCCATTATATGAGATTACAGCGACATGCTATAACTCTCTCTCTTTTTATAGATTCTATAAAATACATATCCCAGACTTAAATAAAAATGATGTAGTAAAAGCAATAGATTTAAGTGACCCTTCTACAAAACGTAGCATACCTGTAGGTTTAAGTTTTTTTGTTGTTAATAACGATAGGCTTATCTTGTTATCAGAGGCAACTATTTTTGAGCTTAAAAAAATTACTGATTAAATGAATTAAGGTTATGTAATAAGTTCTGTGCTAATAGGGGTAGCGTCAGGATTTTGACAATTTACAACGTTAAGATGAAAACCCTTGTATCATTAGGGTTTAATCTATTGAGAGTTTATCGATTTCTTGTGAAATCAGGAATTTCGCTGTCTCATATAACTTGTCTCAAAAGTCTTATCGTTGTGAAATTCTACGTTTTGAACGTCACAAGCTGCTTAGCGTTGTAAATCCGCATTTTCGGGACGGGACCCCAATACTGGCTCGACCACTCAAAGCATACGCCGAGAAGAAGACGTATCGAGAGGTAAGAGAGTCGAAAGAGATCATGGATCAGGCTGATGAACGTTTGAAGGAGTTCGGAGCAGTTCCGCTTGAACAGATTGTCGACTTATCTCATTTAAAAGAAGAGCAATTTGGTTTGTCTATCAGGTCTCACCCAATTGGGGAAAATTCTTTATAGATTCAGAACTGGAGAAGAAGTTCCCCGAAGATTACAAGGCAAATGCTAAGTGCATCCGAGAACTATTTAATTAAATGTTGGAGTATGGAGATGAAGATGACGAATTCGAGCTATACACGTGTTGGAATGAGTGGTAATGATATAAAATACTCAATCACACCGTAAACCAAACATTTCTTTAAGAGAGGAGTTCCCTTCCATGACAATGACATTAGAACCGGTCACAAGGGACAATTGGCTTGAGGCACTGGAGTTGAAGGTAAATCAGGAGCAGAGCAGCTTTGTGCCGACAGTTGCTGTCTCCCTTGCGAAGGTTCATGTGAAGCCTGATGGAGATCGTGTCGAGTATCTTCCTTTTGCTATTTATGATGGAGATACCATGATCGGATTTATGATGCACGCGTTTGAGGAGCATACAAGCGATTCGTATTGGATCAACGGTTTTCATATTGATTCCCGCTATCAAGGGAAGGGGTATGGGAAAGCCGCGCTATTCCTAATGATCGACTATATTAAAGAGCGGTTCTCGCAATGCCAGGAAATACGGCTGACCGTCCACAAAAACAATTCAATTGCTTACAACCTTTATCGTGGAATAGGGTTTATCGAAACTGGGGATGTTTGGGGAGATGAGCTGGTTCTCAGGCTTCCAGCAGCTTTTTTAAGCCACAGCTAAGGGCTGTTGAACCTAATTAGGATAGGCATTAAAAAAGGAGAGTATATGAGATACCCTCCTTTTTTGCACCAGTATTACCCTAACTATCCTAGATTTTCATTTTCTTCAACCATTAATAATTTTGTCTTTAATTCTTCTACAGCATGAACAATACAGGTTGGATTTAATTGTCGTAATTCATCCATTGATCCATAGCCATAAGTTACTCCGATGGAATCAATACCCGTATTGTTTGCTCCGATGATATCGTATTTCCTATCACCGATCATAATAAAATCTTGCCTTTCATAATCTTTCATCTCGTTGAGGATGTGCTGAATAATTTCAGTTTTCGATGCTCTTGTTCCATCAAGATTACTTCCGACGATAAGGTCAAAATATTGATCAATGTTGAAGTGTTGCAATATCTTTTCAGAGAAAACAGTAAGTTTGGAAGTTGCGACAATTAAGACCTTTTGTTGTTTTTTGAGTTCTTCCAAGAGTTGAGGTATCCCTTGGTAGAGGACGTTTTCAAACATCCCTTTATCTTTATATCTTTCCCGATAAAATTCGATCGCAAGCTTTGTTTGTTCTTCATCAAAAGAATAAAATTCAGCAAACGATTCATGAAGTGGAGGCCCGATAAAGGGTTCCAGTTTATCTAAGTCAGATTCAACAATCCCCATTTTCTCCAAGGCGTATTGTACAGATTTTGTTATTCCGATTTTAGGGTCTGTCAGTGTGCCGTCTAAGTCAAATAGGACGACCTTGTAATTGTTCATTCATCTATCTCCTTTCATACTTTCATTCAACAAATCGTTAACATGATTATATCCTGTTTAGACACTTTTTTTAACTCAGACCATTACCGTAATAGAACGACTATAGGGGTCGTTTACTAGACAGAGGAGTAAGGATTAAGTAGACTACAACTACTATGATTGAAGTTTCAAAATAGCTGCCAATAAGAACAAAACAAAAGTGATGGTGGATGATATGAAGGTATGTACTGAACTGACAGAGATAAAGGAGTCTATCAATCATCATAAGATCAGCTTATTGTTCATCAAGATGGCCCATTGCGGGGTGTGTGATGTGGTTTTCGCCAAGACGGAGGAGCTGCTCAAAAAGTATCCCGAAATCAATCGTATTGCCGCATCCATTGAAGAAACACCGGAGCTTGCGGGGGAGTTTCTTGTCTTTACAGCACCAACGATTTTGTTGTTCGCAGGTGGCAAAGAGGTTCTGCGTCAATCACGCTTTGTCATGTTTAACGAATTAGAAGATACCTTGAAGCTTATCAATGAACCGCGAGGATACTGAAATGAGCGAACAAATAACCATCAGTAAGCTTGCAAGACTAATGAATGTTTCCACTCATCAGATCAGGTATTTTGAGGAAAAAGGAATTCTCTTCCCCGAGAACATTGAGGAAAATGGGTACAGAATGTATGGGGTGAAAGACATTTATACACTTGCCCATATTTTGCTTTTGAGAAAATTGAATATTCCGGTTTCCAGCATTAAGGAGTGCCTTACGGATTATACACCTGACGATTATACGCAGTTATTTCATTCGTCTTTAGAGCAGCTCAACGAACAAATAAACAATCTGCTGGAATTAAAAAATTTAACCATCGGGATGATCCAAAAGCTAAGTAAGGCTGATCAGTCAAAGGATCAATATGTGATCAAACCTATTGAAAATCGTACGCTTAAACAAATTGGCAAAATGAATCATGACGAAGAATTATCAGCAAAACAATTCTATGACCTGATGAACGAACCAAATAATGCCTCGGGTCTATATGAGACGGATATCATTAGCCTTTATGATCATGAATATGTGTATCTGTGCATCGAAGCGGACGGAACCAATATGGATGGTACGCATCAACTAAAGGCCGGAAAATATCTATGTTACGGTTTCCTTGCGAAGGATGAGAAGGATTTTGAAAGCCAATTGAACCAATTCTTTGAATACGCACAAACACATCAAATCAAGCTGAAAGGAAGACTTATTGCCATAGAAAATACAATACTATCGATTTGTTATAACAACGAGGTATACTGCGAGCTGCAAATGCTAGTTGAATAATCGTAAAAAAAAGCTGCAGCCTATTGCTACAGCTTTGGCAGACAGCTTTTCACACGTGTAAATTTTAGTAAAAAACTGGTTATGAGTACGACGAGGAAACCAATGAACATCGCCACATAATCGGCCATTTGATGGGCGCCTAAGAGCAGAATACTCCACCCGAATAGTACCCACTGGATGATGTAAATTTCTGTGACATGATAACTCCAGAAATAAATGACGCGTAAGACTTGGTGGAAGCCTTTTTGATTCAATAGGGTAACCAGGTAATTCGTGAACATTAGCCATACAAAGATAAAGCTGATCATAAGAAAATGAATACTCAACCCACTTCTATAATAATCACCCACAGGGAAGAACGGTAGTGTTGCAAGTCCGATTGCACCTAGAATTAAGCTTCCCCAAATCAACTTTTTCTTTACCGGTTTTTCCAGTGTTTGGCCCGGAAGATTGTTACTAGCATACATCCCCAAGAGAAAATAGATCCCCCAAGGAAATAACGGAAAATCTGTATGGACACCAGCGCCCCAAAGAGGATCCCATAAAAACAACTGATGATTTAATCCCCATAAGCGCGGAGATACAAGTAGTAGGACAAGGATGAAGGTCGGTAGAATATAGACATGCTCCGCATACTTTTTCAAACCAGAGAAACATATCAGCGATAATCCAGCCAATTGAAAAATGTCTACGACAAACAATAAAGCGAAGGGATCACTTTCAGAATCATAAGGTCCGCCAACTAAAACTAAAGGAAGCGTAAACCTTATGAAATTTAGCACGTACCCAAAAGCAAATAATTTACAGCCGCGAATCATATTTTCTTTTACACTCTTCTGAGATCTGTTTGTGAAAATGCCCATAATGAATATAAAAACGGGGGCAGCAGGTGCCGTTCCTAACAAAACAAACAAATTGCCTAAAAGAGTAGCGCCCTCTCCAGAGGTTCTTTCGTGTAGGATCATTGCATGTTGCATAATCATAAAAAATACGGCCAGTCCTCTGGCAAAATCAAGATAATAAATACGTTTTGAATTTGCGTGTTGAACAGAATGATGCTCCATTGTACACACCTTCTTTACGGAGTTGTATGATTTTCAAGCGGATTGATTGTGCTTAGTGTAGACCTTAGGTCAGACCTAAGGTCAATAGTGGTTTTGTTTTCGTAAACAATAAAAACGTTCAATTTTTAGACAATTTACAACATAATAGACTGGTGGTAGCATCCTAATTAGGAAAATAAAGTAAAAAGAATGGAAGTCGTGGGTGAGTTGCGTGGTAGAAGCGATAATGTATACAACCCTGGGAGAATTGATACGACAGAATAGAAAACAAGCCAATCTTAAATTGTCTGAATTGGCCACCAGATCAAAAGTCAGTAAGGGTGTTATTTCAAAGCTTGAAAACGGTGAAACCAAGCGCCCTGAATTAAAAACGATTCTTCCAATTGCAAAAAGCCTAGCCATTCCAACTGTACAAATCATTGAATACTATATTGATATAGACGAAAGACCAGAAGTCCTAGGCGAGCTTTTTATGAAAGCGATCGAGCTGTCCAATTTAACATTGATAGCGAAAGTAGCGTTGAGGTTTCTTCAATCTACTCAAGAGGAAAGCTATAAGTTGGTGGAACGTTTATACGATATGACCAGCGCCGTTGAGGAGACTGCCGTTAAGTTAACGGTATATGAGTTGATCATCAAATATTCCAGGGAGCACGGTATTCAAAAATACCTGGCAAAAAGCATGTTTCAGAAGTATTTAATAGAGCGGGATGATTTTGGCAGATTGCAGGCAACCTATCAATCGGCCAGGTACCTGTTAAACTACGAAGAGTTTTTATCATCTGAGGAACAAATCCTCATGAATTACAAGATAGGGGTCCATGCGTATAACCTGAGGCTGTTCGAAGAGTGTATTAAGCTCTGTAATCACGTCCTTACAAAGGACAAGACTACAAGCAGAATGAAAGCAGATGCAACACTAGCAATCTGCGGCTCCTATTATTATTTGGGAGACTACAATATGGCTGAAAGCTACCTGGACATTTTTAATACCTATTCCTATCATCATGTAAAAGAGAATGTCCTCTATTTAAGAGGAGCGATTGATGGGAAAAGAGGGAATGTCGCAATGGCCATCGCCCAGCTTAAAGCCTCTCTGGGAGACTCTTCAGAGAATACAGCGATTCATATTGTGAATGAGCTATTAGAACTTTACTTGCAAAATAATGATTTTGACCCTATAGAAGAACTCTTAAGCCTTGAAGACAAAATAATCGATATCAAAATCTCCACTCCATTCAAAAAATCAGAACTAGCGTATTTCTATAAACTCAAAGGTGATTTCTACAAGAAAAAAGGTTTGTATAACCATGCGATTGATTGCTATTTAAAGAGTGCTTATGATTATGCCAAAATAAGTGATCACTCACAGAGTTACAAATGTGTCAATCAAATCTTAAGTTTGTGTACAAATGAAATCGCTGAAGAAAAAATCCAAGTTTTACAAAAAATACAAGAAATGTATGGTATACTTGGAAAATAATTACAAAGGAGTGATACTATGAAAAAGTGCCTTTGGAGTCTATCAGCTTTGCTAACAGCATTTGTCTTGGTGGTTGTTCCTCTCTCTGTTCAAACATCAGATGTGAAAGCCTCGAACACTGCTACTTTCAGTAAGGCTTATGGTCCTGATCCAGGCTGGTAATTGATTCGTGAAGAACGCTCTCGGAGCGTTCTTTTTTATTGGAGATTTTAGTCGAAATATGTAAAACGTTTCGAAGTATCTTTTGGGGAAGAAAAAAAGGAACAAACTGTAAATTAAAGGGTAGAAATGTGGAATGAAAGGATTGCTGGTTTTGTTGGATATTCTCGAATTACAAAATCATTCTGGGAGCGCTATCCCAGACCAAAATACTCTTAAACAGACTATTCATCAATTAAAAATAGAATTGAATCATTTGGTCAGCGAAAGAGGTCTATCAGATGATTCAGTTTTAAAGCTTAGTCAGCTTTTAGATACATATATTGTGGAATATCAGCTTCTCAATCACAAAGCCAAGAGCCGATTAAAAGGTTGAAGGACCTCCCCAACTATGACATTTGTCATACCCTCGACTTGACATTTATGACTACATAGATTCGAAAACGCTTTCTATAATATGGAGAGGAGATAGCGTTGACGTTTTAAGAACGTTCCCTGCGCGCCATATTGAGGAGGAAACATCTATGGAACAGCTGAGCATTTCCCAATTAAAAAAGAAAGTCGCCCCTTATGAAAAGACGGATGCGAAGACTAGTATTCAACAGCTTTTCAATACCCTTCTCCCTTTGTTTGCACTGTGGTATGTGGCTTATCTTAGTTTATCCGTTTCGTATTGGCTAACTTTACCTATTCTCATTGTGACTGCAGGCTTTATGATCCGAAATTTTATTATTTTTCACGATTGCTGTCATCAATCCTTTTTCAAGAGCCGTCTTGCCAATGATATACTCGGCACCATTACGGGTGTCTTATCGATCGTTCCGTATGAACAGTGGAAGAATAGTCATTCCATCCATCACGCGACGAGCGGTAATCTGGATAAGCGAGGCGTCGGGGATATTTGGGTACTGACAGTCGACGAATATATGGCTTCACCATTATGGCGCCGAATGGCTTATCGGATTTATCGCAATCCGTTCAGCATGCTCGTAGTTGGGCCTTTCTTTGTTTTTGTCCTGCAATACCGGTTTAATGTAAAAGGTGCCAAGATGAAGGAGCGTTTGAATACTTACTTAACCAATGTGTTAATTGTGGGTTTGTATACGCTGTTGTGCTGGGCAATTGGATGGCAGGCGTTTCTGATGATTCAGCTCCCGATCTTTTTTGTCTCTGGTATGCTTGGCATTTGGCTGTTCTATGTGCAGCATCAATTCGAGGATTCTTACTTTGAAAACGAAGAAGAGTGGAGTTATGTGAAAGCTGCTGTGGAAGGAAGCTCCTATTACAAGCTTCCGAAGGTTTTGCAATGGCTTACAGGGAATATCGGGTTTCATCACGTTCATCATTTGAGCGCAAAAATACCGAATTACAACCTGGAGAGAGCGCATAATGAAACACCGGCGCTTCAAGAAGCAACGACGATTACGATTGCAACTAGTCTTAAGTCGCTTCGTTTCCGTCTGTGGGATGAGCGCAACAAGACGTTTGTCAGCTTTAAAGAGATCAAACAATTGGCCGCCAAATTACCTGATTCAATTGCGGAGAATATGAATCATCCTAGTCCGAGCTTGGAAGGAAAATAATAAACCTGACATTAATCGTTCGTTCATATACACTTACCTTTAGTGGCATAGAAAAAGGTGAGCAAATATGCAAAAGTGGTATCAAATTCTTCACAAAAATACGGGTCTAAGCCCTTATGTGTGGATCGTCTTTTACATCCTTCCGTTTTATTTTATCTTTCGGTCATCTTCAACATATGAAATGGTAATCGGGATCTTCATGATTGTCCTATTTTTTGTCTGCTACGTACTTTCTTTTATTTCTAAAGGGTGGCAGATTTATTTTTGGACGAGTGTGCAAATCGTGATTTCCATCGCCATGACCATGATGTTTGGCTACGTCTATTTCTCGTTGTTCCTGGCGTTTTTTATCGGGAATGTTCAGAACAAAATTGGTTTTTTTACGTTGTATTCCATTCATCTGATCAGCACGCTTGTCGCGATTAACATTGGCTTTATCTCGAAGAATCCTTTATTTATTACTCAGCTGCCTTTTGTATTGGTCAGTCTGTTCGCCGTGATTCTCCTTCCCGTTACCACCTACAACCGGATCAAGCGGGAGAAACTGGAGGGACAGCTGGAGGACGCCAATAAACGAATCGCTGAGATGGTTAAACTGGAGGAGCGTCAGAGAATCGCGCGAGATCTTCACGATACGCTCGGACAGAAGCTTTCATTGATCGGACTGAAGAGTGATTTAGCTGGTAAATTAATTAGTAAAAATCCAGATCAGGCCCAAGTCGAAATCAACGAAATTCGCCAGACCGCCAGAATCGCGCTGAAGGAAGTAAGGGAAATGGTCACGGAGATGCGCGGAACGAGGTTGGAAGATGAGATCTTTCGAATCAAGCAGATATGTAAAGCGGCGAATATCGATTTTATCCTCGAAGGAGATCCGAATCTTACCAACATCTCCCTGATGTTAGAGAATGTGCTGAGCATGTGTCTGAAGGAAGCGGTGACCAACATCGTGAAACACAGCAGTGCTTCAGCTTGCTCCATTGTGATCGAGCCATCCCGCACCGATCTGGAGGTCAGGGTGAAAGACAATGGGGTCGGCTTGACGAAAGAGTCTGCTTGCTTTAGAGGAAACGGACTGCGGGGCATGAAAGAACGGCTTGAATTTGTAAACGGAAGTATGGAAATCATTTCTGATGAAGGGATGACGGTCGTAATAAAAGTGCCTAACGTCCTCAACCAACCGCAAAAAGAGGTGGGAGTATGATTCGAATTGTAATTGCTGAGGATCAGCGAATGCTGCTTGGAGCTCTAGCTTCCCTGCTGGATTTGGAAGAGGATATGGAGGTTGTGGGTAAAGCCACCAATGGCGAGGATGCCGTAAAGCTGGTACACCTTCATAAGCCGGATATCTGCATCATGGACATTGAGATGCCGATAAAAAGCGGATTGGAGGCTGCGGAGGAATTAAAGGGATTTGGCTGTAAAGTCATGATTCTTACGACTTTTGCCCGCCCTGGATATTTTGAACGAGCAATCAAGGCTGGTGCAAACGGTTATTTGCTGAAAGACAGTCCCAGCGAGGAATTGGCTAGCTCCATTCGCAGTATTCTAGATGGTCGGCGCATCTACTCACCTGAGCTGGTAGATGGAGCCTATGGTCAAGAAAACCCGTTGACCGAGCGCGAGAAGGAAGTGTTGGTCTTGGTCGCCGAAGGCAAAAATACGAAGGAAATCGCCAGTCAGCTATTTATTACAACTGGAACGGTACGCAATTACATTTCGGGAATCCTCGATAAATTGAATGTCAGCAACCGGATTGAAGCGATTAAGCATTCAAGAGAGAATGGATGGTTTAAATAACCGAATAGATGATCGTTGCCCAAACCCCTTGTGAATTCAAGGGGTTTTTTGTTATTCCGTCCTCATTTGCCTCACTGAACCAACTATTCAGAATAAAGGGACAAACCAGCGAATGTGTTTATTAGTGATTTTGATCACTATCCTTCCCCCTGCCCCACGCTATGATAAACACCGTAAGAGAATCATTCTCACGCAACAATGTGGAGGGAACATCTATGGAACAGCAACCAGTGAAAAAAAGACTAGTCGTGATCGGCAACGGCATGGCTGGAATCAATACAATCGAACAGCTCCTGAACCTGACTACTTCTTATAAAATTACTGTAATCGGCAGTGAGCCGCATCCCAATTACAACCGAATTCAATTATCCTACGTATTGGAAGGCAGCAAAACCATCGAGGACATCATCTTGAATCCATTGGAATGGTACCGTGAACACAACATTACGCTATATACGGATACAATTGTGACACGTGTGGATACTGAACATAAAGTGGTGATAACTGCGTGTGGGGTGGATATCCCTTATGACGTTGCTGTTATTGCGACAGGCTCCAAGCCGTTCATCCTGCCGATTCCGGGTTCGACTTTAGAAGGTGTCGTTGGGTTTCGTGATATACACGATTGTGAAAAAATGCACAAACTTTCTCGGAGCTTTAATCAGGCAGCAGTGATCGGAGGCGGACTGCTTGGATTGGAAGCAGCTAAAGGTCTTGTCAGCTTGGGAATGGAAACGACTGTTGTGCATTTGACAGATACCTTAATGGAACGACAACTGGACGCGACAGCAGGAGAGATGCTGAAGACCGAGCTGGAATCTCAGGGTATTCGCTTCCTGATGGGCACAAAAACCGTTGAATTGTATGGGGAGGATCGGGTGGAAGGGCTTCGTTTTAGCGACGGAACCGAGCTTCCTGCTCAGTTGGTTGTCATGGCCGCTGGAATTAAACCCAATACGGAGGTCGCGAAGGAAAGCGGACTTACGGTAAACCGTGGCATCGTAGTGGATGATTGGATGCGGACAAGTGCTCCTGATGTGTACGCTGTCGGGGAATGCGTCGAGCACCGTGGAGAGTGCTATGGCTTGGTTGCGCCACTGTTTGAGCAAGGTATGGTGTTAGCCAAACACTTGAGTGGTCTGGAGATAGCACCGTATGAGGGCTCTACCGTTTCAACCAAGCTGAAAATCTCCGGTGTAGATGTATTTTCGGCCGGAGAATTCCTGGAAACCGATGAGCATCGGGTCCTGAAGCTGCATGACGACTGGAACAAGATCTACAAAAAAGTCTTGCTTCGCGACAATAAAATCGTCGGGGGCATCCTGTTTGGCGATGTGAACGAATCGACGCAGCTGGCCAAATTGGTCAAACAGCAACAGGAGATGACCAATGAACTGCATGCGCAATTGTTCGGAGGCGGTTCTGAATGCTGCGGAGGCAAGAAGACGGCGGCAGTTGAAGCAATGGAAGATGACGAGATCGTGTGTGGTTGCAATGGGGTGACCAAAGGACGGATTGTACAGGTCATTCAGGAGAACGGATTTACAACAGTAGATGAGATTAAGGCTTGCACGGGTGCAACTCGCTCGTGTGGCGGCTGTAAGCCATTGGTGGAACAGATTCTTCAGTATGTACTCGGGGACGGATTCGATTCAGCGGCAGCTAAATCTCAAGGAATTTGCGGTTGTACGACACTGTCCCGTGATGAAATCGTGGCTTCTATTCAGGAGAAGCACCTGACACATGTGAAGGAAGTCATGAATGTGCTCGGTTGGTCACAGCCAGAGGGGTGCTCCAAATGTCGTCCTGCTCTGAACTACTACCTTGGCATGATCTGGCCAACAGAGCATGAGGACGAGCGGGAATCCCGATTCGTCAATGAACGACTGCATGCCAACATTCAGAAGGACGGTACTTTTGGCGTGATTCCACGCATGTATGGCGGGGTCACCACACCAGCAGAGCTGCGGAAAATTGCGGAGGTAGCGGAGAAATACAACGTGAAAATGGTGAAGGTGACAGGCGGACAGCGGATTGACCTCTTAGGCGTCACCAAAGAAGATTTGCCGAAAATCTGGGAAGAGTTGGACATGCCGTCTGGATACGGCTATGCCAAATCGCTTCGTACGGTGAAAACCTGCGTCGGTTCGTTGTTCTGTCGCTTCGGTACACAGGACTCTGTGAACATGGGCATAGAGCTGGAGAAAAAATTTGAGCGTCTGAATATGCCAGCCAAGTTTAAAATGGCGGTCAACGGATGCCCTCGCAACTGTGCCGAATCTGGAACCAAGGACTTAGGGATTGTCGGTAACGATGGTGGTTGGGAACTGTATGTGGGTGGTAACGGTGGAATTAAAATGCGGGCTGCCGACCTTCTCTGCAAGGTAAAAACAGATGAAGAACTGATGGAAATCTCGGGAGCCTTCATTCAGTTGTATAGGGAGAGCGGACAATACGGTGAGCGGACCTCAGAATGGGTGGAGCGCATGGGGTTGGAAAACATCCGTCAAGCGATCGTCGATGACGTGGAGAACCGCAAAGCCTTGAATGAACGAGTAGAGCTAGCGATTGCCCAACTGAGAGATCCTTGGAAGGAAGTTCTGGAGGATGAAGGGTTGCGTGAACAACTCTATGAAACGATTACCGTTACGAACAAATAAGTTTATTGAACAGAAGACATCGATACAGAGGACTTGGAGGAAAAGGAAATGAGCAACCAAACTGTTGAAAAAAAATATACCTTTATTGAAGCAGGGCGTCTTGCCGACTTCCCGCAGCAGTTAGGCAGACAGCTTGTAGTGAGAGGATTCGATATCGCGATTTTTCGCACGGCAGACGGGAATCTGTATGCGCTGGATAACCATACCCCCCATCGGAAGGGCGGCCCTCTCGCTGAGGGAATCGTCAGCGGTCACTACCTGTATTGCCCTCTGCGTGACCTCAAAATCTCGTTGGAAACCGGATTGGTACAGGAACCCGATACGGGAAGCGTAACAACCTTTCCCGTTCGAATAGAGGACGAGTGTGTTCTGATCGGCATTCCGCAAGCGGGGTAGTAATAACGCGTCAACAATTTGTATAACAGCCTGGGAGTGAACATCACATGTATAAAGAATCAATTGAAACCGTTATTCAGAATACCCTTAAGCGAAAAGAACTGTTGGATCAAAGCTTGTTCCGCTATCTAGTGTCGGCTGGAATGGCCGGGGCATATGTTGGCCTTGGAATTGTACTGATCTTCTCCATTGGGGCACCGCTGTTTGCAATCAAGTCTCCCGTGACGTCCATTGCGATGGGGGCATCGTTCGGGATCGCACTTACGCTGGTTATCTTCGCAGGAGCAGAGCTGTTTACTGGAAACAACATGTATTACACAGTATCTACGTTGGCCGGGGCAACCACGTGGAAGGATACGGCGAAAAACTGGTTTTGGTGCTTCATTGGGAACCTCGCTGGCGCCATGGTGTTGGCAGGACTGGTATATGGTACAGGTATCTTTGATGGCATCAAGCCCAATCATTTGCTTCTGAGTGTCGCCGCGAAAAAAATGAATCTCGGTGTCGCAGAGCTGTTCTTCCGCGGGATTCTGTGCAACTGGTTGGTTTGCTTAGCGATCTGGACCTCGCTTCGCACTAAGAACGAAGCGGCCAAGCTGATCCTAATCTGGTGGATGCTGTACGCGTTTATCGCATCAGGCTACGAGCATAGTGTGGCGAACATGACTGTCTTGGGGCTCGCGCTGTTGCTCCCACATCCAGAAACCATCTCCATCGCGGGCTGGTTCCACAATATGATTCCGGTCACGCTTGGAAATATCGTGGGGGGTGGGCTCTTCCTTGGAGGACTGTACTGGTTCGTTTCTCCTGTAAAAATGGGACGAAACGAGAAGGCCGACCTACTGTCCGATGGTAAAATGAAAACAGTGGCGAGCTAAGCAAATGACAACAAACGACAGACATGACAAAAACCTCAGGGCAATCCCTGAGGTTTTTTACCATTTCTCATCTTTATACTGACTTACCCATTTTTCCACGTGTTCCATAAATAGTTTGCATGCGGGCGAGATCGTCTTAAAGTTGCGAGCAGCGATTCTGACCTTTCTGCATTTTCTCGGGGAGAGGGACAAAAGCTGAACTCGTTCCAAAGCGACAGGCAGAGCTAATTCTGGAAGAAGCGTGACGCCAAGCCCTTCTTGCACCATCTCCAGAATGGTGGTCGTTTCGCGGATCTCAAACTGAACCTTGGGTTGGAGGTTCTTCGAGGAAAAAATATCTTTCACCATCGTTTGGCAGCCTTCTGCGGGCATAATAAACGGTTCATCTGCTAGTTGGTCGATTAGTAGATGCTTTTCATTGGCCAAGCGGTGATCTTGTGGTAAAAGGACCATGATCTCTTCATTGAGTAAATCAAGAGAGTCGAGCTCTTCCAGTTTGGTCGAAATAAATCCTAAATGGATGGTGTCGATGAAAATCCAGTTTTTAATTTCGACATTAGAGCCTTCTGTGACGATGACTTCTATCTCGGGATGTAATTTGCGGAAGGAACCGATGACTCTGGGTAACCATTTGGAAGAGACACTCGAAATACAGCCGATTCGGATGATCCCCTTCTGTTTTTGATTCTCTACGGCGACTTCTTGAATCATCTGCTCTTGACGATTCAGAATTTCATGCACATGGGTCAATAATTGTTCACCGATTTTGGTCAGTGTAATTCCATTGCGATTCCGTTTGATCAAGATCGTTCCTAACTCCGATTCAAGCCCCGAGATGGCATGGCTAATCCCTGGTTGCGATATGCCTAAGAATTCTCCTGCTTTGGAAAAGCTCTCGAGTTCCGCTACCGCTCGAAATACCTGCAGCTGAGTAAAGGTCACCTGAAACACCCTTTCATGAGTAAAAGCTTATAGTAGATATTCATACTATTCATTTGACGAATAAATATACGGATACTATACTGACAACAAATTACTCCTTTGGCCAAAGGATACATTGAATAATCAATGCGTCGAGGAGGAGTATTCATGCTCACCAGCTTCCTATCGCGAATGCGATCGATCCTCCCGCGAATGGATCTATTGGCGTGGAGTGTCATTATCGGTACTTTTATGTCACGAACGGTCTTTTTTATGACCATGCCGTTTTTGGCGATTTTTTTGCATCAGACCAAGGGGTTAGATTTGAGCATTATCGGAGCTATTATCGGAATCAGTCCGCTGGTATCTACCTTTGGCGGTTTTTTTGGCGGGATACTGTCTGATCGTATCGGGAGATTGACCGTAATGATCATGGGTTCCCTTCTCTCTGGATTTGTCTTTTTGGGCTTTGCGGTAGCCGATTCGACAATATTCTTCTTTATGCTGAGTGCGCTGAATGGATTTAGTCGGTGTCTCTTTGAGCCGGCAGCCCGTGCTTTATTGACCGATACAACCCCGGCAGAGCAGCGGTTAGCCGTATTTAATATTCGGTATTTTACGATCAATATCGGTGCAGCCGTCGGACCGATCCTGGGAGCTTATCTGGGAAGTTCCCATTCAGCCTCGCCTTTTTATATAACCGCAGCAATTAACTTTATCTATGCTTTTTCGAACATGGTATTAAAACAACGGTACAATCAAACGATCCAAAATACGCAAACGGAACGGATCGCGTTTTCAAAAGCTTTTCAAGTAATTGTAACAGATAAAACATTCCGGTATGTACTATTGGGCAATATCCTTGTGTTCTTTGCCTACTCGCATATGGCATCTACACTTCCGCAATATATGGGAAATTCGCCCTTGTTTCCCAATGGTGTCGCCGAGTATTCGATGGTATACTTGGCGAATCCTCTTACGATCTTAACCCTTCAATATCCGATCATACGATTCGCCAATCGCTTTGCTCCCATCACGGGAATACAGCTTGGGAGTATATTTTTTGCTCTAGGACTGCTTGGTTTCGGAGTGTTTCATCATCCGCTGTTGCTAATTTTGTCAATGGTGATCTTCTCAATCGGTGAAATCCTTTGCTTCGTGCTTACCGAGGTCGTGATTGGTCAGCTTTCACCCAATGACTTGCGGGGAACCTATTATGGAGCAAGTGAGTTTAAGTTTTTGGGGGCGAGCATAGGTCCGGTTATAGGTGGAGCGTTGCTGCAGAAGCTCGGTTATCAACAGGGGGCGCTCATTTTCGGGATATTGATGGGGATTTCTTTGCTAGCCCTTCCAGTCTTCCAGCGAAGCCTGAACTTGCAGAGGCGTTCTAGATTTAAGCAGAATGTGAAGTTGGATTGTTAAAACTTGGGCATCTAATACGGATGATTTGAGCTTTTGTCTAATGAATGATTCCGCCTGTGTACATATAGTGTAGAGTACCCTTGCGAATGATTCCTCAAGTCATAATGTAGGAGAGATTAACCGTGCCCAATGGACAGGTAACGATGGTTAGTTTACCGTACCCATCACAATGGGTGATTAACGCGAGTATAGGTAGGAGACCGACTAATTTGGGAACCCTGCGTATTCATAGCGTGACTGGTAACAGCGTGAATGGAGATGTTAATTTCCGTGGGGCTTTTCTTCCCATTCGTGGACTCTGGAATGAGAGCAACAAACAATTGACGTTCGAATCACCCTATGCTTCCTTTGTTGGTCAGTTAACAAGCTTCGATGAGCCAGCGATAAGCATGAGGCATTATATTTTAAGTGGCAGGGTAGCGATGAAACCTCCCTCTATCCGAGCGGGTGAATTTGGTACGTGGACGGCTACCTATAACATTCGCATATGAAAAATGGTTACGTGAAAAAATAACACCACAATGCCCTTTTCAACATAGGCTGAAAAGGGTATTTATAATGGGCGACAGTTCGACTTTGGGTTTTTCTCAAAATTGACTCTGGATTAAGTTTGTTGGACAAGTTAGGATAGAATCTGGTATATCGAATTGTACGCAACAGGAAGGGGAAACATTGATTGTTGTTACGTAATTATTTGCAGCCTTTGCTTATCTTGCTTACCGCATTACTGGTCTACGGGATTATCAAAGTAGATCACTGGGATATTTGGTGTGTGCTCGTTCTGGCCCTTGCGTTATATGGTATAAAAGTCGACTCGAAGAAAATAACGTGGGGTCAATTTTTACCCGTGGGCGTATTTGTTCTGACACTTTTTTACGTGATTTACAAGTATGCCAACCCGATGTGGGATCATGTGCTGTCCATTGAACTGAAAAGCGTCCATCACATTTTTCATTGGAATGAGTGGTTTCGCTCGATTCCATTCAACGACGGATCGCTCTTTCGCTTGTGGCAGCCGGATTGGTTAACGGCGTATTTAAAATGGGCGTATCGATACGGCTTTGCTCTTTCTTTCTGGATCTGCGTAATTCGTGCCTTTTTCACGAAAGACGTCAAGAAGATGGGGCTGTATTCACTCGCTGGTTATTTATTGCAGGTGCCGTTGATTTTGCCGTTTTATAATACGGTCTTCTTGCAGGAAGTATGGTATGTTCTGGGCCAACCAGACATGCTTGCACGACACTTTACGCCAGCGGAACAATTTGCTGTCTCACTCAATTGCTTTCCAAGTATGCATACGTCCATTGCGTTTGCCGCTATTCTGCTAGTGTCCAGGGAAAAAAGCAAATGGTATCGCACGATTGTTACCATCTACTGTTCATCGATTATCCTTGCCACCCTCTATTTAAAAATTCACTGGATGATCGATGTAGCGGGCGGGATGCTGTTCGCTTACCTGGTTGTCAAGCTCGCAGATTTCATTGTCAATTCAAGAGTGTACGAAACGATGATGAGCAAGGTGGAACAGTTTGGATTAAAGCTGCAACAAACCAAACTGGAGAATGGCGCACCAGCACCAGTAGTTGGCGAAGAAGAATATTAAGCTGCAAAAAAAAGAGGGGATTCCCTCTTTTTTTTTGTTCTCTAGCTCCACAATGGACCTCTCTTCCTTGTACATGGGAATGTTCCTTTTCCATCGAGAGTGTTACACTGAAAGAAAATAGTGGATAGGTGATCAACCATGACGCAACTGCGAGTGCCTCGTATTGGCGTAGGCGCAGTAATCCTCAATGAAAAAAATGAGATTCTATTGGTACTAAGAAATCGCGCTCCCGAAAAAGGAACCTGGAGTATCCCGGGAGGCAAGGTAGACCTTTACGAGATGCTGGAAGATACCGTGGTTCGTGAAATCAAGGAAGAGGTAGACCTGGATATTCGGGTGGAAGGTTTTCTTTGTACGGCGGAAACCATAAAGCCTGATCATGAGGAGCATTGGATCTCGGTGATTTATCGGACAAGCGTAGTAGAGGGAGAGGCACGCAATATGGAGGAAGGCGGAGCTATTGGAGAGATCAGGTGGTTTTCTCTTGAGGAGTTGCCTGAGAATCTCGCTTGCTTCACCGTTCCAGCCATCCAAGCGATACATAGCAGTGAGAGAACCCTTTCCAGATGATTGGAAGGGGTTTTTCATCATCTTAGGGAATATCGGCTTGGTGGCTTCTTGTACCTGGATCGAGGTACCAGGAAAGGTTGGTACTAGTGGAAGGTGGATGCACCTAGTACAATGAGACAGGAAAAATCCAAGACTTGGTGGGGATCGTATGGGACTTCTTTTACTCTTACTAGGACCAACAATCATGATTTTTATGGGCTTGCAAGTATTTAGCAGCGTGCCGTTGACGTTTGTGCTTTTTTACGGCTGGCTGTTCCTTGTTCCAGTTGTAAACATGCGATTTGTCCAAAAAAATACGTGGGGAGAAACAGCAAAAGCACTTGGCTTATCCGGTAACAGGAGAAACAGTTATTTGGGCATTGCATCTGGCCTAATTTTTGGGTTGTCGATTATTCTTTCGGGGTATTTCTTTCATACATCCTTATTTGATCTGGCGAATCTAGGAGATCTGTTGAGTAGATGGGGTTTCTCAGGGAATCTGGTCACAGGATTGATCCTCGTATTAATCGGGATTAACCCCTTGCTTGAGGAAATTTATTGGAGAGGCTATCTGTATCAGAAGCTGGAGGGCAGGTGGGGAAGTCGAGTGACGATTCTTCTTACCTCGTTGTTTTACAGCCTCTATCATCTGTTGTCGGTGATTCCGTTATTTAACTGGCCTTATAATTTGCTGGCTATGCTCCCTGTCTTTCTAGCCGGTGTGTTCTGGGGTTATATGCGAATGGTGAGCCGAACACTGGTAGGTTCTATATTTAGCCATATTCTGGGGGATTGCGGGATTATTGGGGTGTATCTGCTGTTTATAAAGTAAAGGGCGTATTCGGTGTGAAACCTCTCGTTTGTGTGGGGGGGTTCGACAAGTCTCATCTAATTCTTGTTGTTATCAGGTAGAATATGTCGAACTCACAGACAATCCACAGATTTTTGTGGATAAGTCAGAAAATTTGTGCAAAACCCCAATAAAAAAACCCACCTTCCAAAAGATGGGCTTAATCAGCTGCATAATATGTAAGCTTATGTCCAACACTTTTTCCTACGCATCTCGCCGCAGACGCGCATCCATAACAAACGGACCAAATGGAAGCAGCGCAGCGACAAAAGCGCCAAGGATGCGTTGAAACGACCAGCGATACTCTTTGGTCACGAAGCCAATCGCCAGCAGATAGAGAATAAACAGGATGCCGTGAAGGATGCCAATGTATCTGACAGCTTCCGGTAAATCGGCAAAGTACTTAAGCGGCATGGCGATTCCAAGCAGGACCAGAAAAGAAATACCCTCACTAAAACCAATCACTCGAAAAAAGGTAAGCGAATTTTTCAAGGTAGGAACCTCCTTTTTTGAAAATATTGGGAATGTGTACATTATAACTTTTTTACGTTGTGAATGCTAAAAAGTTTCGTTTAAAGTATAAACAAAGAGGGCGTCCCCAAGTGGCAAACTACTTGTGGGACACCCTCTTTTGGCGTTTGTCTATCTAACTAATGTACGATTAAGGATCTGTAGGAAGTCATCGACGTGCTTGTTTAATTTCTCAGACTCTTCTTTTCCGTGCAACTTAGAAGCAAGTCGCTTTAAATCGGTATCGGAGATTGATTTCAAGCCATCTTTAACTTTATCTAACAATTTATTCAGCTTCTCGAGAGAGATTGTTTTATCTCCTTTGCCCAAGGTACTCTTTTTAAACAATTTATCGAATTCACTTTGTAGATCAGCATTGTCGAATTTGATGCTAACCTTTTTCTTTACGCCCTTAGCATCAACTAAATAGAATGCCGATTTATCATCATGACTAGTGGCGTCCTGAATCATGAGTTTGCCTTTATATGTGCCGACGTTGATCTCAAATGGATGTTTTCCATAATGAAAGAGATCTTCTGGATTTGTTTTTTTCGGTGGGTAGTTCCTAACGTTCACCTGCTGATGGATCATATCACTATAACGTTTGCCTAATGACTTGATTTTATTTTGGAAGGTTTCCATCAGGGTGTCCTTAATACCGCTCGGTAATCCATCTAGTGACCGGGACAGAAAATCAAGGGGACTGTTCAGCCAATTATTCATATCAGTTACATAACGATTGACTTTTTCATCTGTAATGAAGCCTTGTTCATCGTGAATACTGTTCTCGATCTCTTTCATGTAATCTTCCGAATCAGCGGTAAAGGCTTTTTCGAAGTCTGCATAGAAGCTCTTGGCGGCAACATTAGCCGATCGATTATCACGGATAAGGGTATCGATTCCCTGCCATAAACTCGTTCCAATTCCTTTTGCGCCAAACATGAGTTGATAGTCTTGTTTTATGTAGGTATTGGCTTCATCGAATGTTGCCGGATCTAAGAGAGCTGAAGTAAAGGCATCATTGATCTCGGAAAACCGATCCGCTAACCACTGATAATGTTGGTCTCGAAGCTGAGCAACTTCCTGCTCGGTTATCCCATCTCGATCTTGATCTATACGATCCACGATAGAACCTATGTACTCCTTTGTGGCCTGACCCAAATACTCCAGCCACTCGGTATTAATCTCAGAGGGTACTGTGGAGGTTGGAATAAATCCATTCGTGCTCGTAGTGGCAAGAGTAGCCTGTGGTCGGGAGTATAGATAAGAGGTTGGTGTACTGGAAGCTGAATCACTGCCCTTTTCATAGACAGCGACTACTTCTTGTTGAGTGAGTGCCGACTCTACTGTCGTGCTTGTCTGAGGAGATTTGGTAAACGTAGAGTAGGATCGAGTAATGGTGGGGGGAAACAAAGAATGGATTCTCACCTAAATCGCTCCTATCTGATGCAAATAAACAAAAAAAGTAAACTACTCTAATTCTACTGGACTTTATTTTGTATGATCAAGTTAATTTAAACAAAAAATATTATTTGAATCTACCAACTTATCTGATAATTTACACACAAACAAATTTTCCCTATCTCCTGTCTGGAAAAGTATGATAGGATTTCTATGGAGAAAGGATGGTTGAGACTTCATGATACGTCCAGCTAGACCAGATGACAAAAGAGAAGCGGCAAGATTGCTACTTGATGCGATTCATGACATAGCGTACACATTAACAGGGGCTTCAACGGAACCGGAAGTCCTTGAGGGTCTTCAATATTGGTTTGTCCAACAAGGAAATCGGATAAGCTACGAGAATACCTTGGTGAAAGAAATCAATGGTCAGGTAGTTGGCTTGGTAGTTTTTTACCATGGTCGAGCTGCCGAAATGCTAGATAAACCAATTGTAGAGAGACTTCGCCGTTTATTTCAGAATCCAGAGATCACTATTGATAAAGAGGCGGATGAAGATGAGTGGTACATTGATACCCTATCTGTCTCTCCTGACTACCGTGGTCGAGGTATCGGATCGGAATTAATTCAAGCAGTTGAAAACCACGTGAAGCGTTTTGATCAAGAGGATGGCAAGGTAGCTCTCAATGTGGATCAAACCAACGAGAAGGCTCATCGATTATATAGAAAATTAGGGTTTGTGGCTGATAAAGAAATTATGATTAATAATCACCCGTATGCGCATATGGTCACGTATCTGATACAACCTGTTCGCTAAAACTCTTTCTTCACGAGGGGATTACGGGGGAAAATAAAAAAGTTGAAAAAAGGGCTCGCATACGCTTCAGCCCTTTTTTCATATGTGTTGTGTTTCATGTAGGTCGGTTGAGATGAGCTGAAAAGGAATTAGTTTTCGCTTGCGCCAACGATGACCAGCAGGATGAACAACACAAGGATCAAAACGAACTCATCTTCGAAGCAGCCGTTGAAAAGGGAACTCATAATTTGGATCATTCCTTTCAGGAGGAGTTGAATTGGGTTATCCCTTAACAACATATTCCTTCAGGGGGGAATGCGTAATGTGCATTCGCCTATTTTTTTGAAAATAATTATTCATCCATCAGCAGAACCACCAACTCAACATGCGACTCTAGACTGTCGGCGTATGATTACTGAACCCGAATCTCTATACTGGAGCTACAAAATGGTTTACAATATTTTGTAATTACAGAGAAAAGGTGGGATCACCAGTGATAAAACGATTGTTAGTAGAGGAGCAGGAGACAGCGAAGAGAATATGGGAGCTTCAAATTCCATCCTATGAAGTTGAAGCGAACCTGATAAACTTTTTCGAAATTCCGCCATTGCGTGAAACTGTAGAGGATTTGCAGAAGTGCGGTGAAATCTTTTATGGGTTGTGGATGGATGATGAACTGGCTGGAGCTATTTCTTACAAGCGGGAAGAAAATACGTTGGATATTCATCGCATGATGGTTCATCCAAGACATTTTCGCAAGGGAGTTGCCAGTCGTCTGGTAGAGTATGTAGAACAAATAGAGGAGGGAATAGAGGAAATTCTGGTTTCCACGGGATCCAAGAATACCCCGGCCGTAAACTTGTACAAGCGTTATGGCTTCGAGCCAATCGGTGAACTTGAAATAGCCCCGGGAGTTAAGCTCATGAACTTTAGAAAAAGGTTGGAGAAGTGATCGGAACTCAAGCGTAAAAAAAGAACAGGTCAATTGAACCTGTTCTTTATATTTTACGAAGATGAATATTAGAGACGAGATGATTTTTCCCTTTTTCCAAAATGAGGTCAGCGCGGTACTTTGTTGGCAAGATGTTTTCGACCAGATTCAACGCGTTGATTTCTCGCCAGATACCTGCAGCAATCTCAGTAGCTTCCTCATTCGATAGATTAGCATACCGATGAAAATAAGATTGCGGGTTGGAGAATGCTGTGTGGCGCAAAATTTTGAACCGTTCAACATACCAGCGGAAAATGTCTTCCTCATTCGCGTCTACATATATGGAGAAATCAAAGAAATCCGAGACAAAAACTTGCGGAATGTGTATGGAACGACTATCCGAATCGGTTTGCAAGACGTTAAGGCCCTCTACAATCACAATATCCGGCTTCTCTATCACGAGCCTCTCATCAGGGAGAATGTCATACGCCAAATGGGAGTATACCGGTGCTGTTACTTTCGATTTGCCGGACTTGATATCTGCCAAGAATTGAATAAGGGCGCGAATATCGTAGCTCTCAGGGAATCCTTTTCGCTTCATCAGACCGCGTTGCTCCAAGATGCGGTTCGGGTAAAGGAAACCGTCTGTGGTAACAAGAGCTACCTTGGGATGATTGTGCCAACGAGATAACAAGGCTTGTAGAATTCGAGCCGTCGTGCTTTTTCCAACCGCTACGCTTCCGGCAACTCCAATGATGTAGGGAACCTTCTCGGTCTGATTGCCCAAGAACAGGTGAGTAGCGCCGTACAACTCCTGCGTTGCTTCAACATACAAGTTAAGCAAGCGGGACAGGGGCAAGTAAATTTCAGTAATCTCTTTGAGAGAGAGATCTTCGTTAATCCCTTGAAGGCTGGTTACATCTTCTTCTGATAGTGAAAGCGGAGTCGCTTCCCGTAAACCTTCCCATTTTTCCCTAGTAAAGTTAATATAAGGAGAATAAAATTTGGTGGACATGAATAAATCCCCTTTTCGAGATTTGTACGAGCATTATAACATAGATGAAGAATAAGTAACATGTGACAAGGTGTTCAACCGCACTAGAAACCCATGAACCTTGACTAGCCGTAGGAAACATTTGTCATGTACCCTGCGTCATAGGTACATCAGATGGATTTCACAATTTAATGAATGAGGGGGATTCCATGAAAAAAGTAATTGGGTTGACCGTTGCGTGTTCACTTTTATCAGCGGGTTATGCTAGTGCTCATACCCAGCCGGTGATGCCTTTACAAGAAGGCAAGCAAATTGCTGCCCCTATGCCTCCGCTGCAAGATTTCCCCGTTCCTAAGCTGTATATCATCGGTCAGGATAATCATTACGGATATATTAATAGTAAAGGGAAAGTCATTGTAGAGATGAAATATCAGCAGGCAGGGCAATTCTCGGAGGGGCTTGCCTTCGTCGCGAAAGAAGTTAATGGGCATTTAAAATACGGTTTTATCAATGCGAGCGGCAAAGAAGTGATTCCGTTGCAATATGACTACGCGGCTGATTTTCACGAAGGTTTAGCCCTCGTAAAAGTTGACAATCAATTCGGATATATCAATAAACAAGGAAAAATGGAAATTAAACCTGCCTATCACAATGCCAACAGCTTTGTGGAAGGAATGGCGCTTGTTGTGACAGAAAACGACAAAGGCTGGCTTGAAACCAGCTACATCAACCATGCTGGCAAAAAGATGGTTTCATCGTCGCAATTTTCCGCTTTGGAGGATTTTGATCTAGGTGTAGCCAAAGTCGAATTGTACAACCCAATCTTAAACATTCCTGCCTATATTAATCGATATGGAGAAATTATCTGGAAACAGAACCTCAAGGATATTCGGGTGCTCAAACAGGACAATGCGCCGAAGATGAATCAGGCATTTACGCTGCCGTTGCCGTCTAATGATTGGACGAAGAAACTGCAAGGACTAGATGCCCAAGCAAAAGCGCTCGAGCAGTTAAGCCCGAATGTCAAGGTCATCCTCAATCAGTTTGCGCCATCCGACTATCTTCAACAGTTGGGGCTTAACGAAGCTCAGATCAAACAGCAAGCAGGACTCGTGATGGCAAGAGATGTCTCTATTTTGTTTTACGAAAAGCCAATCCGAGGTACTGGAGCAGTGGCGGCAACCCAACAGCAGACTGTGGGAACCTGGAAAGCTCGCCTGTTCTACCTCGTAGATTCAAAAGGAAACGCGAAATCTTTCTTGTTCGAGAGAAATTATCATAGCACCGATCCGCATGACGGGGATGAAGAAAAAGCTCCGACAGCAGAAGAGAAGCGCCGAGACGAGGTAACCTCTAAGCTATACGAGTTTCTGTATCAAAAGTATGTCACAGAAGTTAAGAAAGCGTTGAATCTTCCCGCCAGTGACAATTGGACATGGGAATACAACAATGGAACCTTGTTGCTTCAACAAGCGGATGGTTGTGGAGAAAGTGCGGAGACATATCGATTCATACCAGCTAATCTCCCTGTTCAGTGAGTTGTACGAATCCCCAAATATACGACGAGTCAAAAAGCACCCCACATTTGATAACGGGTGCTTTTGACGTTTTTTGACAAATTGTAACAACGGCTTGTTACAATGTACCCATCAGTGTCAAAAGGGGTCGAAAAAAATGAGAAGTTCAATACGTTTTAAACTGTTCAGCGGATTCGGTATCGTTCTTTTACTTCTGATTGTTATTTCCTGTATGGGTTATATTCAAGTGAAGAAGGTTGATCAAACCTATAGTCATTTAGTGGAAGAAGATGTAAAGCAATTGATCATGACCAAGGATATGGAAGCGAACGCCATCAAAATGTCTCGGGCTGTCAGAGGGTATTTGCTCATGGGAAAAGAGTCCATTACAGCAGAGTACCAAGAAGCTCGTGATCAGTTCGTGAAAACTCAGCAAGTGCTTGGACAACTGGAAGCTTCTTCGGAGGAACAGAAAAAATTCGATGAGATTACACAGGCGCTCCATGATTATGAGGAACTAGCAAATCGGATGTTCGAGTTGAAAAAAGAGAATAAAAATAATGAGGCAGTTGAGATCGCCCTTAATCAAGGATCGATTAGCAATAAAGTACTGATTGAGAAACTGAATGAGCTACTTCAATACCAGCAACAAAAGCTAGATAGCGCCAGCGCGGAGACATCTTCAACTGTATCTACCATTTTATCCTATATCCTTATCTTAAGCTCCATTGCGGTGATTGCGGGGATACTGGTTTGGCTGATCATAAGCCAGGTAATCTCTGCCCCGATTAAAAAGGTAGCGTTCATTGCAAGAAGTATAGCCGAAGGGGACCTAAGAGTTGCCGATATTCAGGTGAAGAATCGAGACGAGATTGGAGATTTGGCTCACTCGTTTAACCAGATGAAAGGCAATTTAAGTGAGTTAATCAGTAGCGTTCATCAAGAGTCGGAACATGTTGCGTCAGCATCAGAGGAGCTATTTGCTGGAACGCAGCAAGTTACGGCATCCTCCAATGAAATTGCCCAAACGATGCAAGGGGTAGCACAGGGAGCAAGTGCCGCAGCACAATCTGGAGAAGAGGTTGCGCGTAGTATGGAAGCGACAGCGGCGGATGTTCATCGAATTAGCGAATCGACTGCTTCTGTATCGGAATCGGCTCAATCCACAATGCAGGAAGCGGAACAAGGAAATCAAGCCATTCAACGCGTACAGCAGCAAATGAGCATTATCTCTCAATCTGTCCAGTCATCGGCAGACTTAATAAAGCAATTAGGCCGGCAATCTGAAGAGATTGGCCAAATTACCGAAGTGATCACTCAGATTACGTCTCAAACCAATTTGCTGGCGCTGAATGCCGCAATCGAGGCTGCGCGGGCGGGCGAACACGGTCGAGGTTTTGCCGTTGTTGCGGATGAGGTGCGTAAGCTTGCCGAGCAGTCTAATCATTCTGCGGAACAAATCGTTCTTTTAATCCGAGATATTCAGCAAGGGACGACGAATGCGATTCAATCGATGGCAAGGGGGACTCATGAAGTGGAGGAAGGAGTCACTTTGATCCAGAACGCCGGAGAGTCGTTTGGAAACATATTGTCCGCCATCCAAAAAGTTACGCAAGAGCTTCAAGAGATCTCTGCCGCAACAGAGGAAGTGTCAGCTAGTACGGAGCAAGTTACGCATTCAGTCGATGGAATGTTTCAAGCTGCATTGGAAGCGGCAAACCATACACACACCATTTCGTCAACGGCACAGGAACAACTTGCAGCGATGGAGGAAATCAGCACAGTGGCCGATTCTTTGAGCCGTATGGCTACGAGTTTGCAAGAAACTATCAAACAATTTAAGATTTAATGAAATTTTGACGGCTGAGCTAATCTGGCTTGGCTTTTTTGGTAGCCAACTGTTTCAAATGAACTATAATTAGGGTTATGTCTATGTATTTTATTCCATCGCAGGACTGACATATTAAAGTGAGGGATTACAATTGAAAACGTTGCAGGCGAAGATTCTTATTTTTTTTAGTGTGTTAATTGTTTTAGCTGGAGCCATCTTAAGTTTCGTCATATTCCACTCCTCTTCTCAATTGATTGAGAATTCGGTTGGCACACAGGCCATGAATATCGCCTTGAATGTTAGTCATTCGATTAACGTCGAAGATTTTCAGAAGGTCGCTGAACAGTCACGCAAGGTGAAGGAATTGGGTGGTCCACAGTCTGTGCTACAGATGCCCGAGTATGTACGAATTCGCGAAGAACTAGCAGAACTTAAAAAGATGAATGGACTTAAGTATTTGTACACCATGGCCGAGGCGAGTCCAGGGGTGAATATGTATGTCGTGGATGGCTACCCAATGGATAACAAGGAAGACGCATCGATGCCTGGTGCTATTGAACAAAACTACTATCCCAGTATGGATGCCGCCTTTAAGACAGCTCAGACTCAAATCGGGAGTATGAATAACGATAATTACGGAGCATCCATCTCGACTTATGTCCCAATTGTGGATCAAAGCGGCAAGATGGTTGGAATCGTCGGAGCAGATTTCGATGCAACGAACATTTATCAACTAAACCAGAAACAAAGAGTTCAGATGATGTTGATTACAGGCGGTATTTTACTCTTAACGATTCTAGTGAGCTATATATTTGCCAAATTTTTGGTGAAGCCTTTGCGCAGCTTAACTCAAACCGTAGCTCAGGTTCAACAAGGAGATTTAACGGTTCATTTTGAGAAAGGCGGCAAGGATGAGATTGCACAGTTGGGCTTGGCGTTTGAAGAGATGGTGAATGATCTCAATACCATGATCAAAGGGATTAATCACAACTCTTATAGTCTGACTCAATCTTCCAATGAGCTGGCTGCGAGCTCCGAAACCGCTTCAGATAGTACGAAACAGTTTGTCGATCAGATACAGTCTTTGAAGGAAGATGCTGACAAACAGCTGCGAATCTCGGAAAAGGCGAGCAAGACCTTTAATCAAATGTCAGTGGAGATCAGACACATTGCTGATTCCGCTTTAGATGTGAATCACATGTCTTCATCGGTTGCCTCCCTGGCCGACCAAGGAAAAAATCAGGTAGCTGAAGCCACTAGTCAAATATACGCCATTCAGGAAACGCAAAAAGAGTCGTCCGAATTGATGAGACATCTTGGCGAAAGATCAGCCCATATCATCGAAATCGTTGATGTTATCTCTGGAATCGCGAAGCAAACCAATATGCTTGCGCTTAATGCTTCCATTGAAGCCGCAAGAGCCGGAGAAGCAGGGAGAGGGTTTGCGGTCGTCGCCGAGGAAGTACAGAAGCTTGCGGTTGAATCTGCCGGTGCAGCCAGTCGAATCAATGAGCTCGTACAAGACATTCAAATTGCGACAAAACAAGCAACTGTACAAATGGAGCACTCCACCGAGCAGATTAATCAAGGGGCGGCTGTTATTGATCATACCGGACAATCTTTCTTGTCGATTATCGATGCCGTTCATGAAGTGACCGTTAAAATTGAGGCTGTAACGAATACAACACAAATGCTAGCGTCAAGCAGCAATCAAATGGTTGAATCGTTTAAAGAGGTGGAAGAAACCGCGATGCATACCTCGCAAGCCACAGAGGAGTGCAGTCAGTTCGTCAAGCACGAGTTGGCGGTAGTGGAGGCGATCGAAGCGTCAGCAGAGGAACTTACGGCGATGTCGATACAGTTGCACGAATTAATCAAAAAATTTAAAGTAAGTGAATAAAGTAAAGAATATCTGGAGGTGGCTGTTCAATGACAGATTTACGTTATCCAATCGGGGTATTTGAGTGGAATGGAGAAGTGAACGTCGATCAGCTTCAAACGTGGATTCAAGATATTGAAGAGCTGCCTGTGCAACTCCGTTTAGCGGTAAAGGGTCTAAACAAGGAACAGATCGATACTCCCTATCGAGAAGATGGGTGGACGATCCGTCAAGTCGTTCATCATGTGGCAGACAGCCATATGAATTCCTATATCCGCTTCAAACTGGCGTTAACAGAAGATCAGCCAACTATTAAGCCATATGAAGAAGCGCTGTGGGCAGAACTTGCCGATTCGACAACACTGCCTGTTGAAACCTCGTTGGCGTTGCTGGATGCTCTTCATTATCGCTGGACAACTTTACTCCGTTCGCTGAAACCTGCTGATTTCGAAAGAGCATTTGTCCATCCAGTTAACGGGGTTCTTCTCTTATCGCAAGCTACCGGATTGTACAGCTGGCATGGAAGACACCATCTTGCTCATATAAATAATCTAAAGGAACAACTGGGCTGGGATTAACATTTTGCAGAAATCGTATATCGGCACAAGAAATAATCCAAAAGACCCGCGTTATTTCGCGGGTTTTTATTTGCCAAATACCTGAATGGGGGTTATATTTGACGGTGTTGGTATTACTGATTCGTCAGAAGATTTGAAACAAAACTTGACTGAAAGGAAGAGCAGCGGTGAAGAGATTAGGTGCGGTGAGAAGAATTACTGCCTTTTTAGTATTTATTACTTTGCTTGTGTTAACCGTGAACCTCCAGACGAATGCAGCAACACCTAATGTGAAGTTAGGGGACGATCTGCTCTTAACGAAATACCAGAGCTGGATTGACGGAAAAAAACTGGGGCTCGTCACGAATCAAACAGGAGTCAACAGTAAGGGACAAAGTATGGTGCAGATCTTGTCACAGTACCCGCAAGCCTCACTGAAGGCTCTCTATACTCCTGAGTATGGCTTAGATGGTAAAAAGACACCTGGAACCTATGTCGCGTCGTACACACATCCGGAACTCAAAATACCTGTCTATAGCTTATACGGTGAGACGAGGATGCCTAATGAGGCAATGCTGAAGGATATAGATGTCCTGCTGTTTGATCTGCAGGATATTGGTGCGCGAAGCTATACGTACATCTCAACCCTGCAATACTGTCTTGTCGCAGCCGAAAAGTATCATAAAGAACTGATTGTGCTGGATCGCCCCAACCCGCTTGGAGGCTTAATTGTAGATGGACCTTTACTTCAAGACGGCTATCAGTCCTTCGTAGGAGTCGATAACATACCGATGGCTCACGGGATGACGGTAGGAGAGCTGGCCCAGTTTTTTAACCGCAAGATCGGAGCCAATCTTCGAGTTGTTCCGATGGAGGAGTATACTCGAACCATGAATTATCAAGACACGGCACTGCCTTGGGTGCCAAGCTCACCGGACATTCCTCATTTGCAGGCAGTAGAGGGCTATATGGCTACGGGATTGGGCGAGGGGACAGGTATTTATCAAGCGGATTCTTATCAATGGGTGGGTGGCAAAGGAATTAATTCCGATCAATTTGCCAATCAGTTGAATCAATATAAGCTTCCGGGTGTAACCTTTTTGCCGGAGAACCGTGGAAGAGATGGTGGAGTACGTCTTAGAATTAATGATCCTCATTCCTTTAATCCGGCCAAAACAGGAATCTATGTGCTGGCAACCGCGCATCAATTGAACCATTTTTCGATTCCGAAGAGCACGGGAAAAGGGATCGTCATGTTTAATAAAATCATGGGGACCAACCTCATTGGACAGCTGCTCGAAAAGGGGTATACCCCTCAGCAGATCGAATCACAGTATGCAAAAGAATTGGAACAGTTCAAAACGTTACGAGCACAATTTCTCATTTACGGAAATGTGAATGTTCAGCCTGGCGGCGTAGCCAAGGCGAGAGTTACACTCCAAGGTGCGGTTAATCAAGGGAAGGATACCTTCATTCCGATCAATAGTTTGTTAACGGAGCTCGGATATGAAAGCCATTGGGATCAAACAGCAAAACAGCTTGTAGCAACGAAGCCGGATAAGCGAATTGTCGTGGAGACGGAGTCTAATCCGATGCTGATCAGCGTCAACGGTCAATATCTCGACACCCAGTCCGCCGGGCCACGTTTCATCAACGATTCACTCTGTGTCCCAGCCAGCTTGGTTCCCGCTCTGGATCATCTTCAGGCGACACCAGATATTCAGGGGGCCGTCCAATGGGAGGGTGATCATGAGGTGATTCGTTTTGTTACTCCTATGAATGAGGAGAATGCTGTAGCGGATACCGTGACAGATGTATCACCCAAGGAAGCGCCTCCCGTTGTCCAACCGCCGAATAAGAACACGCAGCCAGCGCAACCGCCTAAACCTACGCCAGCCCCACCAACATCGGGCACAGCTGCAGTCCAACCTAAACCAGCTGTACAACCACTAAACCCGAATGAAAAGGTGGCGTACTTAACCTTCGACGATGGGCCGTCACGGGTTACTCCGGAGGTTCTGGATATTTTGAAGCAAAATAAGATTCAGGCGACATTTTTCCTGGTGGGAAAAAATATCAAAGGGAACGAAGCGCTTGTGAAGCGAATGATTGCGGATGGTCATGCCATCGGTGGACATACGTACTCACATGATTATCAAAAGATATACCATGATCCCAAAGCTTTTCTAGCGGACTTGGACGCGGGCCTCGTAGAAATCCAGAAGGTTCTCGGTACCAAACCGACGATGATACGATTCCCCGGTGGAAGCAACAACACGGTGAGCAAGAAAGCGCAGGACCCTCGCTTCTATCCGAAGGGTAAATGGATTATGACCGATCTGGTAGAGGCGGTCACGGCCAAAGGGTATCAATATTTTGACTGGAATGTCAGCTCTGGAGATGCCAGTGGTATTCACTATACAGCTGATGAGGCATTCAATTCTGTAAAACAAAGCAGTCATAACAAAAGAGAACTCGTCATTCTTTTGCATGATGCCGTTGGGAAACAGAATACGGCCAAAGCGCTTCCAAATATTATTGCCTATTTAAAATCTCAAGGGTTTACCTTCAAGACATTACAGCCAACCACTCAGCCGATTATGTTTCTTAAAACCAAATCCGCACAAACAACTAAGCAGGCTACCCATTAACGGGTGCCTGCTTTTCGATTCCTTGGGAATTCGCTAACGTAAGGGGGTTCATTCACCCCTTTGATGCTGGGGTTTCATGACAGACAGGAAAAAAGTAGCGTACCCTCTGTAGGGATATGGTATTATTTTGGTAGACAAAATTTTTCAGAATCTATATTTTTCGGCCCAAAAAGAATATATTTTCGACAAATTACCAACTAACTCTTATTATTGTTACGCCAAATTCCGAAACCAATAATATGAAGTTCTTATACGTCAATTATACTACGCAGATATAGGGGTTGTAGAAATGGAGAAATCGTCGTATATAGGTCTCGCTTTAGGCTTTCTTGCCGTAGGCGTGGGGATGGTGCTGAAGGGTGCCAGCTTGTCATCGCTCGCCAACCCGGCGGCGTTCTTGATCATTATCGTAGGAACGGCTGCAACACTTTTCATCGGGTTTCCGATGGCAGAATTGAAGAAGTTTCCGAAGCTGCTAGGGATCATTTTTAAGGAACAACAATTGATCCAGAAAAGGGAGCTCATTAATCAATTCATGAACTGGGCGTCCATTGCCCGCCGTGAAGGACTATTGGCTTTGGAGAATACTTCAGATGAGATTCAGGATCCTTTTTTGAAGAACGGGATGAAAATGATCATCGACGGTGGAGAACCTGAGTTTGTGCGTGATGTACTGAACGAAGAAATTTCGGCGATTGAAGAACGTCATCAAGCGGGAGCGCTTATTTTTACCCAAGCAGGTACATATGCTCCAACCCTCGGGGTATTGGGTGCCGTAGTAGGTTTGATTGCAGCTCTCGGTAACTTGAACGATGTAGAGAAACTGGGTCACTCCATTGCTGCAGCTTTTATCGCGACTTTGTTGGGTATTTTTACTGGTTATGTGTTATGGCATCCATTTGCCAATAAATTAAAACGAAAATCCAAAAAAGAAATTGAAATCAAAAAGATCATGGTCGAAGGACTTTTGTCTATTCAAGCCGGTGTTTCACCTGCGGCAATTGAACAGAAGCTGCTTGTCTATATTCCAGTACGTGAACGCACCGAAGAAAAACCGGAGAATAAGGAAGAGGGTGTTGGCGTGAATGGCTAAGAAGAAGAAGCACGCCCAGCACGAGGAACATATGGACGAAACCTGGCTCATTCCTTATTCTGACCTTCTTACCTTGCTGCTCGCTTTGTTTATCGTATTATTCGCGTCCAGCCAAGTAGATGCGAAGAAGTTTGACCAGTTAGCTCAGTCACTAAACGTGGCGCTAAACGGAGGGGTTAGCTTTTTTGAGCAACCGGCTCCTGTGAAAACACCGGAGACAACTCCACAGACTACCCTGCCAGAGAAACAACAACCGAAAAAAGATGAGACTCAACGTGAGAAAGAGCAACGTGAGAAGTTCCAGCAGGAAACAGAAAACCTAAAGAAACTTCAACAGTCCATTGACGCCTATATCATACAAAATAAGCTGACGGACAAGCTGCAAACCAAATTATCTGATCAGGGCCTGTTGATCACCATCCTGGATAATGCGCTGTTTGCATCAGGAAGTGCCGAGGTAAGACCAGATGCCAGAAATCTGGCTAAGGAAATATCGGGGATGCTGCAACAATTTCCACGACAGGTGATTGTCTCCGGACATACGGATAACGTCCCGATTCATACGAGCGAGTTTCCATCCAACTGGGATTTAAGCTCCAAGCGCGCGCTTAATTTCATGAAGATCTTGCTGGATAACTCAACGTTGGATCCTCGGAAATTTAGTGCGACTGGCTTTGGTGAGTATCATCCAATCGCAACGAATGATACACCAGCAGGACGGGCCAAAAACCGACGCGTAGAGGTATCTATCCTCCGTGAGACGCCAGCGCCAGTCCAACAATAAATGAAACTCGGCTTGCCGTCGCCAGTGGCGAAACAAAGCCGAGTTTTTTATTTTATATTGGAAAATTTAATTGCTTTGCGGTAGTAAAGGAATTAAACTTTCCTTCCATTCGCGTAAGCCCACCAAGAAAAGATTTCGTCCGCTCGAAGCTCATTTTAAGCGAAACCGAGCGCAGAGAACGTAGGAAAGAAAAGAGTCGGCATTTTTGCATCAGACTGAGAAGCGAAGTGATTTTCTTGTCGACTCCCTTCCGGAGTGAACAGAGCGGACACCAAATGCTACGCGCGAGCTTAAACAGAGCACAGAGGGACGATGTCTTGTCTACAGCCCATGTTCCAGCCGAATTTTCTCCAGCAGCCCGCGGCATCCTTCTTCTACCAGGGAGTACACGTAATCAAACCGCTTTGTGTAATACGGGTCCTCAATGTTACGTTCTGGTTGTTGGGGAGCGAAGTCCATCAGGCGATGAAATATGCCACGAACGCTTTGGTCTCGGGTAGTGATTAATCGATGGAGATTGGCTAGGTTTTCTTCATCCATGCCAATAATATAATCAAACTGCTCAAAATCACTCGATTTCACTTGGCGGGCACGGAGGGTATCATAAGCGATTTGTTTAGTGGCAAGCACCTTCTGGGTTCCCGCATGTGGAGGTTCTCCCGCATGCCATCCCCCTGTCCCCGCCGAATCAATGGAAATCTGTTCGCTTAATCCAGCCAGCTGCACCTGATGACGAAATACGGCTTCTGCCATGGGAGAGCGACAAATATTGCCCAGACAGACAAATAATACGTGTATCAATCGAAATGACACTTCCTTCCATTCGTGTATTCCCGTATGTAGGTTGTTATTCCTATTGTACAATTGGCAGAGTTTACTTGCTACAAGGAATAAAACCCGCTATAGTAGAAGTGTCTATAGAAGAAAGGAACATACTTCATGGCTAACGATATTCGAATTTGTGATTTGTGCAAAGGTTACCAAGCAGATAAATTTGCCAAGCGCCTGGAAGAGATGGTGCCCGACGCCACTGTGGAAATTGGCTGTCAAAACATGTGTGGACACTGTTTGAAGCGCGCTTTTGTTTTCGTCAATGGACGATGGTTTATTGGAGAAAATGAAGAAGAACTCATTACGAAAATGCAACCGCGAATCAAAAAGAGCAGATAATAGCGTGGAAAAAAGAAACCGGACCAATTTCGTTTGCGGGGAAATTGGTCCGGTTTTTTTCGTGATGGTTAACACTACTTTTCTAACAAAGCATCTTGTAATTGCTTTCGTTTTTTCTTGGTTAATCCGAGCTCTTTTTCCAAGTATTTATCGACAGAACCATACTCGTTCTTGATTTCATCCAAAGCTGCTTGCAGATACTCTTTTCGCACTTCCATGATGGCTGTAAATATTTCTACACTGATTTCATCCTTCAAATACGGTTTAATTGCAGCTATTGCTTTTTTATTAGCTTCTGCACGATATTCGTTACTCAGCAGGTAGTCTTCCATGACCGTATCCTCAGGTACGCCAAGAGCAAGTAAAAGGAGAGCAGACCCAAGTCCGGTTCGATCCTTACCAGCGGTACAGTGTTGCACCATTGGCAAATTATCCGCATTCTCTACCATCTCAAACAGACCGGAATATGCGTCTCTTGAGTGAACCATCTGTTTGTTTAACTCTGTGAGATACTCTCCTGGTTTACCTAACGCAATCAAGCTGCCGCTTTGAAGCAGTTTGCTCATATCGGGGGAAGTACTCTTGCTCATGTCTACAGGAATTCGTTCATATATGATTCCGTCTAGTACGGGGTCTGGTTTCTTCGCTACTTCATCATCACTTCGATAATCTGCGATCAATTTCAAACCGGAATTTTTTATGTATTTCTGATCTGCGTTAGTCAAACCAGCCAATTCATCGCTTCGAAACAAAACGCCCCATTTGACCGTACGCCCATCATTGGTTTTATAACCACCTAAATCGCGATAATTAGGAACACCCTGTAGAGACACACGTCGCTCAGCTACGGTGATAGAGGCACCATCCGCTGTTTCAATGTAAAAATATGGTCTTGCCTTTGGGTTAGGATTTTTGATAGTAATGGATGAATTCTTGGTTTTTTTGAGTAGTTTACCCTTCTCTTTAATGTTGGTTGGTGAGGTAGACCAATAAATTTTGGCCTCGCCTGAGTTTTTCTTGCTGGATACCCAAGAAATCTTCAGCTTGCCGTTTGAGAGGCTTTCAACATTGGCGCTTTGCAATTTTTTGTTTTGCACTACTACGGATTGCTCGGATGCATAGACTGTTGCGGTGCCGGTCAAAAGAGGTGAATAGTTTCCACTAAACAAGATGGCAGATGCCAGCGTTACGGAGAATGCGGTTGAAGCTAATTTTCTGTTTCGCATGATTTCGTCACCTATCCCATAATTTTTTAGTCAATATTTGAGTTTTCTGACTAAAGTTTGTATATGAGCAGAATACTGAACGAATATTTTTTGTGTATGAAAGAGTTGTAAAGTTATGGTTAATAGGTGAAAAACTAGACTTAATGAAAAATTAAATTCGGGATAATATGCAAGAAAGACCTTCATTGATTGAAGGCCTTTCCTTTAGATCTAAAACTAGCGCACAATCTCATGCCCATACAACAAGCAAAGCGAGAGTACACCCATCAAGCCCAGGTAGGCGACGAGAACCTTCCATTTGGTTGAAGTTGGAGATTGATAGTAGGTTCTTAAACGATGCAATTGTTCGTCAATTTGGGCCAGGCGTCCATGTGAATGGCTGATCGTTTCGGTTAGCAACGGCGATGGTATGGGGTCAAGTGGATTTCCTTCCATAAACAACACGGGCATCCGCTCCCATTGTGAAAACAACTCCCATCGATTCTGAGCAAATTGGCGATCAATTCGGCGTTTATCCATCTCAAACCGTTTGTTATCATCGATAAAGGGAATGAAAAAACGGCGTTTCGTGCTTGGACTTGACAGGAATTGAAATTGCAATTCCGCTCGTTTATCACCCAATGAATAGTGGGAGGACCAGCTTTGCACATCTCGGATGAACGCTAGCAGCTCCTGCTTTTCATAAGATAATACCTTGTGTTGATAGCTTTCTCTTACACGATTCCACCAGGTGATCAAGCCCAGGATAAAAATCATGAATAACAGCGGGTTAGGGGAGAAAAACAAGTAAGCTCCCAGTATACACAGTCCGATAAACCAAATTTTGGTAGACAATACAGCCACGATCCTACCGCCATCCAAAGGCGATACGGGAATCAAGTTGAAGAGATTAATGGTGGCGCCAAGAAAGATCAGCAAGCCCCAAAAAGAGTTGTGGGTCCACCAATAAAGCGGTATGGCAGGCAGAAACGACAGCAAGCCGGCAAAAGGCCCACCATACGCGATATAGCTTTCGGTGGCCGCATCCCGAGGCTGCTCTTTCATCGAGATGAAGGCGCCGACAAACGGGATGAATACAGCCGGGGAGGTCTTGATTCCTCTTTTCTTGGATGCTACCAAATGTCCCATCTCGTGCACAAAGATCAGATAGACGATAGCCACAGCGAATTTCCAACCGTAAATGACCGCGTATGCCCCAAGACTGACGATCATGGATATGAGTGTTGTACCAAATTTGGAGAATTTCAACAAAGCAATCAACCATTTGAAGTTTGCAGCCAGAAAGGCGCCGATTGCCAAAAGAGCCGATTTATTTTTAGGTTTATTCATGTAATGAGAGTCAACTCCCGTTCATCAATCAACTGCTTTCAATAGTATATACGACCGATGGAGGGAATAGTTGCGCACAAATAGGCGTCCATCTATCTGTATAAATAGATGAAGACGCCTACGAATTGATCATTAATCATTCTTGTGGCTTACATCCTTCGTAGGATGCATGAATGGAGCTGCCTTGGGAGGAATTCCTTCAAGGATTTCACGATTTTCGGTCGTATTCCAGCCAATATCATTTGTCGGATGAACCCATCGGTCACCCGCCATGACAGAGGGGTCGGTCTCTGTGCTCCACTGATTAAGAGGAGATTGGGAGGAGTCATAAAAGCTGTCGCCAATCACCACGCCAAATTCGTTCACGAACGGTAATTGCATTTGGCGGTTCGACTGTTTAAAATCAGGAGCGTCTATTTGATGAGGAAGTGTACCGTCAATGGAGACGTTAGGCACTTTCTTCGTGGATTTATCCTTCATGATGATTCCTCCGACGCTATCTGTTTTCTTTTAGCCGTTCTTGTGGTTCACTATTGATGGAGCCATTCGAGCGAACAGCCTCCGATTGCGCTTTTGGTCCGCGAATATCAGCCGTTTTTCCAAAGTCTTTTGCTTTATTACGCATTGTGCAAGCCTCCTCTCTTGGATGCTTGTAGTATAGCCAGAATGCATGATGAATAACACGAAAGGGGATAACGAAGATGGCCAAGAAAAAAACAGCCCATCACGCAAGAAAAGCACAGAACAACCCAGAAGCAACTACAGAAAACAAACCAGTCAACAGCCTCAAAGACATGCTGAATGACGATATGCTCAGCAAGCTGAAGAGTATCGAGAAGGATTTGAAAAACGCGAAGGAGCAAGAAGCGAGGGAAGAGGCTGAACGTCGCCAACGTGAAAAGGAAGAGCGCGAAAAAAATAAATCGTTCGCCGAGCTCTTGGAGGAATATGACAAAAAATCAGGCGGCAAGTTCGCATAATGAGTGAGTCATTTCAAGCGAATAAAGGACGGCCAGACACTTCGAAAAACGGAAGAATGAAGAAAAATCAGCTCCAACTAAAAGACGAAGCTGTTCGCGAACGAGGACGGAGTATTCTAAGCAGATTAGGCAAAACGCAATCGGACAAGTTACCAGAAAAGGAATAAACGAATGAATCCCCCCTTTTTCCCATATATGTAGTGAGAAGGGGGGATTCGTTATGGGCCTGTTCATCCTGATCGGGAGCTTGTTGCTGATGATCATCGGTACATGGAAATGTATCGGAATACTCAAAGCAGGAGAAGCCGATCAAAAAGAAAAGTACATATGGGCAGGAATTACCGCATTGGGAATCATCCTGTTCTTCCTGTTGAAAGTTCTTTGGGAATCCCCTTGAATGTTTATCTGTTATTCATAGCGAAGCGCTTCAATCGGATCCAGCTTCGCCGCTTTGTTCGCGGGATATAGCCCGAAGAAGATACCGATGGCACTGGAGAATCCAAAAGCAATCAGTACACTGCTCCACGAAATCAATGGAGGAAGCTTTGCAAAGTAGGAGATGGCGGCACCACTGGCTAGTCCAATCGCAACCCCAACCGCTCCGCCAATCAGGCAGACAAGCAGGGATTCGATCAAAAACTGAATCAGGATATCTTTACGTCTGGCACCTAATGCCTTGCGAATGCCGATTTCCCTGGTTCGTTCAGTGACCGAGACCAGCATGATGTTCATTACGCCAATCCCGCCGACAAGCAAGGAGATTCCGGCGATAATACTAAAGACAATGGTTAGAATGCCTGTCACTTGGTTCACTGATTCTACACTCTGTTCCATACTATATGTCGAGTAGAAATCCTTATGGTCATGTTTGCGATTGAGGAATTGCTTGGATTGTCGCATCGCGTCCTCCAAGGTTTCCTTGGAAGTGGCTTTCCCCATAAGAGAAGGAACCATTTTCATGTCTTTATATAAGGATAAAAAGGCGCGAGTAGGAATATAACCAGTCCCACGACTGTGATCAAAGACGAATTTATCCTCCTTGGTCAGTCCAATGATAACGAAGGAAGTTTGACTAATCTTCATCCTTTGCCCAATGGGGTTTTGCTTACCAAAAAGCTCTTTCGCCAGATTCTCATCAAGAACTACTACAGAACGCCCTTCTTTATCATCTGCCTCGTTAAAGAATCTCCCTTTCGTAACGTGAATATTGGCTTGAATGGACAAGAAGTCTGCCCCCGTACCAGTGAGAGATGCTTTCATACTTTTCTTTGGGCCGTGAAAGGTTGGCATTGCATTACTCAATGGAACGATATGCTCAATATACGGACTGATTTTGCCGAGAGTTTCGGCATCCTCAATGGTCAGATCGTAATCCTTCTGCTCCTCTTGAGAATCGTAAGCGGTATAGACGCTAAAGATATTGGCACCCATTTTTTCCATTTGACTCAAGATTGCTTGTTGTCCGCCTTGGCCTAGGGTAATTACGGTGATGACGGAAGCGATCCCGATGATTATCCCCAGCATAGTCAGCCCGGACCGAAGCTTATTCGACCAAACTCCGTCAAATGCAATACGTAAGGACTCAATCCAGTTCACAATCTGCCACCTCCTGAGAAATAGAAGCGATTAGGCGATCGTGTACGGGCTCATCAGCGATTACCCTTCCGTCTCTAAATGTTACAATCCTTTCGGCATACTGAGCTATGTCAGGTTCGTGAGTCACCAAGAGAATCGTCACTCCTTGTTGATGGAGTTTTTGGAAAATCGCCATGATTTCCAGACTAGAACGGCTATCCAGATTACCAGTCGGCTCATCCGCAAGCAGAATGGCGGGCTGATTAACGAGTGAGCGCGCAATGGCTACCCGCTGTTTTTGTCCACCTGATAATTGGTTGGGTTTATGCTCCAGGCGATGCTGCAATCCAACCTGAGTTAATGCGTCCACTGCTCTTTTTTTGCGTTCGTTTCCATTAAGCCCGGCATATAACATCGGCAATTCAACATTTCGCAAGGCAGTCACCCGAGGAAGCAGATTGAAGGATTGAAAAATAAAGCCGATTTTCTGATTGCGAACCTGCGATAATTGATTTTCATTTAGCGAAGTGACATCGATTCCATCCAAAAAGTAATGACCTGAAGTGGGTCGATCCAAACAGCCCAGCATGTTCATAAAGGTTGATTTGCCGGAACCGGACGAACCCATGATGGCGACGAATTCCCCAGATTCTACGGATAGTGAAACATTTTGCAGGGCGTGCAACTCTGTGCCCCCTGTACGAAAAACTTTGCTGATTTCCTCCACTCTAAGCATGAAATCCCTCCTCCTATTTCGCTTCCGAAGGCATCGAAGGAAGGTTAGATTCATAGACAGGATCGTTTGCTTTTAGATGCTCCGGCGGATTTAGAATCACTTTATCGGCAAGGTTAACGCCACTTTTGATTTGCATAAACAACTCATTCTCAATTCCGGGTTCAATTTTTTGCTTGGTAGCCGTTCCGTTTTTCGTTACCCAGACATAGGAGGAACCGTCATCCGCCTGTTGTACCGCTTCAATCGGAACCTGAAGGGTATTCGCTGCTTTTTCAACCTCGATATTGACGTCTACATGGAACCCAGGTTTGAGCACGCTGGATTTTTCAATAAGCTCAAGGGTAACAACTACACGATTTTTATCGGTTTGACTATCTTTTTTCGTTGTCGAAGTAGGGGCAATCCGTGTCACTTTGGCCTTCACGACCTCTTTTCCCAGCGAGCTTCCTTGGATTGTCGCAACTTGACCCAGCTTGATTTTATGTACATCTGATTCATCTACATCTGCCTCGACAACCAGATTGCTTACATCGCCGATCAGAATGACTTCGTTTCCTTTAGACAACGATTGTCCGTTTTTTACATAGGTTGATAAAACCGATCCTTCGGCTGGAGCGATCAGGTTTCGATGTACGCGGTCTTTTTCCAGTTCGCCTTTTTCCACTTGAAGCTTGTGGATCGTCGCTAGGTAGGTTTGAACTTCTTCTTTCGCGACACCCTTCTTCTTAAGAGCCAGATTTTGTTTGGAGATTTCCAGATCCGACTCGGCTTTTAAAAGAGAGTCATGACCCTTATCCAATTCTTGCTTTGTAATTGCGGAAGACTGATACAATTGCTCCGTGCGCTTGAATTCATTCAAGGCTGTTTGATAATCCCGTTCGGATTGATTCACCCTTTCTTGAAACTGGGACAACTCTTCGGGCTCAATCCCTTTTTGAGCTTTGGACAGGTTGGCTTCTTGCAATTGGATTTGAGCTTCCAAGTCTAGGATTTTACTGTCCATATCCGACATATCAATGATTCCGACGACTTGACCCGCTCTCACTTGATCGCCTTCTTGCAGCTGAAAATTCCGTAGTGTACCGTTGCTTTGCGCGTACAACGTCGTATCCTTCTGTACTTTTATTTGTCCCGAAGTTAAGACAAGATTTTTTAGTTCCCCTTTGGTTACAGCCGCAACCTGAACCGGTACACCTTTTGAAGACGAGGAGGTCAAAAATAAAAAGCCGCCAATTCCTACGGCAGCTACTCCAGCTGTCAACACTACCCACCATCGTTTACGCATATCAAAACTCCTTTCTATATATCTAAAAAGTAATACGATTCAGATCGCGTTAGGTTACATTTGGAAAAATAGGAGGCTGGCGGTATGATTTCTCATGGAATGGGGGATGGTTATAGGGGGAAATACTCGTTGGACTCGAATTGTCCCATGCAGACAAATTATGTCCATGGTAAAATAAAGAATAGAACTGAAGGATAAAATGGAGGCGTTAAGAATGATTCGCTTAGATACCAGCAACGTACTTTCGTTTGTGAAACCGCACGAGTGGGAAAATTTAAGTCCGTATGTGAAAGTGGCGCATGAAATGCTTCACGAGAAGACCGGACCAGGCAATGACTTTTTGGGCTGGGTGGATTTGCCGGTTGCGTACGATCAAGAGGAATTTGCGCGGATTAAAAAAGCGGCAGCGAAGATTCAATCTGATTCGGATGTATTGCTGGTCATCGGGATTGGTGGATCCTATTTGGGGGCCAAGGCTGTTCTTGACATGCTGGGACATACCTTTTATAACGGCTTGTCCAAAGACAAACGCAAAACTCCGGAGATTTACTTCGTGGGGAATACCATAAGCCCGACTTATATTTCTCACTTGCTTGACGTGATCGAAGGCAAGGAGATTTCCGTGAACGTTATATCCAAATCGGGAACGACTACAGAACCAGCAGTCGCATTCCGTATTTTCCGTGAATACTTAGAGAAGAAGTATGGTAAGGAAGAAGCGAAAGGTCGGATTTACGCAACTACAGACAAAGCGCGCGGTGCTCTGCACAAGCTTTCAATGGAGGAAGGCTACGAGAGCTTCGTCATTCCGGATGACGTGGGAGGCCGCTATTCAGTACTAACAGCGGTGGGTCTTCTTCCGATCGCGGTGAGTGGGGCCAACATCGATGACCTGATGAAAGGCGCAGCTGACGCGCGTGAACAGTTCGCTACCCCAGAACTTGAGAATAACGCGTGCTATCAATACGCGGCGATCCGCAACGCGCTTTATCGCAAAGGTAAAACGACGGAGCTTTTAGTTAGCTATGAACCGCAGTTCCGCTATTTCTCCGAGTGGTGGAAACAACTGTACGGAGAATCGGAAGGGAAGGATGGTAAAGGAATTTTCCCTGCCTCTGTCGAATTCTCTGCAGACCTGCATTCTATGGGACAATACATTCAAGATGGGATGCGCAACATCTTCGAAACGGTGTTGTTCGTCGACCAATCACAAAAAGATATCATCATTAGCGAAGACCCTGCAAACATTGACGGGCTCAATTTTCTTGCTGGCAAGGGAATGGATTTCGTGAATAAGAAGGCGTTCGAAGGAACATTACTTGCGCACGTAGACGGAGGCGTACCGAATCTGGTGATTAGCATTCCGGAAATGTCCGCTTATTATCTTGGCGCATTGATTTATTTCTTTGAAAAAGCATGTGGTCTTAGCGGTTATTTGCTCGGTGTCAATCCGTTTGACCAACCGGGTGTAGAAGCTTACAAAGCCAATATGTTCGCGTTGTTGGGCAAACCGGGCTACGAAGAACAACGTAAGGTTTTGGAAGCGCGACTAAATACAAAGTAAGGGATGACGTATGTACTTAACTGTGAAAGAAACAGCCGAATATCTTCAGCTTCCTGAAGCGTTTATATTGGAAAAAATCAAGGAAGGACGAATTCGCGCTATCCACAACGGTGAAGAGTACATGATCAATCGGCAACAATTTGATCACCATATGGAACAAGTGAGGAAGCTGCGGGAGTTTGAAGAGTTGGATAAATTTGAGCCGATTCCCGAAAGCTACGATTATAAAGACGAAGATTAAAGCCTGAGTACATTCCTGTCTTTTGAAGCAAAATATGGACGAGATGGGGAAAGGCAGGGATGCGCATGCAGGCTGTTGCAAGCAGTTTGGAAGGCAAGCAAGGGACGTACGGCGATCTTATGGATCAACTGGAATCCGAGGGGTTTGTGCTGGCCAACTGGGAATACGATGGCGGGTATTTTGATCGGAAGCTGGATGACGCAGGACAGGTATTCTTGCGGCTCCCTATTGCCGTACGTGAGGGTGAGCTAGACAATCGCGAGGCTAGAGTCGAATTCGGTCGCCCGTTCGTCCTCAAACATGTGTATCGGACAGGCAATGATCCGGATATTGGTTATATGGGCAGCCAAGTGATTGCGCCACTAATGAATCAATTTCAGGAACCTGTTGATAACGACGCGAGCATTGAACCACAATGGATTGCCCAAGCGGAAGAGGTTCTTCGTTTAATCGAGCTGGAGGTCATCTTCTGAAGTGCGGAAGGGTGAGAGCGGTTAATCCCGCTGTCACCCTTCTTTTTCATTAATGGATATACGGCTGTCCTGCCAAATCGATCCGACCGTCCCCTTACGTCGGCCGAATTTGCACTGGAGTCCCAATCGGAACAAGTCGAGCCAATTCATTGACGTCCTGATTATACAGGCGGATACATCCGTGGGAGACGAAATGGCCAATGGAAGCGGGATTGTTGGTGCCGTGAATGCCGTAATGCGGTTTGCTCAATCCCATCCACATGGTTCCGAACGCACTGAGCTTTCCTCCGGGATAACTGAACGGATAGGGGACTTTGCTTATGATGTGGAAATCGCCTGACGGGGTTTGAGTAGCGATCTTCCCGACACCCACCGGATAGTTCCTAATTAGATTCCCGTTCTGGTATAGAGACAACCGTCTAGAAGAGAGCGAAATTCGGATGAGATAAGGAATAAACACACCTCCTTTCCTTTTTCCATTTACATATGTCAGAAACAAGGGGGAAGTGCAGACGGGTAACCCTGACAAACCAATTATGGTATACTGATGAGATCGGAGTATTACCACAGGATGGAGAGGTTTACCGCGATGAAGATTGCGACCGTATTGCGCAATGATGATTATTCGAGACAAGTAGAACAACAATTAAAAGAGAAATTAATGAACAGCAGTCGACAAAGCTATTATTTTGTTCAAAATGAAGCGGAAACTCCTGACCTGGTTTTATCCATTGGAGGAGATGGAACGCTGCTGGAAGCCGTCCATCAATACGGTCTCGATCCCAAATATGTGGGAATTCATACAGGACACCTGGGTTTCTACGCCGATTGGCGACCAGAGGAATTGGATGATTTCGTCTATGCCTTGGAAACTGTTCAACCGTTTATTGCCGAATATCCAACGGTGCAATGTCGAATCCATTTGACGGACGGGCAGTATTCTACCTATTGGGCTCTAAACGAGGTCGTTATTCGGAATGCGACTCTCTCCACGTTGGTCGTGAGTGTGTTTATCAACGGAGAGGAATTCGAGACATTTCGCGGGGACGGTTTAATCGTTTGCTCGCCTTCCGGTAGTACGGCATACAATAAAGCGGTGGATGGTGCGATCATTCATCCATCCATTGAAGCGATTCAGCTCTCTGAAATTGCCTCAATCAATAATCGGATGTATCGTACGATCAACAGCTCCCTTGTTCTTCCGAAACACCATGAACTGGAGTTTATCGTCATGAATCCCGAGATCATGATTGGATTGGATCGTAATCATGCCATTTGGCAGCAAGTCCAAACGATTATCTGTCGTGTGGGAATGGAGAAAGTGAAGTTTGCGCGCTATAAAAAGCATCCGTTCTGGGGCAGGGTTCGCAGTTCATTTATTGCGTCAAATGAATAAAAATAAGCCCCTCAGATGCGTGCGCGCGTCTGAGGGGCTTATTTTATTCAGGATGATTGAGCCGATTCGCTAATGAAAAGGGTTTTATGGCATAATGACCTTATTAGTTAGATGACAGGGGGACGGGCTTATTCGTATCTCTAAGAAGGATCACATCGCCAAACACGCGCTTCGGGCATTCGCTCAGTACGGTTATAGTGAAACGACTATGGATTCTATCGCCGAAATGGCAAATGTGGCCAAAGGTACGCTTTACTATCACTTTAAGACGAAGGAAGAGTTATTCTACTATGTGAATAAAAAAGGCGTGGGTATGTTGATCGAGCGGATCACAAAAGTGATGCAGGATCACTCTCATACAATAAGAGAACGCTTACTCGCTGTTCTGGATGAGCATATTCGTTTTTTCTACGAAGAGGAAGATCTGTGTCTATTGCTGCTCAACATGACGACTGGCAATCAACAGCGAGATGAGATTATCCGCACCCTGTTAAGTGAGTATTTTGCTAACAATGAAAAATATCTCAAAACATTACAAGAAGAAGGACATATCTCATCTGAAGTCGATATTCACACGCTAGCGTCGTCGATGTTTGGCATGGTCGGCTTTACGGTTATTCGCAATCGGTACCGATGTGAGCAACAATCCTTGGCCGAAATACGCGAGTCGCTGGTACTCCTGTGCAAAGGAATGTTACATCTTCATTAGGGTGACTCGGTTCCCGCCCTCTCGTTTCGCTCGATAGAGTGCCTGATCGGCCATTCGAATCAGCTCTTCTGGATGGGATGAGAGAGCCGGGTGGGTACAGGCAACGCCCAAACTGATACTGACATATTGACTGCTCTTCGAGTACATGTGAGTAATTCGCAAGGCTTGAATTTGTTCGCGCAGCTTTCGGGCGACAGTTGCAGCACCCTCCAGGTCTGTCTGCGGCAAGATAATCACGAATTCTTCGCCACCGTAACGAGCGACCAGGTCATTGGAGCGTTTGATGGTAGCCGCCAAGGTTTGCGCAACAAGCTTGAGGCATTCATCACCTTCCTGATGCCCGTAAGTATCATTAAACGCTTTAAAATAATCAATATCGATCATAATCAGTGACAGCGGCAAAGAATTTCGCATTGCGCGAGTCCACTCCCGCTGGTACAACTCATCAAAAAAACGGCGATTGGCGATTTCCGTAAGACCATCGACGGAAGAGAGGAGTCTCAGCTTCTCGTTCGCTTCACGAAGCTCTTGCTCGAATCGTTTTCGTTCTGTTATATCCGAAAAAACAGCAACGTAGTTTGTGACTTCTCCTTCCTCGCCTTGAATTCGCGTAATATTCAACCACTCCGCATACGCTTCGCCGTTTTTTCGTCGATTCCAGATTTCTCCCTGCCATTGCCCTGTCTGTTGAATCGTTTGCCACATGGTTTTATAAAAAGATCCATGGTGCAGCCCGGACTGAAAGATTCGCGGATTTCTGCCCATTACTTCTTCAAGCGTATAGCCTGTCGTCAAGGAGAAAGCTTCATTGCCCCAAATAATTTTGGCCAGCTTGTCCGTAATGATTACTCCTTGTTGCGTATTCTCCACAACTTTGGCATATAAATTCAGTTGTTCAATTTTTTGGCGCCGCTCTGTAATGTCGGACAACAGACCAACGTAGTAAAGTGCTTCTCCCTGTTCATTCAAGATCGGGCTTATATCGATCTCGTTCCAGAATAGAGTGCCATTCTTGGTATAATTACAGAGTTCTGTTTTAATAGATTTTCGCTCGGTGATTGCTTCACGAATTTGGCGAAGCGTGTCAGGATCCGTTCGCTTGCCGTTCAAGAAGCGGGGATTGCGATACTTAACTTCATCTTCTGTATATCCTGTAAGCTTTGTAAATGCTTGGTTGACGAATATGATTGGGTTATCCGGCAGACGTGGGTTCGTGATCACCACGCCTGTAGAAATAAAGGTAAGAGCTGTTGTAAGTGTACGGCATTCTTCGGAAGATTGTTGCAATTGACTCTCTTCCCTCATTCGATGGAATGCTCCGCCAATCGCTGTGGCTACGGTCTTCAAGGCGTTTAGTTCCATTGGCGACCATTGCCGGTTCAACTTGCAATCAAAAAACCCGATAAATCCTCTCCACTTCCCTTGAACGGCAAAGGGGGCGATAAGTATCGAGACAATTCCTTGTGAATGTAGAAAGGCTTGCTCGCAATTAGGGAGATCCTCAACCAAGCTATGGATAACCGTATGATTGGAGAGAGTTTCAAACCAGCGCATCAATCCTGCGTCATTATAATTGAAATGAGAGAGAGGCGGGCTGCTTAAGTGCTTTTGCCAAGTGTAGCGAAGATTGGCTAGAATCTGCACGGGATCCGGGTGATTGTCATTTTCAAAAATACATATGGAATCCACTCTCATCGTGGTTCCCAGAATATCTAACGCTTTCGAAACAGCCTCATGAACATCCGAATGAATGACGAGTTTGCTTGTCGCCTCGAGCGTACCTTGCATGAATTCTTCTATCGATGGTAAGTTGCAAGGAATATCTCTTCTCTCTACTTTACTCGCCTCTGCTGCTGCCCTTTGATTTAGATTTATCAATACCTTCCCACCCCCTAAAATGATTAGCATGGAAAAAGTAATAATCCGGACAAAACGCAGTCCGGAGGTTTAAATGTTAAATTATGGTCATTTTACACGTCGGTGTGACAAATATCAATGAGGGTAGGCGTTATAATCATGGAATTTTTATGACAAAATGAATTTTTATTCAATCGAATAGAGAATTCGGAATTTTTGGTAGATCTCGTTTTGCGCCAGCGTAGGTTTAATGCCATCACGTTACCTTCACACGGCGGATAGCCCGCTTCAATAAGGCCTTGCGTCCAGATACCTCGGCACCTTCCTCGGCACCTTCCTCGCAATAAGCTGAATGGTTAGTTGTATAAAGCAGCTCGGGATATCCGTAGCTACCGTGCTCAGACAAATCAAGGCCGACAACCTCTTCTTCTTCTGTGACACGAAGACCCATTGTTGCCTTCATGAAACCAAGAATAATCATAGAAACGAAGAAGACGTAAATAAACGCTCCGAAAACACCTAACGTTTGAATGCCCAACTGATGAAATCCGCCGCCGTAGAAGAGTCCCGGCGAGCCTACCCCGACTTTGGCCACTAATTCTGGTGTAGCAAACAGTCCTGACGAAAGAGTTCCCCAGATCCCCGCAATACCGTGTACGGAGAAGGCGAATACAGGATCGTCAATACCTTTGCGATCAAAGTAAATGGCGGTGAAGAAGGTAATAATTCCAGCAAGCGCGCCAATGACGACAGCCGCCCAAGGGGCTACGAAAGCGCAAGAAGCGGTGATGGCGACGAGCGCAGCCAAAACGCCGTTAAGCATCGATGAGATATCGGCTTTTCCCATCACGACCCAAGAGATGACAAGTGCGGAAACCGCACCGGCTGCGGCGGCGAGATTCGTGGTTAGAGCCACATATCCAAAAAAACCGGAGAGAGAACCGAGGGTCGAACCGGCGTTAAAGCCGAACCAGCCAACCCATAAAATAATGACACCCAATACGGAGTAAACCTGATTATGTCCAGGAATCAGGTTGGAGCTGCCATCTTTATTGTATTTACCAATGCGAGGTTTCAACAGAATCGTTGCAGCCAAGGCGGCTACTGCTCCTTGCAGGTGAACGACCGTAGATCCGGCGAAATCCTGCATGCCTAGACTGGCTAACCAGCCGCCACCCCAAACCCAGTGACCAACGACTGGATAGATCAGAATAGTGAACAACACACCGAAGACAAAATATACTGTCAATTTGGCCCGTTCCGCGAAGCCTCCCCATGCAATCGCTAGGGATACACCCACAAACCCTAACTGAAACAAGAATTTAATGCCGATTGGAATGGAGCTGAACGAGAGAGAGCTGAATGCTTCCGCGGCTTGTTTGTCTGTTCCGTCAAAGAAAAAGCCTTTCAACCCGATGAGCGACGTTCCATCACCAAAGGTTAGGCCAAAGCCGAGTGCCCAAAAGGCCAGTGAACAAATACCAAATGTTAAAATCGTCTTGCCCGCAACGTGACCGGCGTTCTTCATTCTCGTAGAGCCCGTCTCCAGTAGAGCAAAGCCCGCTTGCATGAATATGACAAGCACGGCCGCTATCATCACCCATGTGGCATCTACCGCTGTCGTAATCTCTGTGAGCGTTGGTTCTGCCGCGAATGAAGCTGAAGGGCATGCCAGGCATAAAAGGACGGCAAAAGAAAGAATACGATACAGCATAGCTTCCACACTCCTAATTGTGTAAGGTAATCTTACACTTGTATTTTTATGTGTTAGATTATATGACATTAAAAATGGTTTGTGAACTGTTTTTGGGTGTTCTGTGTAAAATAATCTAACATCAATTTTTGGCAGCATAAATAAAAAGCTTCGATCACCCGCTTTCAGAAGAGAAACTGAAAACGGATAATCGAAGCCTTTATATACCGCTGCTGAAATAGGACTGGGCTTGCTTCTTCCTCCAAACTTGTCTGCCCAAAAAATAGCTGACCACAATGGAAAGCAGAAGATAAAGTCCGCTCACACCAAACATGAGTTCAACGGGCCATTTACCTAACCAAAGAGCACCCATACTGCTAGAGAGTACGCCAAACAAGGTGAACACCAACATGTTAAGGGCAAATACTTTGCCAATGTTTTGATTGCTGACATACGACTGGATTGCGGTCACGGAAGGAATTCCAATTAGCGGGCCACCCAATCCGGCAACACTTGCCCCGAGATAAACCATATAGAGATGGTTGCTAAAGAAAGAGATGCTCATGAAACCAACGGCTTGAAACAACCATCCAACCAACATCACCAAGAGATGATTCTGATAGCGAAATCTGGTCATGAACAAGCTCCCCAGCAGGTTCCCTACACCATAGAAGCCGATCAGGATCCCGAGAAAGCCAGCGTCGCCATGCCCCAGTTGATTCGCCAGGACAGGAAAACCTACACTCCAGCAGACCTGCCATACAAGAAAGCCCATATTGCTAAAAATCAAGACATACAACAAATAACGATTCGTAAGGACTTCGGTAGCAGCTGAACGGATATCGTTCATATATTGCCCGGGTGAAAAACCTTTAACAGAAGATAGCGCTTGATCTCGCTCATGGGTCAACTTCATATAGTAGATGCATAAAGCGGAGAGTATGTAGGTAATCGCGTTGAAGTAGAACAGCAAGTACAACGGCAAAAAAGCTGCAAGCACACCAATCGTCATTGGAGCGGCAATTCGCACGGTGCGAAAGGTGGTATCCAGTATAGCGTTCGCTTGTTGCAAGTGCTCGGGCGCAATAAGCGATTTCAAAGCGACGGTTTTGGATGGATGAAACAGGGTGGAGAAAATCCCAACCAAAAATTGAATCGCCAAAAAGAACAACAAAGAATTGAATTGGAGAAGAACCAGGCTTCCAACAAGAGCAACCAACACGAGGCGAGCCAAATCGGCACCCATCATTAACATGCGGGGGCTATACCGATCGGCGAGAACCCCGCCAACAAGATAGAATAAAAATCCCGCCACCATATCCGGAATAGCGATTAGACTTAGCAGTGATGCGGAGTGAGTTTGTTGGAGCAAATACCAGAGCAGGGCAATGCTGTAGAACTGGTCGCCTATATTGGATGCGACTTGGGCCAGCCACAGTGCGACAAACGAACGGTTTTTCCATAAAGAAGGTACCATGGCATGCTCCTTTTTCTGAATCGATAAAATTTTCTTTAAAGAATAACAAAAGACAAGCACCTATGTAAATAGCGAGAAAGGCGATGTCGCTTCTATTTATTCCCAAGGCATAAAATAGCTGGTTTGGTTGAACATAATTATCGTTGAGGAGGTGAAGGACATGACTGTATCTGCACAAGTAAAGCAAACATTAGCAAGCTTAAAAAGTGCGCAAGCCAACCTGGAGTCGTTTGCCTTGAATACGCAAAACAAACAGGCGAAGGATTTGTACTCCGGCGCAGCGATGAGTACACAAAGCATTTGTAATACCCTGCAACAGCGTGTAACTGAACTAGAGCAGGAAGAACCACAATACAAAGGGTTCTAATCGTGTGATAGAGAGGGGGAGACCTCTCTCTTTTCATACATGATTATTGAATGGCGTCAGATGTAAGAGGAGGAACTGCTGTGTCTGATTGGATCAACATTCTCATCCGTTCTGTTTTGGCTTTTGTCACGCTATTTGTGCTGGCTAAATTGATTGGGAAACGACAAATCAGTCAGCTTACGTATATTGAATACATTGTGGGAATCTCCATTGGCGATATTGCCGCGTTCATGGCAACCGATATGGATGGCCCGCTCTATCATAGCTTTATATCGATGGGGATATTTGCTGCGATTCCGATTCTATTGGAGTTCCTTTCGCTCAAGAGTAAAAAGGTTCGCGAGGCGGTGCAAGGAAGGCCAACCATTCTGGTGAAGGATGGGAAAATCTTGGAGGACAATCTCAAGAAGGAACGGATTACTGTCGAGGACTTCATGGAACAGTTAAGGATGAAAGACGTGTTTCGGGTAGCGGATGTGGAATTTGCCTTAATGGAAACGAGCGGAGATGTTTCAATTCTCTTGAAAGCCGAAAACCAGCCGGTTACTCCCAAACATTTGAACCTTCGTGTTTCACCGGCGGAAGAACCCCAAGCCGTTATTATCGATGGTGTCATGATGGACGAATCCTTGTCTAATCTCGGGTTGAATCGGAATTGGTTGGATGCTGAGCTCAAGAAGGCTGGGGTTGCCCTGGAAAATGTCTTTCTGGGTCAGGTGGATAACGCTGGCAGTGTTTACTTTGACTTATATGATGACAAGCTGCAAGTGCCGCAATCCATGGAGATGCCTTTGACCTATGTGACACTGAAAAAATGCCAAGCCGATCTGGAGCTGTACGCGCTAGCCACCAAAAGCCAATCCATGAAGAGTATCTATTCAGTTCAAGCAAGGCAGCTGCAACAGGTAATCGACAATGTAATGCCATTGTTAAATCGATAGATGGTGGATTCACGACATGAAGCATGCAGGTGATTGAAGGATGGCTAATCAAAAAAAGAAGAAACTGACTCCAACTCAGCAACAATACCAGCAGCTGGCCAAGCGCCACGAACCGCCAAGACCCATTGCCAAGAATTTCGTGAGAGCGTTTGTAGTTGGAGGGCTGGTCTGTGTACTGGGACAAGCCGTTCAAGAAATGTTTGTTCATTACTTTCACTTTACAGAAAAAACCGCTTCTAACCCGACTGTGGCCGTCATGATATTCCTGTCCGTGGTTTTAACCTGTTTGGGTGTATACGATCGCTTTGGCCAATGGGCCGGAGCTGGGTCATCTGTTCCGGTTACCGGGTTTGCCAACTCATTAACTTCGGCGGCGTTGGAGCATAAAAGTGAAGGTTTTGTATTAGGTGTAGGCGGCAACATGTTCAAGATAGCGGGACCTGTCATTGTGTTTGGGGTTCTTGCCGCATTTGTTATTGGATTGATTAAAGCAATGATCAAAATGGGGGGATAAAGATGAGACAAGGGCACCAGACTTGGGTGTTTCCCAGTAAACCAGTGATCGTCTCGTCTGCAGCCATTGGAGGGCCGTTCGAAGCCGAAGGTCCATTGGCGAATGATTTTGATATCTGTCATGGTGATTTAACCATTGGGGAAGACAGCTGGGAGAAGGCGGAGAAGGTCCTGCTGGAAGAAGCCTGTGACAAAGCGATTGCCAAAGCCAATTTGCAGCGGGACAAGATCGATTACTTAATTGCGGGAGACCTGATGAATCAAATCATCTCCTCAAGCTTTGCCGCACGTACCCTAAGCATTCCGTACATCGGTATCTTTGGAGCCTGTTCTACCTCGATGGAGGGTTTGGCGCTTGCTTCTGTTTTGGTCGACAGTCAAAATGCCAACTATGTTGTAGCCGCTACCAGCAGTCACAATAGTTCAGCGGAGAAGCAGTATCGTTATCCGACTGAATACGGTTCGCAAAAGCCGCCGACAGCTCAGTGGACAGTCACAGGAGGTGGGGCTGCGGTTGTCGCCAAAGAAGGTCTGGGACAAGGTCAGGATGTAATCGTCAACGCTGCTACCATGGGCAAGATTGTCGATATGGGTCTTACCGATCCGTTTAATATGGGTGCGGCTATGGCTCCCGCAGCTTTTCAGACCATCGAAGCGCATTTTAAGGATTTACAGCTTCCCCCCAATCATTACGATATGATCTTCACCGGAGATTTAGGGAAAACAGGTCACGCTATTTTGCTTTCTCTTTTCAAGGAGCATCAAGTAGCGATTCCTGGTGAACGCTACGAGGATTGCGGGATGTTGATATACGGAGATAATCCGAGCGTCTGGTCAGGAGGGAGCGGCTGTGGTTGTTGCGCGACCGTTACATATGGACACCTGCTGCGTCGTTTGCGGCAAGGGGAGTGGAAGAGAATTCTGGTCGTAGCTACTGGTGCGTTATTGTCGCCGCTTACCTTTCAACAAGGTGAAAGCATTCCGTGTATTGCTCATGCGGTAGCCATCGAGAGGGGAGATTGAAGCATGATCTATTTGTGGGCATTCCTCGTCGGGGGAACCATTTGTTTGATCGGGCAGTTTTTGTTGGACGTCGTAAAATTAACACCAGCACACACGATGACGGCGCTCGTGGTGTCTGGTGCTATTTTGGGTGGGTTCGAGTTATATGATCCGCTGGTTAAATTTGCTGGAGCCGGTGCTTCAGTACCGATTACCAGTTTCGGAAACGCTTTAACGCATGGTGCTTTGTCTGAGCTGGAGCAGCATGGAATGATCGGCATTGTCACCGGAATGTTCGAAGTAACCAGTGCCGGGATTTCGGCAGCTCTCGTCTTTGCCTTTTTAGCGGCGCTGCTGGTTAGAGCCAAAGGATAAGCGGTTGATCAAGGAGCTTAAGCTTACTTGGTTTTAGCTTTGGAGGAAGCTTGATATTGTTTGCTCGACCCTTGGTTTTCTTCCGTATGCGTATCATCGGCAACCGTACTGCTGGTCAATCCAGCAACAGCTAACCCTTTGGAATTCGGTCTATCGGCGTGTTTCCATTTACTCATTGTGTACATAACCCCTTTCCGAGAAGATACAAATAGTGTGTGCCTCTGCGTCTTGCTTACTCTCCCCACATCCTAACGAAAAAGGAAAAAGATCATAAGGGAACCGATCTTTAAACTTCTGGTATACTAAAGCTAAAGGGATGATGAAGGGGAGGATCGTATGAGTGAACGTACCATCATTGTCGAAGGAAAAACAGACAAGGAACGCCTGCGTTTGGTACTCGCGGAGCCAGTCCTGATTATTTGCACGAACGGCTCTTATAGTGCCAACAAGTCTGAAGAACTCCTGACCCGAATACCTGAGTCATCAGAGATTTACATTTTTACCGACGAAGACGAGAGTGGCCTCAAGCTTCGCGGACAACTGCAAGAGGATTTCCCCCATGCGACACACTTGCGGACCAAAAAATCTTTTGCACAAGTTGCCCACACTCCGCTGCCAGAGCTGGCTGAAATCCTGCTCAAGGCAGGCTTCCTTATCCAACAATCGCAATCGGCCTAAATGCTGGAAGTATAGGACCTCCTTTTTTTGGTTAACACTAAGATGAAGGAGGGTGACTCGGATGGGTGCTTTTTGGAACTATATGAGCAGAATTAATTTATTTTTGTGGATTGCTGTTGTATTTGTCGCCCATGGGATCTTGTATTATTCACTTGGTACGCCGACATGGTTGTCCACAACATTTTTGGCCTCAGCCTTCTGGGCAGTCGTCTTGTTTGTTCTCAAATCCGTAGGAAAAAAAGTTCAAGATAGTAGCAAAAACCCAGTAGCCTGATGGTTACTGGGTTTTTCATTGTACCATCGGAACGTGGAATTGAACGTTCTTTCGGCTTTTACCAGACAGGTCTTACCTTTAATGATAATTTTCCTTCATTTGCTTCATAAACAAATTTTGTTAAATCTTCTTTGAGCATTTCCATTCGTTCAGCGCCTATGTATTCAATCCAACGTTGCTGGATCTCAGTTAGTATCTCATCTTTTGCTTTCACTAATGACCAGCCTCGTTCGGTCAAAACAATAATTTTCCCTCTCTTATCAGTAGGATGAGTTTGGGACTTTACATAACCACTTTTCTCAAGAAAATCCACCATTTTACTCACAGCTTGCTTTGTAATTCCTAAGTGTTCAGCTATTTCTATACCGGTTGCTCCATTAGGAATGATAAGTTTAAACATAAAACCATGTGCAGGTCTAATATCTCCAAATCCCATTTCATTTAATCGGTCATGTAGTTCATAAATCAATGTACTATAAGATAATGACAAAAGAGATGTAAGATCTAATTCACTAAATACTTGATGGTTCATACATAAAACCCCCTCAAATAAAGTCAATTAGGTTGACTTTATTTGAATTTCATTGTACTATAAGCAATGTGGTCAATCAAGTTGACTATATTGCTTTATTTATGGAAAGAAAATGCATTTGCTTAAATGGATATAAGTGAGTAATAGGAGGAAAAGATAATGACAACAGTTTTATTTGTAAAAGCAAACAATCGTCCAGCAGATCAGGCGGTTAGTGTGAGATTATATGAGGCATTTTTAGCGAGTTATAAAGAATCACATCCAAATGATACAGTGATAGAGCTTGATTTATTCAATGAAGAATTGCCCTATGTAGGAGTAGATATGATTAACGGTACATTTAAGGCTAGTAGAGGACTTGATTTAACGGCAGAAGAAGCAAAGGCTGTAGCTGTTTCTGATAAATACTTAGATCAATTCCTTGCGGCTGATAAAGTAGTATTTGGTTTCCCACTATGGAATCTAACAATCCCAGCTGTACTTCACACCTACATTGATTACTTAAACCGTGCGGGCAAAACATTTAAATATACGCCAGAAGGTCCAGTAGGTCTTGCTGGAGATAAGAAAATTGCATTATTAAACGCAAGTGGCGGTGTATATTCTGAAGGACCAAAAGCCGAAGTGGAAATGGCTGTTAAATATGTTGCAAGTATGATGAGCTTCTTCGGTGTAAAAGACATAGAGAAAGTAGTGATTGAAGGTCACAGCCAATTCCCAGATAAAGCAAAAGAAATTATTGCTGATGGGCTTGAAAAAGCCGTTAAAGTAGCAAGTACGTTCTAATTAACAAAACGCTTGTCACTCGATATGGCAGTACCAACACTTTTATAGCGGTGGTACTGCTTTTTTATTCTCTTTTCTCACTACTTTTGGGCAATTAGCCCCCAATTGATGCGAACTTTCCACTCTCAACTAGATTAAACTATAGAAAGAAGGGTTACATGACAATGGATCGTTTATGGACCAAAAACTTTATAATGCTGACCATTACAGCATTATTACTATTTAGTGGTTTTTATTTACTGATGCCTACACTACCTATGTTTATTAAACAATTAGGCGGAAGTGAATCTCAAGTTGGCCTTATTATTGGAGTGTTTACCATATCGGCGGTAATTTTTCGTCCTATTGTTGGAGGATTAATGGATCGATATGGTCGACGAGTATTTATAATCAGCGGACTACTATTTTTTGTAATTACGATGTATTTTTATGATTGGGTAACAGGCGTTATTTTTTTGGTGGTGTTACGTATCCTCCATGGAATCAGCTGGGCAATTGCTACAACTTCAATAGGAACGGCTGTGACTGATGTGATTCCACCATCTCGACGTGGAGTAGGAATGGGATGGTATGGACTTGCAATGACCCTGGGCATGGCTTTAGGACCAATAATAGGGCTCTGGGTAGCCAAATCATTTTCGTTTCACTATCTATTTCTTCTATGCACAGCATTAGCGATTATGGCATTGATCCTAGCATTTAGCACAAAAATACCTGTGGTTAAACATACAGCAAAAACCCCAATATCATTTTTTGAGAAAACAGTTTTACCAATCGGTATTGTTACATTTTTCCTATCCCTTACTTTTGGTGGCATCACAACCTTCTTACCGCTTTTTGCGGCAAACATTCAAGTGAATGCCGGTACTTTTTTCTTGGTTTATGCTGTCACACTTATCGTAATTAGACCACTTGCAGGGAAAATATCTGATAAACATGGAGAAGGGATCATTATTGTTCCAGCGCTTTTTACACTGATCGTCGCACTATTCGTCCTGTCAATGACAAATGGAGTTGTTGGACTAGTACTTACAGCAATTTTGTACGGAATTGGATTCGGATCAGCACAACCTGCTCTTCAAGTAGCAACTTTACGAATAGCTCCACCAGAGAAAAGAGGAGTAGCAAACGCTACATTTTTTACTGCTTTTGATTTAGGGATTGGTTTAGGAGCTATTCTTCTAGGATTTGTTTCACAGCTTATGGGATATCAAATGCTATTTATTGTTTGTGCTGGATCTGGGTTTATTAGTCTGTTAATTTTTATTTTGTTTGTAAAAAAGACATTAAAATAACTTTCATTTATGAAAAAGCGCCATTCTTTTTGTAGAAATGTACAAATAAGAAGGCGTTTTTTATTAACCTTTCGATTAAAGCTGCAAGGGAGCTTTAACAAAGTATCATGGGAGAGTCTTTTCTTCCTACCAAAGACCGAACAATTGAAAGCAAATAATAATGAAACCAAGACCCCACACATAAACAGCAAAGCCCTTCATCGATCCTGCGCTAATCATCCGAATCATCCAACGAATTGCGATGTATCCGAATATAGCCGCAAATACAGTGCCGACCAACATCGGCATGAGATGGGTAGACCCCAGCGGATTGTCCAACAGGTCCTTGGCTTGAAGTGCGGTTGCGCCGAGAATCGCAGGGAGCGACAGCAAGAAGGAGAAGCGGGCCGCTTCCGCGCGATCGATCTTGCGCATCAAGGCCCCGGCAATCGTTAACCCGGATCGTGAAATCGCCGGAAGGATGGCAGCGCCTTGTAAAGTCCCGATAATCAGTGCATCCAAATAGTTGATCTGTTCGAAACCGCGTTTTCCCCGACGCATGGTTTCAACCGCATAAATAATAACCCCCGTTGCCATAAATTCAAAGCCAATTGTCTGTCCTGTACGTGAAATATCTTCAAAGAAATCCTTAAAGGCAAGTCCAATAATACCGGTTGGAATCGTTCCGACGACTAACAATTTCGTAAGTCTGCTGAACGGATGGGTGACGATGTACTTTACTTCCGACCAATATACGATGACCACGGCGACAAGCGTCCCGAGATGAAGTAAGGTATCGAACAACAAGCCTGCTTCGCGAAGTCCGAATAATTTGCCGAACAACACGAGGTGACCGGTGCTTGAAATCGGCAAAAATTCGGTTAATCCCTGCACAATCCCCAGAATGATTGATTCAAGATATTCTACCATCTGTTTCGCTCCTTTTGGCGTCTTCCTTCTCTCCATATGTATGAGACAAGTTCATAGACTTGCGCATTTACCATTGATTTTTTTCAAAAGGTTTCGGACACCACTCATCTTCTGTATAATTGTGTACAAACTATCTACTAATACATAGCATGATCTATAAGGAAGTGATTTTTGTTGATTCGCAAACAGAATGAACCTCAGGCAGGAGACGTTGTGACACTGCCTGTATCGCATGAAAAACCGTTTGGGTACTTCTTGAAGCTAGGAAACAACGAAATTCTTTTACACCATAATGAAGCGACTGAGACATTGCGGGTTGGCGATGAGGTTGAAGTCTTCTTGTACCATGACCATGAGAATCGGCTGGCCGCAACGATGAAAATGCCAAGCGTCCGTAAAGGGGAATATGGCTGGCTAGAGGTTGTGGATATGAATGCCCGATTAGGTGTTTTTTTGCATAATGAGATTGGCAAGGATCTCTTGCTATTTCTCGATGATCTGCCTAAGCTGCGCCAAGAATGGCCAAGACCAGGAGATAGTCTATTGGTCACACTGACGAAGGACAAACAAGGGCGGATGCTGGCTAAACTGGCGGATGAAGAGATCATCTTCCGCATTTCCCAGCCAGCTTCCTCGAGTATGTTGAATAAAAAAGTATCGGGAACAGTCTATAAACTGATCGGAGCAGGGGCGTTCTTGCTGACGGAGGAAGAACACATTTTGTTTATTCACCGTGACGAAATGCTTTCACCGCTTCGTCTGGGGCAAACGGTGGAATGTCGCGTAAGTTACGTTCGAGAAGATGGCCGACTGAATGGCTCCATGAAGGCGCGCAAAGAAGTATCATACGAAGAAGACGCGAATCGGATTTTGCAAATTCTAAAAGACCGTGGCGGCTCCATGCCGTATACGGACAGTACCGATCCGGAAGTGTTGAAGGAAAAGTTCGGAGTCAGCAAATCAGCGTTCAAGCGAGCGATGGGGAGACTGTTGAAGCTTGGGCTTGTGGAGCAAGAAGAAGGCTGGACGCACTTGAAAAGCAGGGAATAATCATTGAGACAAGGGGGTTACCCCTGTCTTTATCATGTTTCCGGAATATTGCAAACATTGTTTGTTGAAAATTCATAAACTGGTCGGAGTTTCCTTGGATGAAATAGGGGAAAATGGAAGGTAGACGATAAACTAACGGTGAATCATCTCATTATGCTACAATGTTGATGAACATAAAGGAGGAACGGGACGTGAACGGGAAACCCATTCGGCATCCTTGGCAACTCATCTATAGGATGTATCGCTACGTAAAGCCCCAATTGGACAGAGCACTCGCAATGTGGCAGCAAAAGGCCGAGGAAATTCCCGACCCCGAACTGCGTAAGCAAGCACTGGCCAGTATTACATCCAAGCGATTTCATTGTGAGGGTGGATCGGTTTACGCGACGCAGGTGATACAAGCCGTCGATACGCTGATACCCTTAATTGTTGCCTATCAAACGATAAGTGATTATCTGGATAATTTGTGTGACCGCAGTACTTCCATGGACCCTATCGATTTTAGGCAGCTTCATTACTCCATGCAGGATGCCTTGACGCCAGACGCACCGCTTCGGGATTACTATCAGTTTCGGAGCGAAAAGGACGACGGAGGATATCTGGCAGGGCTGGTTCTCGCTTGCCAAGAACAGATCAAGAAGCTTCCATCCTACGCTTCGATTCAGTCAAAGGTGTTGGAACTCTCTACTTTATATAGTGATTTACAGGTGTATAAACATATTGCTCATGAAAAAAGAGAAGCTCAACTTCTCGACTGGTGGGAGAAGTACAAGCCTCTCTATCCGCAAATTCAATGGCAGGAGTTCTCTGCGGTAACAGGATCGACCATCGGTATTTTTGCCCTTTTCTGTCTTGCCGCCGATGAGCAGGTGGATCCTGACTACGTGAATGCATTGAATGCCGCTTATTTTCCGTGGATTTGTGGTTTACATATCTTGCTTGATTATCTAATTGACCTGGAAGAGGATCGTATTGGCGGCGATCTTAACTTTGTCAGCTACTATCGCTCCAGTGAAGAAGCGCTCTCACGAATACAGTATTTTATCGAACAAGCCAAACTGACGTTGGGACAACTTCCGAATCCGGAGTTTCACCGGATGATCGTGGAAGGACTGGTCGCATTTTATCTGGCTGATCGCAAAGTAAATCGCAGTCAACCGCAAATCTACACGATTTCCAAGCAATTGTTGAGAGAAGCGAGTGGACTCACTTCTTTCCTATTTTATTTGAATAGCTTGTTAGTTCGCCGTTAACTATGGTGTCTTTTCTTATAAGAGAAGCCGAAGCCCATCATACATACGGCAATAAGCCCGCAGGCAATCCCGCCAAACCAACTATTTTCACCAATAGCAACACCGATCCCCGCCAAGCTTGAGGCAACAGAAATGGCTATTAAAAGTGTCACAATTTTGTAGGTAGACATTTTGAAAGAAACCTCCTTTGAGACGATGATCTCATTATATCGTATTTTTATCAAAAAATAGGATTCTTTTTCGCCAAATAGGGTATATAACTTACAGAAATAATTGGGGGCGGAGGAAAAATGGAGAATTTCATTCAGATCAAGCGTGGGAATAGAATGATTGAAGGGCTCGTGAAGTACGAACAAGGAGATATTGTGGAGGCTCGTTTCGAGGAAGATGTTGAGATTAGTGTCGGTGATCCGGTGTCCTGCATGATTACGCGCGACCTTTCGGAGATTTACTCATTTGAAGGAATCGCTCTGGCGCGTGAACCGAAGCGGCTGATCATTTTTAATCCACCCAGTATACTGGAATATAAAGAACATCGGCGTCGATACCCTCGCTATGACGTGAATCTGGCTGGGTGGATACGAGTTCCACTCGAGATCGCTCCAAAAGAAGGACAGAATAGCCCGAGAGTAGAGGTTGTTAACCTGAGTCTCGGCGGAATCGCTTTTCGCGCTAACTACAAACTGTCTCCCAAATCCCAAGTGTCGTTTTACGCGGAATTGTACGGGCGAGAAGAGGGAATCCTTGAGTCCAAACTGGAGGTCATACACGTAAGCGAGGAGGATGGCTACGTGCATGGCTGTAAAATAGTCGATATTACCGGCAAAAGTCTGCATGAATTGCGCAAGTACCTGCTTCAGCGCCAATTGGAAGAGCTGACATTGTAAAAGTTTATGACAATCAATAACTCCAACTACTTTAGGAAGTAGTTGGAGTTTTTTCATTTCGCGCAAGCCCACTAAAGAAAAGACTTTGTCAATTATAGCCTCCTTGGAAGTGATGCCCAGAGAAGGAGTGGAGAAAGGAATTAAAGGCGCCACCCAACCCCTTTAGGGGCGCGCAGCGTTTGGCGACTTCCTTTCGTAATGACTGACCGGACTGAACATGCTTCTCTGCGAACTTCCACAGAGCGAAAAGGGACAAAGTCTTTTCGCTTACTCAAGCCCATACTTCCGCAGCTTATTGTAAAGAGTGCCTCGGGAGATGCCGAGGAGTTGTGCGGCCGCTTTTTTGTTGCCATACGTCCGGTCCAGAGCATTCAGGATTCGCTTCTGTTCCTGTGTTTCATCATAAATCGGATGAGCCGTATCGTGAAACGCGTGGTGATCATTCAAGTGAGCAGTGTTCCTCGACATGATCGGAGGAATATGACTTTTCATCGAGAGTGGCAAATGATCGTAGAGAATCACTCCTCCTTCTTGCAAGATGGATAACCGCTCAATGATATTGCGTAACTGTCTAATGTTTCCGGGCCAAGAGTAATCGTGCATCGCTTGCATGACCTCAGGTGAGACTCTGGGTACTGGATGCTCGTTGGCAGCAGAGTATTCAGTAAGAAACATCTGGACGAGTCCAGGGATATCCTCTTTGCGTTCGCGAAGAGGAGGGATATCGAGTGAAAAGACATTCAGCCGATAGAAGAGATCCTCTCTGAATTTCCCTTCGGCAATCATCTGCTCCAAATGTCGATTGGTTGCGGAGATAATCCGAGTATTTACCGTAATCGGTTCCGTACCGCCAACACGATAGAATTGCCTTTCTTGCAAAGCGCGCAAAAGCTTTACTTGCAGCTCAAGCGGCAATTCTCCCACTTCATCGAGAAACAGCGTCCCCCCGTGAGCAAGCTCCAGCTTTCCGGGTTTCCCCTTACGCTCTGCTCCAGTAAAAGCGCCTCCCTGATAGCCAAATAATTCGCTTTCGAACAGAGCGGCTGGAATCGCGGCACAATTGATCGCGATAAACGGTTTGTCCCCTCTGCGGCTGGACTGGTGAATCGCTTGGGCAAACAACTCTTTCCCTACACCGCTCTCCCCATACAAGAGGACAGTTGCGTCAGTCTGAGCGACCTTTTTTGCTGATTGAATGGCTTGTTGAATAGCTGCTGAGTGTCCTTTGATCGAAAAGAACGGGTCATCCGCCGCCTGAAAACGATTCATTTCTTGCTGCAAATTGTGCAGGTGGGCAGTGGTATGGGCCAGCTCTTCATGCAGGCGAACAAGCTCGGTAATGTCCTGCTCGATGGAAATCGCCCCAATAATCTGTCCATCGTGTCTGATTGGCGCGGAATTAATTAACACGTGCGAATCGGGGCGAGGAATGTGATAGACCCGCTGAACGGATTGTCCTTGTGTCAAGGCGTCATTGAGCCGAATCGCGTCACTGGCGAAGTGAGCATCCAGAGAAGTGCCTACAATTTCGTGTTTGGCGAGGTCGTAGATTTTTTCGGCTGCGTTATTCCAGAAGACGACGGTCGTATCTTTATCGACAACAGTAGTTGCTTCGCTCATCGTGGCGAGCAGGGTATCAAGCAAGGCGCCCTGATTGGTCGAAATGGCAAGAAGAGCTTCAATGAGCTTAAAAACGTTCAAATGTCCGATCGGCTTGCCAGCTTCATCCGTTACAAGCAAAGAAGCCGAAGTTTCAAGGGCAAGCGGCGACTGGCTGCATATGACACTAGCTGCCTCGTGCAAGGTAGTATTTACGTCTATTGAACCTAAAGCTGGTTTGTGTAATGGATCATGATCCAACGGCAATAAGAAATCGTGCAGGGTTGTGGCTGTCGAGAAAAGCGTTTTCATCTGGTCACATCCTATGAAGTGAAAAATGATATATGCACAAGTGTACATCATTGAACACCGATTGTACATATATGTCGATGTGTGGCGATAATTACCGACAAAATATGAAGAAGTTGTGACAAATTAGTTGGCACGATACTTGCTTTGATTATAAGGCTATAGAGCTAGATAAAGGGGAGACATAAGACGATGGAACAACTCATGAGGGACTTTTTTCTTTTCTTATCCAAAAGCAAATACTTGAATAGCGCAGCGAAAAAATGGGGGCTTCGTTTCGGGGCAGCGCGCTTTGTTGCAGGTCTTTCCATTCAAGAAGCGATTGGCAATGTACGTGCGCTCAATAAAAAAGGCTTGGTATGTACACTTGACCACTTGGGTGAATTCGTTTTCAGCGTAGAAGAAGCCAACGAATCGGCTGACTACTGTATTAAAACGCTGGAAGCGATCTACACATCTGGCGTAGACTGCAATCTGTCTTTGAAAATGACTCAGCTAGGCTTGGACATCAGTCGTGAACTGTGCGTGAAAAACATGCGCCGCATTCTGGATGCAGCCAAACAATACGGCAACAACTTCGTTCGTATTGATATGGAGGACTACGGTCATAACGAAATTACCTTGGAGATTCTGGACGAGCTTCGCAAAGATTACGATAACGTGGGAACCGTCATTCAAGCATACCTTTACAAATCTTCGGATGACCTAGAGAAGCTGAAAGACTGCAAACTGCGTCTGGTAAAAGGGGCTTACAAAGAGCCGGCGGAAGTGGCTTACCCGAACAAGGTTGACGTTGACGAAAACTATAAAAAACTGATCAAGCAACATCTGTTAAACGGCGGTTACACAGCAATTGCCAGCCATGATGACAACATCATTAACTTTACCAAGCAATTTGTAAAAGAGAACAATATCCCGAATTCTCAATTCGAGTTCCAAATGCTGTACGGTATCCGTACGCAAACTCAGGTTGAGATTGCCAAAGAAGGCTATAAAATGCGTGTTTACGTACCATACGGAAACGACTGGTTTGGTTACAACATGCGTCGTTTGGCTGAGCGTCCAGCGAACGTTTGGTTCGTGCTCAAAGGAATTTTCAGCAAATAATCAGGTGTAACATGACCCACTCGGCAACTTTGTCGGGTGGGTTTTTTGATGACATCATGATTCGGGCCATCTGACGTTGGGTGAATTTTATGGTACAATATGGAATTGAAAGAGAGGTGTCCCATGTTTACGACGACGATTACGGTTACGCCCCCCTACTCATTTGAACGCTTACTTCGTCGATTGGAATCCCATCCAGATGACCAATTCAGGATTGATGCGGATCATGGAATTCTTCGACGCGCATTTCGCCTAGCCGGCAAGCCGGTTTTGGCAACCTTGCAATTCGCCGGTAATTGTGAACAACCCCTGTTGACCGTGTCGACTGAAGCGACATTAAGCCCTGCACAGCAAAGGGAACTGACAGCCACTGTACGGCATATGTTTTCAATTGACTATGATCTCACGTCACTATATGTACACATGTCAAACGATCCGTATTTGAGACCCTTGTGCAAATCATTTCGCGGTTTACGCTATCTCCTTGACCCGGATCTTTTTCAATCCATGATTCGGACGATTATTGGACAGCAGCTGAATCTGGCCTTTGCCGCAACCCTTACTCATCGTTTGCTTGAAGTTGCCGGAGATTCTCTCCAAGATGAAGCGGGGAATACCTATTTGCTCTTTCCGACACCTGAGCGTGTTGCCCAATTAACGGTGGCTCAGCTTCGCGATCTGCAATTCAGCCAGCGAAAAGCGGAATACATCATTGATTTTGCCAAAGCTGTAGTAGAAGGCCGGGTAGAATTGAATCGATTGCAGGGCATGTCAGATGAAGAGGTAATCCAGTATTTGCTTCCACTGCGTGGAATTGGACGTTGGACGGTGGAGTGCCTGTTGATGTTTGGAATGGGACGGAGTGATTTACTCCCAGCCGCGGATATTGGGCTTCGCAATGGAATTCAACTGGTGTATGGACTGACCGATAAACCAGACGAACAAGAGATCCGGCGAGTAGGAGAGAGCTGGGCGCCTTACCGTAGCTATATTTCACTGTACATTTGGGAATCAGTAGGAGCGGCAAGGCGAGGAGAAGTGTTTTTGGATGAAAAAAGAACCCGCTGACTCACATAATCGTGAGTCGGAGGGTTCCTCTTTTCTTAATGTGAAGTTTGTTTGCTGGGCACATCGACTGTTTTTCGTAGATTGGAAACCGCCACGCCGCCTAGGATCAAGCAGGCTCCGAAGAAAAAACCAAGGCTTAAGTGCTCCCCCAGCAACAGCCAGCCAAAAAATGAGCCAACTATCGGTTGAATGAAGAAAAAGGCGGCCCCGCTTCCCGCACTCATCAATTCAAAGCCTTTGTTCCACAAATAAAAGGCTCCCGCAGTGGATACGATTCCTAAATACATTATTCCCGCCCAGATGTTCCATCCGAACGACCAGTTTACAGGGGTGACGGACAACTCCCATAGCATGACAGGGAAAGTGAAAATAAGTCCGAACAGTGCCGCATAAGTAGTGACAACGACAGACGAGTAAATGGATGTCGCCCGTTTGCTCATCACCGTGTACAAGGCCCAGGTGACGGCCGCAACCAACAGGATCAGGTTCCCGAGAAACGATGTGGAAACTGCCTCGTGATCGGGTACCCCAACAACTACGATCACGCCAATCGTGGCACAAATCATCCCGAGTAGTTGGAATAGTTGCAATCTTTCTCGCAGCATCCAAACGGCAAAAAGCACGATGAACGCTGGAGAGGCGGAAGTAATTAGAGCCCCCATATGCGCTGAAGAAAACTTGGTGCCCAAGAACTGCGCACCGATAGATAGCGTGATCCCCACGAATCCGATGCCCATCATGGAAGGAAGATCGTGACGTGGTACATAGCTTTTTTGAATGATCACAATACTGCCAAGCACAAGCAAAGCAATGGCAAAGCGAATTTCAAGCAAGGTAAACGGTGGAATCACTTCCAAAACGACTTTGCTAACGACATAGACGCCGCCCCAAATCGCCGCCGCCAATGATAAAAAAATACTTCCTAGAATTTGTTGTTTACGCTGCGTGTTCATTAGTTTGTACCTCCCGGAGTAGATCGTTGTTTTATCAGGTGTGTAAGGTATCTACTAGCCGGGTAGAATTGGGCGCTACTCCATTCCTATCCGACTAGGATCGGAGGAATGTGGGCACATCTAACTCAAATCGGGAGTGTTGCAACATGGTATTCACCTCCAACAAGAATTTGGCCATTATCCCTTATTATAACATCCTGAGGAAAAATCGCACTCTTCAATTATGAATGAATATTCACTCAATTATAAGAATGAGCTATACTGTAGAAAAACGGAAGTGAGGGAGTACATATGGCTGAACACGTTTTTACCACGATTGTCCGCTCGACAGAAGTCGATACAATTGGACATTTGAATAACGCGAAGTATTTGGAGTACATGGAGTGGGGTCGCTTTGAATTGATTACTCAATCGGGACTTAGTCTTGAGGAAATGAAGAGTAGAGGGATTTTGCCGGTCGTTGTCAATATTAACGTGAATTACCGCAAGGAAGTCCTGATGGGCGCAGAAATCAAGGTGGTTTCCAGGCCTCTGCGCCTCGGTGGCAAGAGCATCGTGCTGCGTCACGAATTGTTTAATGCCAAGGGTGACCTGGTTTGCGACGCCGATGTCACGCTGGTTATGATTGACGCCGTTCAACGTAAAGCGACGGCTATTCCTCAAGAGTTTATCGATGCCTATGAGGCCGCTATCAATCAATGAATTCATCTCCCTTTAACGTAAAGTTAACGAATCATCCACACTCCCTTGATAAACTGAAGATGGCGTAAAGCTTACGTTAAATGGAGGCGATATGATGGATACAGCGAGCCATCTGTTGTTCGGAGCTACTTTGGCTGGTTTGGCTTATCTTGATCCGGCCGTAGCCCAGCATCCCGAAGTAGCCTTGATCGTAATGGCGGGAACGTTAATCGGTTCACATGCACCGGATTTTGATGCCATGATCCGTCTCAAAGGATTCGTAAGCTACATTCGTCATCACCGGGGGATTACACACTCACTACCCGCTTTAGGGATTTGGCCTGCCCTTATTGGTTTGGGTCTGGCTTGGGGAACTGGATTATGGCAGTATGTTTCGACCATTTATCTTTGGACGTTTGCAGCTGTTTTTTTTCATGTTTTTCTGGACACCTTGAATGCGTATGGTGTTCAGTCGCTCAGACCGTTGCGTAAGAATTGGATACACCTCGATATCCTCGCAATTTTCGATCCCATTCTATTTACGCTTCATCTCGGAGGGCTTGTTCTTTGGTGGGGGTTCAAATGGAATCCTGTTCCGTTGTTCAGTTCCATTTATGCTGCGACGTTGATGTATATCCTGACCAAAGGCGTCTATCATTCCTACCTCGTGCGACGAGTGAGACAGACGATACCTGAGGTAGGTGTCTGTCATGTACTCCCGACACTTCATTGGTTTCATTGGTTGTTTGTGTTTGAGGTTGAGGATAAGTTTTATACCGGAAGAGTCATTGGCAATTATGTGATTATCGAGGATCAATACCCGAAAACAGAGCAGCATCCCATTATTCAAGCTACGATGAATACGGACGGAGTGCGGGCGTTTTTACAGTTTGCTCAACGGATTCATGTCACCTATCGAGAAATTCAGGGAGGGTATGAAGTCCGCTGGAGCGAGATGAGGTTCTGGTACAACAAGAAGCTTCCTTTTGGAGTGGATGTTGAGCTGGACGGTCAGTTGAATGTTGTTCACTATCGGATTGGCTGGCGGAAAAAAGCTTGGGAAGCACCATTTGTTTAAATGTTGATTTTTATATAGTAATGAGGGGAACCTTCATTTGTCGAGGTTCCCTATTCTTGTTCAACTAACGCCCTTGTTAGCTCAATAGCAAATGAATTACAACTCGTTATTTCTCCCAAAGCTCGACCAGTCGACCTTCAGGATCTTCAATCCAAATAAACTTTCCATATTCACTACTCTCTTTGTTCTTTGCAAGTGGTACACCAATATGTTCAAGATGCTTAATAGTCTCGTTTAGATTATGCACTTGGAAATTTAACATCACTTGTTGTTCTGTTGGGAAATAACTGTCATTCTCGGTAAAGAAAGAAAAGATAGTCTCATTTCCTAATTGGGGTTTTATCACAGTCCCATTCCAATTTTCTATTTCAATCTTCAATACTTCACTGTACCATTTTTTTATAACTTCAAGATTCTTAGTTCTCCAAAAAATTCCTCCGAAACCTTTTATCATCGAATCTAACTCCTGTCTATCATCAAATTTTTAGCTATCCGATTACATTAGATTTTCGAGATTTAAATTAAAGTTCCCTTTTAAACTATGTTGCACGATAGTTTAATAATTCGTAATCTGTCTTTCATCTATGTTTGTTAAGTCTATAACTATTTTTTCCATTGATTGATATTTTATTTTTAAGTCTCAAGTCAGTATTTCAGTGAACACATGCTTCTAAATCAGCATGGAATATTGGGAATGGATAGTTCAATAAAGATGGATTCGATATCGCATTAGAAAGGGCTTAAATTCAAGATTTTTATTGCTGTTGAAATAATATTATAGGAAAATATAACCATTAAAAATATTAAATTTTGTCCGCATTATAAATGCGTTCAGAGGAGTGATATGTATTGAAATCACTAAAGTGGTCATTTGCAATATGCTTTATAATGTTGGCTTTTTTGGTAGAAAGTAGTTTTGCAGCCAATAATCAAGTTGGAGCCCAAGTAATTGATAGAACAGCTCTTTTTCCCATGTATAGTCACAGTCAAAATAAATGGGGCATGGTTAATCTAAGTGGGAAACTTGTGATAAAACCACAGTACGACAACCTTATTTTTCCGCAAAATGCACTTCCGGATTTTGATACGGATAAGGATATTGGCCAATTCTATCAAGGGGAAAAAAAAGGTTACATCAATAATCAAGGAAAAATAATCTTTACCGCTCCTCGTGGTACTAGATATCTATTCTTTTTTCATGAAGGATTACGGTCGGTTTTTATGTGGGGAAATTACGATGGAAAATCACAATGGAAAGCTGGCTTCATAAACAAAAATGGGAAAATGGTAATAAAACCGCAGTTTGATCGTACGACAGATTTCAAAAACGGCGTGGCACCAGCTGAAATCAACGACAAATTCGGTTTAATCGATAAATCTGGAAAAATAATAACGCCTATTAAATACAAGAGTATAAAGGAATACGATGGAAAATATTACATCCCGATAAGTGAGAATTTTTTACTTGGTTTGATGGATCAGAATGAGAAAATAGTTATACCTCCGAAATTTGTATATTTAGGAGATTTTTCTGAAGGAATTGCACCTGCTGGACTTCCGGGTGAGCTTCGTGGTTACATTGATTTTACTGGGAAATTTATTATTGAGCCAAAATTTTTTGAACCGGAACAGTTTGAAAATGGAATTGCCAGAGTAAGAGAAAGAAATGCGAATCTAAAAGGATTCAAATATGGTTTCATTAATAAGAAAGGTGAATGGATCGCTGAGCCTGGCACCTTCGGTGAGAAACAAGAAATATATACTTGGTATAACAACCCAAATATAGTGCAATTCTTCGACGATAACTACTTCTTGGGGGCGATGAACCTGAAAGGTGAAATTATTTCGCAGCCTTATATAAAAGTGCATCGCGTTCTAAAGAATGGTCTTGTAATAGTTTCTAACAGGAATAACTTATTTGGAATTATAGATAAAAATATGAAATTCGTACTCCCACCTGTTTATAAGCAATTGGACGAGTATAATGGTTTGTATTCTGTCGACCAAACAAAAGGTGGATATATAAATTTGCAGGGTAAACTTGTAATTCCGCCGATTAAATAATCTGTAAAAAAAGAGTTCCCACCTAAAACCCATTTCAACTAAACTGCTCGATAGTTAGTGCAACCGACAACACAATCATATCATATACAGGAAAATTACCATCCCATGAAGGCAACCGCATTTTGCTGATGCGAGTTGCCTTTTTTTACGCCAAAATTTATAGTTTAAGGAGGTATCTGGCCATTTTTAAACTTTTTGATTTATTAAGTTGACAGAGAGCCGAACGCTGTTCATTATTAACACATAACAAAAAACGGCAGTACCGTTTTTTCAGAAAAAGGAGTAAGCAGACGATGACGATGGATTCAACGAAACGCAATGTCTTTATCGCGTTGATGGTTGCGACGTTTTTAACCGCAATTGATACCACCATTATTAGTACGGCGATGGCAACTATCATCCGCGATTTAGGACAAAGCGAGTATATTTCATGGGTGTTCTCCATTTACTTGCTGACAGCGGCAGTGACGACGCCTATTTATGGGAAGTTGGCTGACTTGTTTGGCCGTAAGCGGATTTTTTTATTTGGTATTATTCTGTTTGTCCTTGGGTCGTTTCTCTGTGGACTATCCCAATCGATGATTCAATTGATGATCTTTCGGGCGATTCAAGGCTTGGGGGCCGGGGCGGTACAGCCGATTACCATGACGATTATCGGAGACATCTTTACACAGGAAGAGCGAGCCAAGCTAATGGGCCTATTCGGAGCCGTTTGGGGAATAGCCGGAATTGTTGGGCCGCTGGTTGGCGGTTTTTTTGTGGATTTTGTTTCCTGGCATTGGATTTTTTATATCAACATTCCGGTTGGCTTTGTTTCGATTTTGTTGATCTCGAAATTCTTCCATGAACAAATTCATAAGAAACAGGTGTATATCGATTATCCTGGCGTTGTGCTGTTCTCGATCAGTATTGGATTGTTTCTGTATACCCTATTGTCTAGCGGGGAAACAGGAAGCTCGCAGGTGTCAGGCTCATCGCTTGTTCCTGTATTGATTAGTGCGGTGTTGTTCGCTGTTTTTCTACAGGTGGAAAAGCGAGCCAAAGAACCAATGCTTCCGCTTCGCCTGTACAAAAGCAAGCTGATGACGATTTCACAAGCTGTCTCATTTGTCCAGAGTGTGGTGTTAATCGGGACTTCGGCATACTTGCCGATCTGGATTCAGGACATTCAAGGTCATTCCGCCACTTACTCCGGGTTCACCCTACTTCCGATGTCTATCGGTTGGCCTGTGGCAGCTTCTATTGGTGGTCGAATCCTGATCAAATCCGGGTATAAACTTGCCTCCATCATCGGATCGATCATTATGATTCTAGGCAGCGGGTGGATATCGATCATTACTCCTGACAGTCCACAATGGATGATTCCAGTTGCCATGTTTGTTTTGGGATTAGGCTTTGGATTCACAGTGACCTCCATTACCATTGCTGTTCAGAGCAGCGTAACGTGGCAACAGCGCGGTGTAGCTGTTGGATCTCTCCAGTTTGTGCGAACCATGGGGCAAACGGTTGGGGTAGCTGTGCTTGGGGCGGTATTTAACAGCTATATGACAAGCATTCAACTGTCGGCCAAACCATTAGGATTGGAATCAGTTTTTGATATCATGTTCTATTGTGCGGTGCTAGGATTGTTGATCGCTATCGCTTTGCCAAAACATGCAGAGCAAGTGGAGCAGGGAACCTAAGACTAATAAACCTTCACCGAAAAGCAAAGACCGTAACAGCTGTTTGGCTAGTTACGGTCTTTTTAATGGAGAGTTGATCTTATTGAGGATTTTCAGTTCGAAAAGGACTGAAAAAATCCTTGGGAATCTTAGACTCAAAACGCAGGACCTTGCCTGTTGTCGGGTGCGCGAAGGATAAAACATGCGCATGAAGCCCCAGTCTGCCAATGGTTTTGGTTCGGGAACCGTACTTCTTGTCCCCTACGATCGGATGACCAATATCCTGCATGTGCACGCGAATTTGGTTTTTGCGTCCAGTTTCCAGGTTTACTTGAAGCAAGGAATACTCGCGATTGGATTCCAGCACTTTGTAGTGGGTGACGGCATGCTGACCGTCGTTGGGATAAGGGCTGGAGTACATTTTTAAGGTTTTGCTTTCTTTTAACCAGGAGGAAATGGTGTCTTCCTTTTTCTTAACCATTCCTTCGACCAGCGCGATGTAGGTACGTTCCTGCACGGTGTCCTTCCAGGAATTCTGTAAGGCCTGCTGAATTTCTTTGCTCTTGGCGAACATCATGACACCAGAGGTTTCCCGGTCCAATCGGTGCACAATAAAGACACGGTTGTCTGGATTCTCTCTCTTGACGTGGGCCATGAGCTGGTTATAAGCCGTCAGTTCGTTCTCATCATCAGCCGCGATGGATAACAGGCCTGCTTCCTTACGAATCACGATCACATCATGATCTTCATGGAGGATGGTAAGGCCCTTCATCTGCGGCTTCTCGATAATTTTTTCCTTACTGATCAAGACCTTTTGTCCAGGGTGCAAGGCATAGTTGTAGAGTGTGACTGGCTGATTGTTAACGAAAATCTGTCCACGGGCCAGCATGGATTTAATTGAATTACGTCCTTCATTCGTCACGTGCTTCAGCAAGAATGGAAGCAGTTCCATGGGTTCGGTGACTTCATACGTTTTGATTTTCGGCTGGGCCTGCGCTTTAGGGGAAGGCACACTCCCTTTTGATCCTGCTTCACGCCCACGCGGCGTAGTGTCACGCATATGGGTCGGTTTGCTTTTTCCTTGGTTGGATTGGTTCGTCTTTTTATACATGTGAGCAACCTCCTACTGGTTGACGAATCTTGAATTCATTTCTCAATTGATTTGCTTTTTGCTATACTACTTAAAGGTTGTTCTTCCCATGCAACTGATAATGATAAGGGAGTGTTATGTACAATGGAAAGCTTGTTCGAAAAAATGAAAGAATACCTCAATATGGATACGGAAATTTCCTTTGAGGAATTTGATCAGTACTATAAACAAGTCCTCGATTTTTTGGGTAAAGACTGGCAAAGCTTGAACGAAGAAGACAGTCTGAAAATCTTGTTCATTCTCGACAATATCAAGTCTAACGCCGATGATCGCGCGAAACGCAAAGCGAAAGAAGTAAAGAAATATCAAAAAATGTCCGAGCGTACGAATATCTGGGTACAAGCAATGTTCAAGCGTCTGCGTGAAATGGGCTTAACCGACGAAGAGATCGGCAAGCGCTACGAAGAACTTTACGAAGCAGTGTAAGTGAATTGCCTTTAAGGTGATTCACTTTTTTTATGCTGGAATGATTAATTGCTTTACAGAGGTAAAGTGATTAATCATTCCTTCCATTTGCGTAGCCCACCAAGAAAAGACTTCGTTCATTGAGTTCATTTTAAGCGAAACCCAGCGAAGAGAACGTAGGAAGGAAAAGAGTCGGGCATTCTTTACATCAGAGTGAGTAATCGCAGTGATTTTCTTGTCGACTCCCTTCCGTAGAGAACGGAGCGGACAGCAAATGCTACACGCGAGCTTAAACAGAACGTTAAGGGACGAAGTCTTTTCTCCTCTATCGTATACTTTCCTGGCTAGAGCAGCAAAATAGACTCATCATGCCATAACAAAGGAGAGTATAGTATGCATTCCGCGAATTTCTATCATGCTTTACCTGACAAGGTATGCAGTGTCTGCCATGAAAAACTGCACGAACAAGCCGAAGCTTATACCAACGTGTGTCCCTCCTGTTTGCACACGCACGGCCAAGTAGTAAAACCACTTAATTCTCATAAGAGCTAGGTGGTTTTTTTATAATATCAGAAGTTTAATTGCTTTACAGTGGTAAAGTGATTAAACTTATCCGTTCGCGTAAGCCCATCTAGAAAAGACTTCGTCCACTTACAGTCTCCTTGGAAGTGATACCAAGCGACGTTTCAGCCCCCCGGTGAGAGGGGGAAGAACGGAGAAAGGGATAAGAGTCGCCACCAAACCCCTTTAGGGGCGCGAAGCGTTTGGCGACTCCCTTTCGTAGTGAAAGAGCGGACTTTCCTACTTCATTGTGAACTTCCACAGAGCGAAAAGGGACGAAGTCTTTTCTTATCGGCATTGACAAGCTACCTTGCATAGTGTACCACAGATAAGAGACTAGCAAAAACTGCCGGACAGGAGAGGAGAGGTCATGTTTCACCCGACGATTTATGACAATATCAAAGTGGTGCTGGAGGGGGCAGTCTATGATCGTGACTTGGAAGGCGCAATTGTCGTTCATTCACGAGCGGATATCGTGGACTTGGCTACGTTTAACCGATTGTTTCAGATTGAATTCAGCCTGTCGGAAGATGTGGACCCGGAGAAAAAAGTAACGGTAATGATGCAGCTAAAAACCCAGCTGGCTGACATTGCGAGCGAACAGTTGGAGCAATCATTAACAGATCACGTAGGCTGCACGATATGTCTTCACTTTTCGCTGAACATAACAGATGTGATGAAGGAAACCTACATCATCACTCAGATTCTGAATGAAATCTGGGGGCATCGTCCGCATATCACGCAGGAAGTAAGCGCGCGGTTCGACGAGCATAGGCAACTGGAATGGCCTCCTTCGGTGTATAAAAACAGAATAACGCTGGACTTCCATCGCAAAATTGATGAGGGAAACATCGAGGATATTCATGATTTAGTGGAGCATTGTATTCAGTCCATTACGCGTCTGAATCAAGTAGTAGTTGACTAAAAGGATATATGTTAACTTGAAATCTATAATAGTTGACAAAAATATTACGCTGCCTTACTCTAGTGGAAAGAAAACTTCCAAGAGGATAGGTGATTTACTCGTGACCACAAGGAATTTAGTAATGGCAGCGCTGATGATTGCGTTGACAACAGTGCTTGGAATGCTCAAAATCTCATTCCCGTTCTTCAATGAAATCTCCATTACAGGTCAAACCTTGGGGGTTATGCTGGCTGGAGCTTTATTGGGGGCAAGGCTTGGCGGTTTAAGCATGGGAGCTTTTGTTATCTTGGTTGCGGTAGGAGCTCCACTTCTATCAGGCTTTACAGGTGGGATTGGCGTATTTGCAACTGCTCGCGGAGGATGGGTGCTTAGCTGGCCGATTGCTGCGTATGCAATTGGATACTTGGTTGAGCGCAATTATTATACTTTACGTACATGGAAGGCATTCTTGATTACTCTGTTTGGTGGAATCATTGTTATTTATGCGATTGGAATGCCGTACCAAGCTGCTCTGACCAATATCCCGTTAAGTGTGGTCATGGTGAAGTCGCTGATGTTTATTCCAGGGGATTTGATTAAAGCGTTCGTTGCCGCTTACCTTGCCGTTCGAATGCGAAACATCTATCCGCTGATTAAACCGACAACACTTCAGGAAAATAAAGCTGCATAGTAGGAAGACAAAGAGAAGATAAAAGGTTTGCTTACGAAGCAAGCCTTTTTTTGGTAAACGGATACAAAATAAGTTGCATTAGCATTCGGGAGGATTTTGATGAATCGAACACCGGTAGTCGTTTATGCGAAGCGTACACCAATCGGAAAAGTTGGCGGAATGCTAAAGGAGCTTGAACCGGAACAATTGATTGCCCCTCTCATAGAAGATGCCGTTACCCATTGTGCGTTGTCTCCAGGGGAGATCGATGAGGTGATATTAGGGAATGCGGTGGGGCCAGGGGGCAATCTCGCGCGTCTAGCTTTATTGACCGCCCAATTACCTGCAGAAGTCCCGGGTGTAACCGTTGATCGGCAATGTGGTTCGGGATTGGAGGCGGTGATCATGGCGTGCAGGATGATCCAGGCCGGAGCGGGAGAGATTTATCTGGCAGGTGGGGTGGAGAGTACCAGCAGGGCACCATGGAGGATCGAGAAACCCGTTCAACTATATGGCAAATCTCCTCGATTCTATGGACGAGCCCGATTTTCACCCGACGAGATTGGTGATCCGGAGATGGGAGAAGCCGCAGAGAATGTAGCCGATCAGTATGGTATCTCTCGCAAAAAGCAGGATGAGTGGGCGCTTGGGTCCCATCAAAAAGCAATCCAGGCTATGAACCAAGGCGTGTTTGAGCCGTTCATCGTGCCAATGAAGACACGGGAAGGCTGGATCAAGACAGACGAATGCCCGCGTCCTGATACGAGTTTGGAAAAGCTCTCCCGATTACGTCCGATCTTTCGAGAGGGGGGCACAGTTACCGCTGGAAATGCGTGCCCAATAAACGATGGGGCCGCTTTAACGGTGATCATGAGTGAAGCCAAGGCTCGTGAACATGGACTGCTTCCAGTTCTTCGCTTTGTGGATTCTGTCTCCGTTGGGATCGATCCGCATATTCTCGGGGCAGGACCAATTCCTGCAGTTCGTCGACTCTTGCAAAAGACAGGGATTACCATTGACGAACTGGCGAGAATTGAGTTTAACGAAGCGTTTGCCTCTCAGGTGGTAGCGTGTGTAGAAGAACTTGGATTGCCGCCAGAACGAGTCAATCCAGATGGTGGCGCGATAGCGTTGGGTCACCCTTATGGGGCATCCGGGGCGATATTGGTCACGCATCTGGCGCATGGCATGAAGAGGGAAGGGGCGTCTTTTCTACGCTATGGCTTGGCTACATTGGGAATTGGCGGCGGGCTTGGTCTGGCGGTCTGTTTTGAGCGGGTGAGTGATCAATGAGTGAAGTGAAGGTTCATCATTCCCGAACGATTCTGCATGGTGTGTGGCAACAAGCAAGCCAGCAACCTGATCGAATGGCTGTAAGGATGGGCACGATTGGCTATACCTATCAGCAGTTGATTGAGCGAAGTGAACGAATTGCTCAAATGATTGGCGCGCGCAACCTGGCGAGACAACGAATTGGGCTTTATCTTTCCAATCATCCTGATTTTCTGTGTGCCTTCTATGGTTGTGTAAGAGCAGGCGCTATAGCGGTTCCTCTCCCTGCTGACCTTTTACGTGAGCAACTAGATGACTACAAAAAGCATCTGAATCTGACAGAAGTATGGGATCATGAAACGGTTGATGAGTATCTTGAGGAAAAGTCTCATGAGAATCAGCCAACTGTTTTTGAACACCAACCTAACGTCAAACAGATAAGTGCAGACGGACTATTTTACATGGCGGTTTCCTCTGGTTCGACTGGCAGACCCAAAGGAATCTTGCGCAATCATCGTTCGTGGGTGATCAGCTTTGACGCTATGTATGAAGCGTTTGGCATTGGATTGGAAGATACGATGCTGATACCAGGTCCTTTGCATTACTCCGCTTCTCTGATCGCAGCGTTGCAAGTGCTGGACCGAGGAGGAGAGGTTGTTCTACTGCCTTTTTTTCAAGCGGAATCCGTTATGGATCAACTGCTAAGCGGACAGATTACGTCAACTTTTCTTGTGCCGACGATGATTGCCAAGCTGCTCTCCATGCTTGCTGATCAAACACAGATGACTCCAATTTTTCGTACACTTCCGTTAAAGATTGTGTCAGCGGGTGCCAAGCTCGATCTGACTTTAAAAAAAGCGTGGCTCTCCTGCTTCAAGCAATCACAGCTTTATGAATACTACGGGGCGGCAGAGCTTAGCTTTGTCAGCTATATTTCTCCTGATGATCAGCTTACGGTCGGGAACAGCGTCGGCAAAGCGTTTCCGCAAACAAAGCTGGTGATTCGCAGTGATGCCGGAAAGCTATGTGAAGTCGGAGAAGTTGGAGAAGTGTACGTCCAAAGTGAGATGATCGCCCAAGCCTATGGACATCAGGTAGCGGAGAAGTTTCTATTGCCGCAAGAAGGATACTACACAGTGGGGGACATGGGGTACCTGGATAAAGCGGGTTATTTGTTTTTGACGGGTCGCAAACAGGATATGATCCTGCGTGGAGGAGTCAATATCTATCCTTTAGAAATTGAGCGCGTACTCAATCAGCACCTAAATGTGGCAGAAGTGGTTGTTCTAGGGATACCAGACCAAGTAATGGGAGAGTGTATCGTCGCCGCTATTGTCGAATCTAACCAAGAAGAAAGGAAACCTTCTGAAGTGAAGCTAATGACTCGTCAGGAGTCCAAGTTCCATTCATGGGTGAGACACCATCTTCAGCAGTCACGCTGGCCGGATTACTATCTGATCGTTGAGCAGCTTCCGCTAGGCTCTGCGGGAAAAGCAGACAAAGAGACGCTTCGCAACTGGATTGTTACGTCTAAATAAAATCAACACCATGCCATGGAGTAGGAGAGAAAGAGCATGAATCAGTGGAACCCGTCGAAGATCTATCGCGGCCTTGTTACCAATGATTTTCACGTAAATGTCACCGAAACCCAAGTGAAGAGCTTTGCCAAAGCGGTGGAATGGCCGTTAGATCACGGGCTTCCGCCGACGTTACCTATTACTTTTTGGCAGCATTCGTATCCGGAATGGCTTAAGAATTGTCCCTTACCGCAATTACTAAAAGAACAAAACTTCATTTACGAGAAGCCCTTACGAATCGGGATCTCCTATCGGTGCCGAATTGAGTGTGCAGAAGCCTATTATGTGCAAACGCCAAAGAATAAGGTTTACCTCGCCCTTCTTCATCGTTTGATTGGAGAGGAGGGAGATGAGCGTGTGTTTATAGCAGATACACTACTATATCTGCCAGTTTCAGAGCCAATAGCTACAGAAGTGATAAGGGAGCCTGTATATGAGTTGGCATCACAGGGGATGAAGCTACAGTCCTCATTGATAAAGCGCATAACAACTGAAGCCATTCGTGAGTATGCCTACGCGTCAGGAGACACACAAGCCATTCATCTGGAAGAGGCAGCGGCTCAAGCGGCAGGATTTCCTGCTGTATTGGCTCATGGGATGTACGGGATGGGATTGTCCATATCTTCTGAAACGGTGCTGACAGATAAGAGATTAGTCTCTTATCATATGCGTTTTCTGGCTCCAATTTTTGCGGGAGATCAGGTTCAATTCTCTATTTATTCGGGTGAAGACAAAGCTTCCAACGGCCAGAGTGAACAGAGCTTCAAGTTGGTTGGCTGTTCCTCTCGAACGGGTAAGCCAGTCTATGTCGGAAAAATCAAGGTTACCTAGAAATTGAAAGAAGAGAGGAACAAACCAGATGCATTCGAATGAGATGAGTTTCAAAAGGAAGGTAGCCCTGATCACAGGATCAACTCGCGGGATTGGACTCGCAATCGCCAAACAGTTGCTTACTCAAGGAGCTTTTGTAGTTGTGAACGGCACAAGTTTAGAACGGGTGAAAGAGACTGTCACTCAATTAGAAATCCATGCGGAAGGACGGGTCATCGGAGTAGCCGGTCGGGTTGAAGAGATGAAGACAGGTCAATTGCTTGTTGAGACGGCGATACAAGCATTTGGACGGGTTGATTTTTTGATAAACAATGCTGGTATTGTCGCAGACCGCATGACACATCGGATGTCAGAAGAGGAATGGGATCAGGTCATGCGAGTACACGCCAAAGGGACCTTTTCTTGTACGCAACCATTTATTCAAGCGCTTAGAGAATCAGCTCAACCTGGGATCATTATCAACATGATCTCTACAGCGGGTCTTCTAGGGACAGTGGGTCAAATCAATTACGCGGCTGCCAAGGGAGCCATACTCGCCATGACGTATACATGGGCAGAAGAATTGAAGTCCCTTCCTGTTCGTGTACATGCGGTAGCGCCTGCTGCGTTGACGGATATGACACGCCCCCATGTCAATCGCGAACAGAAGCTGGCTCGCGAACAAGGCAAAGAGCTTCCCGAATATTGGAGAATCGGTTCTGCTGAAGAGGTAGGAAGATTTGTCTCGTGGTTGCTTAGTCATTCGGTGGAAAGTGGAACTGTGTTTGGGATTAACGGGACACAAGCGGTTCAATGGTTAAAGCCGGTTTGTGTCGAATATCCGTTTGACGATATTCAACAATCCCCATAAAAAGAAAAAAAGTATCATACCGTGTGCGATCTTGTCATCGCCAAGTAGATACTAAAATAGGGTGTTTTACACGTGAAAGCAATAATGCTTACGACTTAGTCTAGCAGTCATTTATTAAAAAGACATAAAACGTTCATAAATATCTATAAAGTATTTGCCGGATCCTTACGCATAATCGGAAGCGATACGGTGAAGCAGCTGCCTTCCCCTTGTTGGCTGGTTACAGTAATTTGGCCACCATGCCGCTCCATGATACTTTGCGCAATAGTAAGTCCAAGCCCGGTCCCGCCACTATTGCGATTTCGCGATTTCTCCGCCCGATAGAATTTTGTGAAGACTTTATTCAGGTCTTCTTCCGCAATTCCTTCTCCTTTGTCAATGACGTTAACCACCAGTTGGTGTTCGCGCTGATCACAAGTCAAAAGAATCGATCCATCGGGTTTATTGTAATAGATGGCATTATTCAACAGATTTTGCATGACACGGCGTAATTTGGCTTGATCTCCTTCAACGAACAGGCGATCTGACACACGCAATTTCCACTTGAACTCCAGGTTGGCTTCACGCGTCTTCTCAAGATAATCCTCAACCAGACTCTGGAGAAACGTTTGCACGTGGATTCGGCTGTAAGTCAGGGGCAATTCCGTGCTGTATTGGCTGAAATCCTGCAGCTCATCAATCAACCGTTCCAGATCGGACGCTTTTTCTTCCATCTTTTTCATTCGATTCTGAATTTTATCCAGATCTGTCACACGACCCGATGCGATAAACGAGGCGTACCCTTTAATCGTCGTGAGCGGAGTGCGGAAGTCGTGAGCAATCGCGGAGATTAATTCATGCTGCCGATCTTCAGAATAGCGAAGCTGCTCCACCATATCCTGAAAATAGCGGAATAGTTGTCCGAATTCGTCATTAGCTTTATAAGAAAAGGAGACAAATCGCTTGCCTTCTTTTATGTCCTGTGTCACGCGAGTTAGTTCATTCACCGGTCGAAGAATCCAGCGAATGAGAATGTAGATGAGTACAGCGCCGATCAAAAGAATACTGGCATAAATGTAGGTGATCGTCATCGATACCCCTTTGGAAGCGAGAATATCATAATCATCCGTAAAGAATTCAATGACGGTTTGTCCCTGGTTGGGAGGTTCGTGATTGAAATGGTATTCGGCGATAATCTTTTTACCGGTTTTTTTCATATCATAGGCCGGCGATGGTTTGGAGAAAAGCTTGTTCCCATTTGCGTCGTAGACCGTAACTCGATACATCAATTCTTTGGGAAGCTGATCATCCAATTCTTTCACTTCGATTGGGTCTTTAAAAACACTGTTGCGCATCAATTGATTGAAGCGGACGAGCTTGGCAGCCTCCATTTCTTGCAAAAACTGCTCGTGGCGATCCGTTTTCATTTGCTCGACAATCAGTTGCTTGAAAAAAAGGTTGTAGGTCAGAAGATGAATGCCGATTACAGCGAGAAAGGACAAGAATAGTTTTTTACCTATTCCCATCCTACTGACGCTCCCCGATGAATACGTACCCGGTACCCCATTGTGTTTTAATGAAGATTCGCTCCGATTCCAGCTTCTCCCGCAGGTTTTTAATATGAACGGTTACTGTATTCAGTGAACCATAGCCATATCCCCATACGCGATCATAGATCTGTTCACGGGTGAAGACAATGCCTGGATTCTCCGCCAGAAAAGTAAGCAGTTGGAATTCCTTCGTGGACAGCTCCACCTTTTCGCCTTCCACAAAAACGGAGTAGGTCTCCTTATGAATCTCCAGTCCTTTAAACTTCAGAATGGTAATAGGAGAAGTGGAGGCATCTTTGTCAGGCGCATCGGTAATCGTTACTTTGCGAATCCGATCGTAGCGGCGAAGGTGTGCGCGTACGCGGGCCAACAACTCTTCGGCATCAAACGGTTTGGTGATATAATCGTCCGCGCCGATTTCGAGTCCAACTACTTTATCTACCGCTTTTCCTTTGGCGCTCAAGAATAGAATCGGAATGTCAGATTCACGGCGAATCTGGGCGCACAACTCGTAGCCACTCATGTTGGGCATCATGATGTCTAGGAGGATTAGGTCGGGTTGTAATCCGTTCTTCAACAGAACCAGGGCTTCAGCACCATCTTCAGTTACAGTAACCTGAAAACCTTCACTTTCAAGTATGTCGTGCAGGAGTTCAAGAATCTCCTGTGTATCATCAACAACGAGTATATGTTCTTTCAAAAAAGACTCCCCCATAATCGAGTTTCACTACCTCAAATATAACACGCTTTCCATGAGAACTGGGACGGTAATTTCTTATAGAAGAAACATATAGACAACATTATATATAACCATCTCATGGGAGCAGGTACTAATTATAATCAGAAAAAGTCAGAGGAAAATGTCCTCTGACCTTTGATGTACGTAGAACTTAGTGTTTTTTCTGTGGTGAAGGCTTTTTCGCTGTTTCAGTTATAGAAGCTGCCTGTACGCTCTTTTTCTTGCTTTGAGCCAGCATCTGATTTGAATCTGGTGAATCCTGAAGAGCTGGAAGAGCAATACGCTTCGCACCAACATAACGCTCGGACCAGTAGTAGGGATCAGTCAATTTGGTTTTGACGACGCCAACTCCTGATTCAGAGTGAATGAAGGTGTTGTTTCCAAGGTAGATTCCCACATGAGATACGCTGTGTCCATTTGTTTTGAAGAACACGAGATCACCAGGTAGAAGCTGTGATCTCTCTACAGCCTTGCCCATCTGATACTGCGCAGCTGAAGAATGAGGGATGTCTACGCCCAGCTTCTGAAACACGTATTGTGTAAAACCGGAGCAGTCAAATCCTCGAGTGCTGGTACCCGATGCCTTGTAAGGCACACCGTATAGCTCCTTCACGGTTGAATCAAGTACATTCTCATCAGCATACGCTGAGATTGTACCCATTGATAAGAGTCCAGCAAGAACAAAAGCCCAAACAAACTTACGCAATGAGGCTGCCCCTTCCGTGAGCCTACGAGGTTAGCTGATGGGTTCGGTTGAAAGGTCCCCTAAGCTGTTTTTCGACAGCTATTCACCCCAAAAGATTGGTTCCCCCGTTTCCAAATAAAGGAATTCGGCTTTTTTTGAGTTATTCTTACACAAAGTACAAGTATTCGCCCCCTAAGTAAATTTTTCCTCTTTAAATAATTAACGTTCATAAAATAGACACAATTAGGCGGTCGTGTTGAAGGACGAGCTCTCATCGGTCTCAAGGCGGAGTGAAAAACCAATCGCTCGTCCGTTATTCAAAAAGCTAAGTTGGCCTAGAATAAAGACATGAACGACAGCACCATTACGAATTGGAGGGATGAAGGATGGGGGAGCGTTCGGGGAAAGTGTTTCTCGGATTATCCCTGCTTATCGTCGGAGTACTTTTATTAGTGGACCAACTCGGTTTGGTTAGACATTTGTTTCACCTCCTTATACCGGGGCTCATCATGATTTTTGGAGCGAAAAAAGTAATTTCGGACGAATCTGCAGGCAAAAAATTCTTTGGGTTGTTTATCTTCCTGTTTGGTTTCTTAATGATGATCGGCAAGCTGCATTTGCTCTTTTCTAGCTTGCTTGCGATTGGAGTCATCTACTTTGGGTTCCGCTTGATTCGCCGTGACACACACCGGACGGATGAAGCCGTCGGATATGCTGATCGACAATGGGCCAAAGCGGTTTTGAAAGAGGACGCTCTGGATCGTTGGGAGCGGGAAGTGGACGCGAGAAACAAAGTTTAAAACTTTTTTAAAAAAACATGAATGGAAATACAAGGAGGAATACACAATGGGTATTATCAAAAGACTTCGCGATTTAACAGTAGCTTCTGTCAATGATGTTATGGATTCTCTGGAAGATCCTGCGGTAATGCTAAATCAATATATGAGGGATCTTGAGGCGGAGATTGGACGAGTGGAGGTATCAGTAGCCCGTCAAGTCGCGCTGGAGAAGAAATTCCGCCAACAGCTGGAAGAAGCCAAGGCAACTGTCCAAAAGCGCGATCGACAAGTCATGCTCGCCTTGCAAGAAGGAGAGGACGAGCTGGCAAGACGTGCCTTGATGGACAAGAAACAACAAGAGACCCGCGCTGAAGAATATGAGCAGATGTATATCTCGGCGCGTGAAGCCGCGCAACAGATGAGAGAGAAGCTTGGTGAGTTGAAAGACGAATTCTATAAGATGCGCGCCAAAAAATACACCCTCGTGGCTCGCGCCGAGGTAGCTCGTACACAAAAACACTTAAACAATGTCATTACAGGAATGGGCTGCGAGAGTGCCAGTCGAGGTTTCGCCCGCATGGAAGATAAAGTGATGCGGATGGAAGCCGAGGCTACTATGAGTGGTCAGTGGAAAGCAAGTTCTGTTGGGTTGGATCAATCTTTCCAAAAATTTGAGAAGGATGAGATTGACACTGAATTAGCGGAACTGAAGGCTTCTTTAAAGGCACCCCAAACGGAAAAGCCGAACGAAGTGCTGGAAGGCCAGAAATAATCTGAACAAGTTTCATACTTACAGTAGCCGAAGAATCTGAGGCTCTGGCGGAGCCAGCCATTCGCAACATCTAGTTGCATGGCTGGCGCTTGTGCTTAGAAAAGTGACATCATACTGGAGGTAAACGCTCGTGTCTGACATGATTATATTTTTAAAGCGATTTGTCTCAAATCCGACTCAAGTAGGCAGTATCATTCCAAGCTCCAGATTTTTAAGCTCACTCATGATGAAACCGATATCTTGGGAGCGATCAGGTGTAATCGTTGAGCTTGGACCAGGCACGGGTGTATTTACCCAAGAAATCATGAAAAAGATGAAAACAGATTCTCATTTTTTTGTCATAGAACGTGATCCACTTTTTCAAAAACTGTTGCGAAAACGATTTCCAACCCTTATCATTCGTAACGAAGCGGTTCAACTTTCCAGCTATTTGTCAGAGACACATCTAACGAAATGTGATGCGATTATTTCTGGCTTGCCTTTTGCTGTGTTTCCAGAGGAGACACGCAGAGAACTACTGGATGAAATCGAGCATTCTCTTAATGACGAAGGAGTCTTTGTCACTTTTCAATATTCCTTACAACTAAAAGAAGCGTTGGAGAAACGATTCGCTAAAGTGGAGATCAGCTTTACTTTATTGAACTTTCCGCCAGCATTTGTCTATACGTGTTACAAAAAATAAACGTTGACTTCTAGCACGCTTGTGATGAGCGCGGGGATGAGGGGACCATAGATGAAATTTTCACGCCTAAATAAATTAATCGCGGGGATCCTGATTATCTTCATCGGTTTCGGACTTCTGCTGGATAACCTTAACTTAATTGATTTTAATCCAGCTATCATATTTCCGCTGATCATTATCTATTTCGGGATGAGGTTATACTCCAAAAAGCGCCAAATAATTGGGGGACTTTTGACCTTATGGGGAGCTTTCATGGTCCTCAGTATGTGGTTTCACATCCGGTTTGATGATGTGTTTGGTGTCCTTGTTTCCTTGGGAGTTGTGTACTTTGGGTTTCGGCTAGTTCGTTCCAAGAAATCCGACAAAGAGAACCAGTCAGAGGAGCTAGTTCACCCCGTTCAACACATGCCAATCGAGACGGGTGGTCAAGAAGCAATCAAGACCGATCCAGAGCCTAAGCCAAATCCAGATCCAGATCAATTCACAAGCCAGTCCGAATCAGCGTCATACAAACAGATTCCACACATGCGCATTCAGACACCATTCAAAAACAAATCCAATCAGGAATCGAGAAGTGCCTTGATTGGGGATTTTCATTTAACCTCTGGGCGATTTGAACTTAAGAGTCTGAATATTTGGCATGGCATTGGCGATGTGATCATTGATCTGTCTCGTGCCCTTATACAAGAAGAGGAAGCATTTCTCGTCATTAACGGTTGGGTTGGCGGGATTACTATATACGTTCCAGTAGATTTGCCTGTTTCCGTTTCGGCTGAAGTGACGATAGGAGATATGGAAGTATTCGGACATCGCCAGGGTGGTCTAAATCGGCATGCCGTATTGACGGCAGAGAATTATGATGAAGCTCCCCGAAAAGTAAAGATCATCGTTTCGCTCATTATCGGCGATATCGATGTGAAGTACATCTAGGGGGTGTACAATTCCGTGCAGGTACAAGGAAAACTTTCTAGCATTCAATGGCAGTATGTAAAGCAATGGTTCTTTTTGACAGTGAGTATCGTATGTGTACTGTATGGAACCATGTTCGTTTTGTTTCGCTATATTGAGCGTAATGAGAGTTTTGCCGCATGGTTAGCGGTAAAGCTTGATGTGATATTTCCGATGCGATTCAATTGGAAGCTGTTTCTTTTGAGTTTGGTCCTTTCCCTACTGATCGCCTCCATCATTGGTGTGATTACTGGGTACATCATTGGCAATCTCCTGAAAAAACGGATGAATACGCTGCGGGATGCCGCCATGCATTTGGAAAGGGGCATGCTCTCCTATCGCGTACCCGAATTGGGAGCGGATGAACTTGGAGAACTAGGGTGGCAATTGAACCGATTGGCGGCCAAGTGGGAAGAACAGGTTGTATCCTTGCAGCGTTTGTCCAATCACAATATTGAGTTGGCTGATCAAGTGAAGCAAGCGGCGGTCGTGGAAGAACGACAGCGATTGGCAAGAGAGCTGCACGATGCGGTAAGTCAGCAGTTGTTTGCCATTTCCATGACAACGGCTGCGATGAAACGCTTGATCGAGAAGAATCCTGAGAAAGCCGCTCAGCAGATTGAGCTGGTGGAAGAGATGGCCGCAGGAGCACAAGCTGAGATGCGTGCGCTTCTCTTGCATCTTCGTCCGGCTACATTGCAAGATAAATCGTTAAAAGACGCCGTTTGTGAGCTTTTAGAAGAATTGACGCAGAAACACCCGATGGCGCTTACCTGGGAGATTGAAGAAATTATGAATCTCTCCAGCGCGATCGAGGATCATTTGTTCCGAATTTTGCAAGAAGCACTCTCCAATACTTTGCGTCACGCCAGGGCCTCTACCGTTTCAGTCAAATTATTTACCCTGCAAGACCAGGTACGTCTGCGAATAGCGGATGACGGTATCGGGTTTGATCCGGAGGGAGAGAAGATGACATCTTACGGTCTCGTCTCGATTCGTGAGCGTATCAATGAATTGGGCGGGGCCTTGGATATTTATTCGGCAGTTGGTAAAGGAACTCAATTAGAGGTTCGAATACCATTGATGAGTGAACGTGATTAATGGAGGAGGTACTTCCTGGTGATTCGAGTCATGTTAGTGGATGATCATGAGATGGTAAGGATGGGTTTGGCGGCTTATTTATCAACAGAAGACGATATAGAAGTAGTAGGCGAGGCATCCAGCGGAGAAGAAGGGGTGCGTTTGGCCAAAGAACTTACTCCAGACGTGATTCTGATGGACCTAGTCATGGAAGGGATCGGAGGGATTGAGGCGACTCGTCGCGTCCGAGAGATCAGTCCCGGCAGTAAGGTGATTGTCTTGACCAGCTTTATTGATGATGAAAAGGTATATCCCGTAATCGAAGCGGGCGCTTTCAGCTATCTTCTCAAAACTTCGCGGGCACCCGAAATTGCCCGGGCAATCCGATCCGCCTACATGGGTGAGCCTGTTTTGGAATCACGAGTAGCGGGTAAGATCATGGCTCGGTTTAGACATGGTCAAGAGGCGGCTGCCCATGAGCAGTTAACTCCGCGGGAGCTTGAGGTGCTTCGGCTGCTAGGCCAAGGTAAGTCCAATCAAGAAATCGCGGATGAACTGATTATCGGGATCAAAACCGTCAAAACCCATGTGAGCAATATCTTGTCCAAATTGAACGTGGAAGACCGTACACAAGCGGCTATCTACGTTCATACTCACAATTTAATGTAGCGAATTGACTCGTCCTTCTCCCCGGGGACGAGTTTTATGCATGTTCGCCTAAAATAGGCAGATTTCGGATAGGATAAACGTAATGGAAAAACAAATTGACGGATAAAGGAGGTTTAACGATGATTTACCATCCTGCCAAACGCTCCAATGTTTTTCGTGGAGATCAGGGCGTAGACTTGATTGGAGATGTACACGGCTGCTATGACGAATTTATTCAGCTAATTCGTCAGTTGGGATATGTGGGCGGCCAAGACGGATTATACCGCCATCCTAAGGGACGCAAGCTGCTTTCTTTGGGGGATATTACGAGCCGGGGACCTTTTTCCATTAAGATGCTGGAGTTCTTCATTCAACACATTAAGGCGGGACTCGCAGAAATGGTCGACAGTAACCATGGCTGGAAAATCGCGCGGTGGTTGGACGGGCGTAAGGTAACACTTGCTCACGGGGACGAAAAGGTAGAAGAGGAGTTCCGCCAATATGAAAGTGAAGCTGGTTTGAAGAAGGCTCAAAGTCTGAGGGAGGCCAGCAGAACATTATTATTGGGGTCCCCATCGCATATGCAGATCGTTCGGAATGGGAAGGTAGAGGCTGTAGCAGTGCATGCGGGAATTCGTGATGAGTACATCGGCAAAGATTCGCCTAGTATTCAGACCTTTTGCCGTTACGGTGATGTGGCTGGGACGGGAGCGGACGGAAGACCGATTCGCAGAGACTGGACGCTTGGCAAACAATCAAGCACAATCATTGTTTGGGGACATGATCCGCGTCCCGAGCCAGAGCGGAAACAAGGTGCGATCAACATCGATCAGGGCTGCGTATTTGGTGGCAACTTAACTAGCTATCGCTTTCCGGAAGATGAACTGGTCAGTGTAGCCGCCAAGGAAAACTATTCCCGTCTGGAAGATACGCCGCTGACTCGATTTGCAAACCAACAAGCAGGTCACTAGCCAAAGGGGTGACCTGCTTTGGTTGTGCCGGCTTGTGGAGGTTGATAGGGATGCTGGATGAACTTGCAGAATCCACGCACTACTGCCTCGGCGAGTTCCTGCCAGTCGGACAAGAGCTTTTGGGTATCTGTTTCATTGTCGGCAAAACCATACTCCAATATAACCGTTTCAACTTTACCTGTTTCTCTATGCATGAAATAGTAATCGTGTTTGGAGTCTCCCGGATAGGTTCTCGTGTATAATCGACGAGTAGGCATCCCAGCGGCATCCAGTTCATTGAGGAGCATTTGAGGGAACTTAGAAGTGGCGAAGATCGAATAAATCGCCTCTGCTCCTCTTCCTCCACCTAAATTGATATGATTGGATATGCAATAGGTTGCGCCACTATTGCGGACGATGGAAGCCCGCTCTTCGCTGTCTAGAGTGACATCGGTTTGCCTTGTAATGTCCACAGATATATGAAGTTCCTGAAATCTGCGATATTGATAGAGTGAGATTTTCAGGGTCATGTCCTTTTCTGTGAAAAATGGATTGGTTCCGCCTCCAGGGTCAATACCTCCATGGCCAGGATCTAAGATTATAGTAGGAGCCAATTTATACACCTCCCTTTTACCCAATATATGCAAGTGAAGTCTGATATGAATGAGCTTCCAACACAACGGAAGAAGTTTTAACACACCCATTGGATATGATACAATGAATCAGAAAGATGGCATTTATAAAAGACGATATATAAAGGATGGTTATGTAGCGATGTGGCAATGGATTATTCCGATTTTGACATTGATTCTCGGCCTGGTAGGCGGTTTTTTCATTGGGGTTTATTATCTACGCAAACAAGTTTCCAATATGCAAATGGATGAGAAGCAGATCCAAACAATGGCTCGTTCCATGGGAATGAATCTGAACCAAAAACAGCTGAAACAAATGACCCGTAATATGAAAAATGCGAAGATGCCAAACAAATTCGGTAAATAGCCAGGGAGGTATCGAATGGTTCCTACCCGCTTGCGCTATACGATGATTGGTTTTATTGTCGGAGTTCTGATAACATGGCTGCAAGCGCTACCGGTTAGTCAAGGAACCCGATTTGCCGCTCCATTTTACTTGGCTGGTATTGGCCTACTCATTGATGGGATCATTATCCGTATCAAAGAACGCAAAGGCGACCAAGACTAGCGAATAGCTGTGTGTTAAAACGTAAGCCCTGATTGTATGCGATCAGGGTTTTTTGCTTTGCGATTTTTTATAGTTTTGATAGAATAGTCAAATTTGTTGCATATTTTTGTAGCTATTGGAAATTTATTCATATCGTCATATAATAGAATCGATTACCTTATATTGCCAATTGAGGGAGGGGGTCTTATGCTTCTGTTACAAGCAGGGTCATCAGGTATCGGAGCATGGGGGATTATCATTCTTCTTTCGATACTGATTACCCTGATCTATTCGGCCATCGCAAGAAAAAAAGAAGATAACGACTTGTAATCGCTCCATGGGTACAAGCAAATAATAAACGCATCCGTTGCTTAGCGGATGCGTTTGGACTTCAACGATCTTTATTTGAAAATCAATTCGTACACCATTTTTCCCATTAGTGTAAGAGATACCGCTAGAAACAGAGGGCGCACATAGCGAACTCCGGTTTTAATCGCCATGCGTGAACCAAGTGAAGCTCCCAACAGCATCGCAACACCCATCGTCAGCCCCGGAACAAACATCACCTTGCCATCCATAATGAAAATTCCCAACGATGCCATATTACTCGCTAAATTCAGAATTCTACCATTACCAGCCGCAATGACAAAATCATATCCAAAAGCAAGCACCAGCATGAAAATGAGAAATGAACCGGTACCAGGACCGAAGAAGCCATCGTAAAAACCGATTAAGAGGGCTAAAGGAATCCCCCATTTCAGTGAAGAACGAGTAATGCCCTGAAAAGTGGATACCTGTCCAAAGTTTTTATTCAACAGCGTATAAAGAAAGATGATCCCTAACATAACCATCACCAAAATCCGCAACATTTCCTGAGGAACGAAGAGAACGATTTTGGCGCCAAGAGCTGCTCCTATGAACGACAGTGGAAAGAGGTAGAGAATCAGTTTCTTGTCGTACTTGCCCATTTTGACAAACGTAAGGGAGCTGGTAGCGGAAGCGATCGTCGAAGCCAATTTATTCGTCCCAAGAGCCATGTAAGGAGGAAGCCCCATACCCATTAAAGCGGGTAAAGAAATCAATCCGCCACCACCGACACAGCTGTCGATAAATGCTGCTAAAAAACCGAAAAAGGCTAAAAATAATATCGTTGATAAGTCAAGGTCCACAGTTCATCCTCCGATTTAAAATTATGTCTATTCCAAGTCTAGCATGAGACGTTTACATTTCAAGATGTATAATCCATAAATAATCATGTGCATAATAAAGCGGTTGGTACAAGAAGGGAATCCACCTTGTTTTTGTAATTTGTGTCGAAGATTGCAATATTAGATACTTTCAATACAAAAATATTGCATTACTTGTGTAAGAGGTTTATAATTAAGGATGAAAAAGTTACCATACATAGAGGAGGAATACCCATGGCACATCAATTACCAGCATTACCGTATGAATTTAACGCACTCGAACCGCACATTGATGCTCAAACTATGGAAATTCACCATGATCGTCACCATGCGACCTATGTAAATAACCTGAACGCTGCTCTGGAAAGCGCTCCTGAGCTTCAATCCAAATCCATTGAAGAATTGATCAGCGACATGAACGCTGTTCCAGAAGGAATCCGTACCGCAGTTCGCAACAATGGTGGCGGACACGCTAACCACACTTTGTTCTGGGAAATTCTCGCTCCTAACGCAGGTGGCGCGCCAACTGGTGCACTCGCGGACGCTATCAACTCCGCATTTGGAAGCTTTGATAACTTCAAAGCTGAATTTGCCAAAGCTGCGACAACTCGATTTGGTTCCGGTTGGGCATGGTTGATCGTTGATGGTGGCAAAGTTGCTGTGACTTCTACACCTAACCAAGACAGCCCACTGATGGAAGGTAAAACACCTATCCTTGGCCTTGACGTGTGGGAGCATGCTTACTACCTCAAGTACCAAAACAAACGTCCTGACTACATCGGTGCTTTCTGGAACGTAGTAAACTGGGACGCAGTTAGCCAAAAATTCGAAGCGGCTCGCTAATAGTTTGCGAAACAAGCAAATTAACAATGAATAACACCAATGAATAACCACCAATGAAAAACCGTCTGGGGAACTATGTTCTCTCGACGGTTTTTTTGTCATCAATATATCCAAAGAAAATGTTATATATGTGTGACTTTTTTTAATTTTATTAAATAAATGGGAAAAATTAACCGATACCAAATAGTGAATTTGCATTTTTTTCAAGATAGTGTCAAATGAGAGGAAGAGGTGCTATGTTCCGAGGGATAAAAGGGAAGCTGATTGCTGTCATCTTATTGATGACTCTGATTCCAATCACGGTAATTGGAACGTTTGTTTACCTGAACATGAAGCAGCAATTTCTACAGAATTTTCAAGAAGCGACCACGAAGGAGATCACGCAAGTTGATAACGGCATTTCGCTTTACTTCGACGCGGTCGCAGAAAATGTCCGCTTGATGGCAACGAACCCAACCGTAAAAAATGCCAATCAAAACATCAAAACCTACATAAATCAAACGCAAAAAACGAAACTGACACCGCTTGAAAATGGAGGTATCGAAGCGAACATTTACAAGGAATTCGAGCGATACGGGGAATCTCATCCCAATACCTCTTCTATCTTTGTGGGAACGGAGTCAGGTGGCTACACACAATACCCTGTCAAGGAGATGAAGCCTCATTATGATCCTCGTCAACGTCCCTGGTATAAATCGGCAGTAGAGAAAACTGGGGAAGTGGTCACGACAGAGCCGTATATCTTATCTGGCACCAATAACATCGCCGTCAGCACTGTAACGGTTTTGAAGGATAACAATGGCAAGACAGCCGGTGTAGTGGGATTTGATGCCCACTTGGGTCACTTGACCGACATCTTGAAAAATATGAAGATCGGCAGTTCCGGTTATGTCATGATGCTTTCCGGAGATGGAACCATTCTGGCTGATCCGAAACATCCAGATCTCGTCTCCAAAAACATTAAGGAACTGGAAGGGAATCCTTTGGGGGATATCCGTAAGGCGAATAATTTGGAGATTCTGATGGATGAGACTCAATACTTGGCTAATGTTTATACCTCTAAAAACACCGGGTGGACATTCGTTGCTTTCATCGAGAAGCAAGAGCTAAATAAAGACGCGGAGCAGTTCGGGCTGCTCATCCTGTTGGTCAGTCTAGGATTTGGTATTGCTGCGGTGGTTTTATCCATCTTGATCTCTGACAAGTTTTCCAAACCGATCCTGAAGATGGTTGCACACATGAAACAGATCGGAGAAGGAAACCTGACCAATGAGATCCCGGTTTCTATGTTAAAACGAAAAGATGAGATCGGTATAGCCGGGCAGTCTCTTCAAGCCATGCAGGCATCCATTCAGCAACTCGTTATCGAGTTTATCCAGGCAGGGAATAAACTGGTCGAGTCATCCGATAAACTGACGAATCATGTAGAGCAGAACATTGTATCCATCCAAAAAGTCGTGACGACGGTTCAAGAAGTGACTGGCGGTGCTGATCATCAATTGCTTCGTTCGGAAGAAAGCGCCAAAGGAATGGAAGAAATGGCTCTCGGCATTCAACGGGTGGCAGAGTCTATGTCCAACATTGCAGAGGCGTCCTTGGAAACTTCCAAAGAAGCGGATAACGGGAATGGCATCATCCAACAGGCTGTTAAGCAGATGAACGAAATTGAGGGTTCCGTCACCGATTCGCTGGAAGTTGTCAGAGTATTGCAGATGAGCTCCCAAGAGATTGTGCATATTGTGGATATGATTACTGATATTTCTTCCCAAACGAACCTGCTGGCGCTGAATGCAAGTATAGAAGCTGCTCGCGCGGGAGAACATGGCAGAGGCTTTGCGGTTGTAGCGGAAGAGGTAAGAAAATTGGCTGAACAATCATCTAATTCCGCTGCCAAAATCGTTGAGTTGATCACCGAGATCCGTAATGAAACAGGAAATGCAATGACAGCGATGGGTCATGTCAATGATCGCGTGGTCAACGGGATTTCCATGGTCCAGAAATCGGGTGAAGCATTCCGCAAAATTCTCAGTGAGATTCAGACGATTTCCGAACAGATTCATGATACTTCCGCCGTCTCGGAACAAATGTCGGCTTCATCCGAACAGGTTGCCTCTTCTGTCGACGAGACAGCAAATATCGCCCGAATGTCAGCCCATCATATGGAAAACGTAACGGCAATGTCTAATGCCCAGCTATCCGCCATGTTGTCCCTGAAGCAGTCTGCCGAGGAGCTGCGCGGCTTATCGAATAATTTGTCAACAATTATTAAAAAGTTTAGTGTTTAATGACTTGTTTTCAGTATTACCAAATATTATGATGTTTTAGAGACGTCCAACGACGCACGCCTCCAAACATTCTATATATAGAAAGTTTCAACAGAACAAAGGAGGATACTAAAGAAATGAAAAAAACAACAAAGGGTCTACTGCTCGGATTGTGCATGACATTAACCCTGTCGATGTCGCCGGTATTTTCTGCGTCCGCAGCGCCGCAAGCTCAACCGAAAGCCAAATATTCTGAAGCTCAGGTACTTGATTACGGAAAATGGGCACCACGCAATTACGAAGTTGTGCAAAACCTCATTAATGAAAATGGAGTAAAGAGCAAATCCTACAATCCAGGCAAGAAGCCTTATGCCGTATTTGACTGGGACAACACTAGTATCATGAACGATACGGAAGAAGCCTTGCTTGTTTATCAGATGAACAATCTGATGTTCAAAATGACTCCTGAGGAATTTGAAAAAGCGATCCGGACAAATGTTCCTGCAGGGCCTTTCTCCGACGATTTCAAAACAGTTGACGGCAAAAAAGTAATCTTCGACGATGTTGTCGCGGATGTCGTATCTGACTATACCTATATCTATAATCATTACAAAGGTCTTAAAGGTAGCGAATCTCTTGAAACCGTTACCAATACCGATCAGTTCCAAGATTTCCGCGCTAAAATGTTCTTTATGTATGAAGCAATCAACGGTACACACGGCAACGCGGTTGGTTATCACTGGGTGCTTTACCTCTTTGATAATATGACAGTTGATGAAGTTCAAAAAATGGCGGAAAAATCCGATGATTACGCTCTTGGAAACGCAATTCATACATTAACTTGGACAAGCCCTGAATCCATGAAAGGAAAAGCGGGAGTTGTCACTGTAGAACATGTTACAGGCATTCGCATGACTACTGAAATTCGCAATTTGATGAATACATTGCGCTCCAACGGAATCGATGTATACGTGGTATCTGCTTCACTTGAAGAAGTTGTAGAAGTATTCGCTTCTAATCCGAAATATGGCTATAGTCTGCCAAAAGAAAACGTAATCGGTATGAGACTGGCTATGGATGCTGAAGGCAAATTCATGCCAAAAGCCAAAGATAACTGGTTCCTTACTGTAAGCCATGGTAAAACTGAAGTCATTAAAGATCAAATTGCCAAGACACACGGCGGAGCCGGTCCACTTCTTATCGGTGGAGACAGTAAAGGCGATTATGAAATGATGACTGAATTCCCTGACACCAAGCTGCGCCTCATCGTTAACCGTGTAAGCGGCGGTACTATCGGTAAGGCTTCCACTCTTGCTGCAGAGCAAATGAAACAACCGCAACCACAATTCATTCTCCAAGGCCGTGATGAAAACACTGGTGAATGGAGACCGTCTGAAGAAACCATTAAACTTGGCAAAACTGAGCCACAGTTACTGAAAAAATAACAAGTAACTGAAAAAATAATAAGTATCTAAAGTCAACCGTCCGGTGTACCGCTGGACGGTTTTCATATGCGACAAAATGAAAAGGACGACCAACCTCCGTTGAGCGTCCTTTGAAGACTCGTCTAATAACAAGCCGTGAATGTTTAATTGAGCTGGATCTCTTTTTCGGGGTCCATTTTTTTTGCGAGCTGCTCTTCACCACGGTGAATCCAGCCGACGAATGAATCTCGGATGGCCATGGTCTTATCGATGTAGACCACCGCCACAAACATATAGTGGCCGCTGTTCTTGGAGCGGTAGCGCAAATCTGACCATCTGACCTCATAACCAAAGTGGTGTTCTCTTACTTCAACATGAGCATAGCTGGTAAATGAAAGAAAGGCTTGAACCTTCTCATCTGTCTTGGCGAGGGCTACATATTCATTCTCTGGTTTAATGGGAAACGTATCGAGTATAATCGGCTCAGTCCCACTCACTTCACCAACGTACCAATGAGTGTCTGTTTGAACCAGTAATGTCCATTGATTCCAGTTGAACGTAGGAATCAGCGTATAGTTGCCTTTGCGTCCGAACGATATTTGTACGGCTTCTTTCGCTTGTTTGTGTATTCGATAGCGAATCGTATAGTATCCTGCAATAATGAGATAGATTATGAGAAATAGCGATCCGGGTTCCATCCCTTTAGACCACAGCATGAAGCCCATCAGATGGATGCCAAAAATAAACGGATCGAAAATGAAGATGGTATGAAGGGAAATCCATTTCTTATTGAAGGGAGCAAGACCTTGTGTACCATACGAATTAAATAAATCGACAAACACGTGCAGCACCACAGCGAGGAATGTCCAACTCAATACGTGAAGCCAAGCCGTTTGCGGGGCCAACCACTGGATTAATCCAAAGATCCCAAAGGACCAAATAAATAGAAAAGGAATGGAATGAGATATCCCTCGATGGTTACGAATATAGGAGGCACTTCCCCACAACCTGGTGAAGCCGTCCAAGTCAGGTGCTTGCGAGCCTAGAACCGTTCCAATCGTTACTGCTTCGGCTAAGCCAGGATGGGTTGCGACTGCAGGATCTAGGTGAGCGAGAGCCGCCAACCCGAATCCCATGGCAAAATGTGTGGCCGTATCCATTATGAGCAATCCTCTCCTTTCTCATGGAGCATCCGTTGCCAATCCGTTAATTTGTGGATAGAGTTGAAAACTTCGCCTCATCAGGTTTACATTACTTATTATAACGATTCTCTTTCCTGTTTTCTCAGATCAAATAAAATTTTTTCGTGAAGTGGACAAGAATTTTGAAGGAGGAGCGTTAATGGTTACCGTTTTTATCGAATATCAGATTGAACCGGATAAAAGAAATGACTTTCTGCGTCTGCAAGAGAGCTGGGAAGAAGAAGTGCGTATCCATGGTGGGTTAAACTTTCGTTTTTATGAAGGGGTTGACCAACAGTATTTGTTTGTAGAAGAATTTGAAGTGAACACAATGGAGCAGTATCAACAATTCAAATCTCGTAAGACCGCTAACGAGTCTTTTAGCCGTTGTGTAAAGGGCGGGGCTGCCAAGATCCATATCTGGGCGTTTCAACAGGTTTCCGATTATAAGAAGGAGTAACAGTACTTCATGAAAACAAAAAAGCAACTTAGCTATGCTCTTCCCGATGAATTTCATGTGTTTGGGTTCCACCAGGACTTGCTCGGCTGGTATGATTCCGTCAAGCGTGACCTGCCGTGGCGAAAGGATAAAGATCCTTACCGTGTCTGGGTATCCGAGATTATGCTGCAGCAGACACGCGTCGATACGGTTAAACCGTATTACGAGAACTTTATGACTAAGTTTCCAACCGTAGAAGCCTTAGCCGATGCGCCAGAGGAAGAAGTGCTCAAGTCCTGGGAAGGTCTGGGCTATTACTCGCGTGCCCGAAATCTGCAGACGGCTGCCAGAGAAGTGAAAGCCACCTATGGGGGACGGGTACCTGATACGCTAGAAAAGATTCTAAAGTTGAAGGGAATCGGTTCCTATACGGCGGGAGCCATCCTGAGTATTGCCTATGAGCGAGTCGAGCCAGCTGTCGACGGGAATGTCATGCGAGTTTTCTCTCGACTTCTATACATGACAGATGACATTGCCAAGCCGGCTACCAAAACCAAATTTGAGCATATCGTGAAACAAGTGATTCCCGAAGGACGAGCTGGTGACTTTAACCAAGCCTTAATGGAATTAGGGGCAACGGTGTGCGCGCCGCGTAATCCGCAATGCTTGACCTGTCCTGTGTTTGACTACTGTCTTGCGCGTCGGGAAGGGGTTCAGGAGGAACTTCCGGTGAAAGGAAAAGCCAAGGCACCGAAGCCGGTCTCTCTCTTGGCTGTCGTGGTTTCCAAAGGAGACGAATACTTGATCAACAAGCGACCGGAGCAGGGGTTGCTTGCCAACCTGTGGGAATTTCCGATGGTTGAAGAATCCCCGGAGCTTGATGATGAAGAGGCGATCCAAGCATTTTTGGCTCGGCAGTATGGCGTGACTGTTCGTAATCTCATGTATACCGCTAATGTTCAGCATACGTTCTCGCATCTTCAATGGAACCTGGATGTGTATCACGCTGAATACGTTGATGGCGAAATTAAGCCATCGTCCGCTAGGTTCGTGAAGAAAGAAGAACTGGATCAATATGCGTTTTCGGTCGCCCATCAGAAAATCCGAAAAAACACCCTAAATGGATAAAAAACGGGGCCAATCCATCAGTCTTTTTTAGACAATGGATTGGCCCTTCGTGTTGAAGACAAACGCAATGGTTATAGACGTGTGCAGTAACTAGGATAGCTGGATAAATCTTTTACATGTTTATCTTTTCTTTCCTTGATGATTTGCTTTAGGTGCAAGGAAGCCATTACTTCCTCAGAAGTCCTTTTCTTGCGTTCAATAATGATTGTAAAAAAGATCATAGATAAATGCATATTCCTAAACCCTCCTAACCTATTCATTTTTGCAGTCAGGTGCCGTCTAGCGCCTTTACCCCTACTGCTTTGATCATTTGACGACGTTGTCTGTTTGTCATAGAACATTCCTCCTTCTAATTAATCAGGCCGTATGGCAACAAATTACTCACTCGAAATTAGATGCGACCAACAAAGTTTGGGAATTGTGCGGCTTCAATCACTTGAGCTTCTTCCCGTTGACGGAACAGCTCAGCTTGTCGATGGTGGGCAATTTGTTCTTCGGCGCTAGAAGAGGAACGCTCGATTCGAACAGTGAAAAACACAAAGTTGAAAATCATGAATAATCCTTCCTTCCATAAATTAAATTTGGCTCATTTATAGAAAAAGACCGTGGGAATGAGCAAGAACGCTTTATCCTACGGCCTTCATCTGTCAAAAAAGGGAATAAAAAAACCGTAAGTTGCAAGCAACCTACGGAGTTTGTTTCAAGAAAAGACACGGAACGGATAGGAAATTACCGCCCTTTTACCAGTAGGAGGTTGCGTTGACCTATGAAATTGTGATTGTTCATATCAAGCTGCTGCACAACGGGACTAGTTAGCAAAGCAATCAATCTCATCATCAGTCAAACCTCCTTTCAACATTTTAGGGAAAATTTGTTTCGTAGGAATAGGATATGGTAAATTCTTCAACAAGTAAAGGGGGAATTTGGTATTTTTAAATTAAAAGTTTTTTCTGAAAAGTTAGACAAATATCAGTCGTAAATAGGTTCGGATGAATGATCCCAAGCACCTCTATCACTTAATGGGCCACGTTCCTCTAATTCATGGATGACTTTGGAGTGAATGGAAACACCCTCTGCATTCAAGTAAGCGGCAAGCTCCGACATGGCATGGTGAAAGTAAAGAAGCTCATGTATCTCCCACTGGTTGACGGATACCATCGTAAGTTCTTGAAAATCGCGTCCTATGTACATTTACATCCTCCTTACTTTTCCGATAACGATGTGCGCATGTAGTATTATGTTCAAGAATAGGGGGGAACATGCAAAGCGAGCCAGATTCTAGCTTCATTTGCAAAAACGAGGTATAATAAGAAATACGACTTAGTACCAGCTAATAATAGCTGTTGATAAAACACTACACATGGATTGTTTAAAATGGAATTATAGGAGGTTACATAATGAAATCGCAAGCAAAAGTAGCTCTTGTAACAGGTGGTTCCAGAGGGATCGGAAAAGAGATCGCTTCTAAACTGGCAGATCAAGGCTATAACCTAGTTATCAACTATTTGCGGAATCGCTCGGCTGCCCAAGCGACGAAGGAAGAATTGGAAGCCAAGGGAATAGAGGTGCTTCTCGTCAAAGCCAACGTTGGAGATGTCGCCAAAATTAAAGACATGTTCCAGGAAATCGATAATCATTTTGGAAGACTGGATATACTGGTAAATAATGCGGCATCTGGAGTGCTTCGTCCGTTGATGGAACTAGAAGAAAGCCACTGGGATTGGACCATGGAGATCAATAGCAAGGCGTTGCTTTTCTGCGCACAGGAAGCTGCCAAGCTGATGATGAAAACAGGGGAAGGCGGCAAAATCGTCAGTCTGTCCAGTCTTGGTTCCATTCGTGTGTTGGATAACTATACGGCTGTTGGTGTCTCCAAAGCGGCTGTTGAAGCGCTCACCCGTTATTTGGCTGTCGAGCTTGCCCCTTACAATATTGTAGTCAATGCAGTTTCGGGGGGAGCGGTCGATACGGACGCGCTGAAACATTTCCCGAACCGTGAGGAAATTCTCTCGGACGCCGCCAAACGAACTCCAGCGGGACGCATTGTTTCAACAGAAGATTTAGCGAATGCAGCGATCTTTTTGCTCTCAGATCAGGCCTTTATGATTCGTGGACAGACACTGATCGTGGATGGCGGGCTTTCCATTTTGACATAAGATTTGTAAACATACTGTGAGAAAATGTTAGCCTAATCTCAGAATTCTGGTGCAGACGAAAGACAAAAGGGTACGGGTAGTGTAGAATAGGTAGTGGAACTTTTGGAAGCTATCTAAGGAGGCAGTCTATGTTTATTCGTACGTTTCGCCTCGGTGACTACGCTGCGATTACACGTATTTGGCAGGAGACTGGTCTAGAGCACACGGAGATGGAGTCTTTAGATGCTTTAGCCCGACAACTTGCTTGGGATAGCGAATTGGTAATGGTAGCTGAGCTTGATGGAGAAGTCGTTGGGGTTGTGGTAGGAACCATTGACGGGACTCGCGCCTACTTTTATCGATTAGCGGTGGATCCAACCAAACAAGGGATAGGAATTGGACGCAAACTCGTAGAAGCATTAGAGAATCGGTTTCGCCAGCGCGGTGTACATAACGTGCTGATTATGGTGAATCAAGATAATGAGAGAGTGTTGCCTTTCTATCATTCGCTTGGCTATAAGTTGCAAAAATATGTTACACTTTCCAAAAAGCTCTCTTCGTAACAGTCGATCGACGTCTCAAAACCGTAACAGATACAGAAGAGAAGAAAGGGGAGAGTCATGTCGTCTGTACCAGGCAGTATTATTCGGATTGAAAGCTTTAAGCATGACCAGTCTTTGCACCGTTCGTGGGACAAGACTACATTAATACATAGTAGTGATGCCGTTGTCATCGGCGGTAATGACCGTGTAAGGGTGACGGAAGCCGATGGACGTGAATGGCGTACCCGGGAACCGGCCATCTGCACTTTTGGACGTGGCCAATGGTTTAATACGATCGCGATGATTCGTGAAGATGGCATATACTACTACTGTAATATTGGTTCGCCCTTCAGTATGAAAGGCAACCTGTTAAGCTATATTGATTATGATTTGGATGTAAAGGTTTTTCCGGATATGACATATGCAATCCTTGACGAAGAGGAGTTTGCGTTGCACAGCCGCCTAATGAACTATCCTCCACATGTGATGGATCGGGTTCAAAAAGCCTTGAAGGAGGTTCTGGAGTGGATTCATGCTCGCAGGGGACCTTTTCAAAATGGCTTTGTTCAGCGGTGGTATGAACGTTACCAAACGCTTCGTGTGGATGAAGAATAGATCCCTCTCCCTGTTTTTCGATGGGAGAGGGTTTGTTCTTCGCTCAAATAGGATGCCTACGTACTTGAGTAGGTAGAGAAGGAGGGGAGAGATGAAGAGCGTCCTACGCTATTTATCGTTTGTCAAACCCTATTCAGGCAAGATTTTTTTTACAATTTTCATAGGAATTCTGAAGTTTGGGATTCCACTGTTGATGCCGCTCTTTATCAAGTATGTCATCGATGATTTACTGCCAAGCAATATGCCTCAGGCTGATAAACTGAATCAGCTTTTCTGGCTGATGGCGGCGGCTCTCGTGTTGTTTACAGTAGTTCGCGCACCAGTGGAATACTATCGTCAATATTATGCGCAATGGGTTTCCAGTCGGATTCTATACGATGTTCGCAATCAACTGTTTGCTCACCTGCAACGCCTATCCATGCGATACTACAACAACCATAAAGTAGGCGAGGTCATCTCCCGTGTAATCAACGATGTAGAGTCCACCAGGAGCTTTATCGAAACAGGCCTGATGAACATTTGGCTGGATTTCATCACAATTTCACTAACGATTGTTATTATGCTGTACATGGATGTCAAATTGACGTTCATTTCGCTGCTTGTTTTTCCTTTGTATGCCGTTTCTGTCAAATTCTTTTACAAAAAATTGCGCCAATTGACCAAGGATCGCTCTCAAGCCTTGGCCCAGCTGCAAGGACACTTGCATGAACGGGTGAATGGAATTTCGGTTATTCGCAGCTTTGCGATCGAAGAGTACGAAGCCAAGCAGTTTAATAAGCAGAATGAGCACTTTTGGCAAAAGGCCTTAAAGCAAACAAATTGGAACGCGAATACATTTGCGGTTGTCAACACGGTAACGGATATTTCGCCGCTGTTGGTCATTGGTTTTGCCGGTTATTCTGTGATTCAAGGCTCCTTAACCATCGGGACGCTGATTGCGTTTTACGCCTATTTGGAGCGGCTATATACACCGCTTCGCCGAATGGTTAACTCTTCTACCACGTTGACTCAATCTGTCGCTTCCATGGATCGAATGTTTGAATTCATGGATGAAGCGTACGATATTGTCGACAAACCAGGAGCAACGGAACTTCCTGTGGATCCGTCCACCAATCGGGTTCGCGGTAAAATCGAATTTAAACACGTCTCCTTCCGCTATCGGGATGAGGGTGAGAATACGCTAAACGATATTAATTTGACGATTGAACCAGGCCAGACGATCGCCCTCGTCGGGATGTCAGGTGGCGGCAAATCGTCGTTGATCAGTCTTCTTCCACGGTTTTGGGACGTCACCGAAGGACAGATTCTCATTGATGGGGTCGATATTCGGGATGTAAAGCAACAGAATCTTCGGAGTCACATCGGGATTGTCATGCAGGATAACATTTTGTTTAGCGAGTCCGCTCGCGCGAACATCTTGATGGGCGATCCAGAAGCAGGTGAGGGAGCGATGATTGCAGCTGCAGAGGCAGCCAACGCTCACGAGTTTATCTCGAACTTGCCGGAGGGCTACGAAACGGAATTAGGGGAACGCGGCGTGAAGCTCTCAGGCGGCCAAAAGCAGCGGATCGCGATTGCGAGAGTTTTCTTGAAAGATCCGGGAATTCTGATTCTTGATGAAGCGACCTCAGCGCTTGATTTGGAGTCTGAGCACATGATTCAGGAGTCTTTGGCTATTCTGGCAAAAGGACGAACGACGATTATTGTGGCGCATCGTCTTTCAACCATCACGCATGTTGATAAGATTATTGTGATGAAAGAAGGACGGATCGTCGAAACGGGTAAACACGAGGAGCTGCTTGAGCAAAAAGGTGTTTACCATTCCTTGTGGAGCGTACAGGACTTTCTTCCGGTAGAAGAGCAAACTTCTGGGCAAAATCAAGTACAAACAACCTCATAAATTAACGGAAGCTGCCACATGACAAAAGGCAGCTTCTTGATGTTGATAGAGGGGAGAGAAAGGAGCTCTGATATGGAAGAATGGAAAAAGAATTTATACGTACTCAGCGGATGCCTGTTTCTGGTGATGGTTGCCATGAGTATGGTGATGCCATTCCTCCCGCTCTTTATCCAGAATGATTTGGGGATCACTGATCAAGGTCAGGTAACGACGTGGGCAGGGATTATTTTTGGGGCGAATTTTTTAACAGCTGGGCTCGTCTCACCTATCTGGGGCAATCTGGCAGATAAACATGGTCGTAAAATCATGATTCTCCGCTCGGGCTATTGCATGTCACTTATCATTGCCTTAACGGGATTTGCAGGCAGTGTCTGGCAGCTTTTGGGGCTGCGCCTGCTAAACGGAACGGTGGGCGGAATAATTCCGGCAAGCACGGCCTTAATTGCTTCCAGTGCTCCTTCGGAGAAAGCCGGGTGGGCTCAGGGGACGCTACAGTCTTCCGCGGTGGCCGGAACGATTATGGGTCCGTTTTTTGGCGGATTGCTGGCCGAAGCGTTTGGATTTCGGATGATTTTTGTTCTGACTGGCTGTTTAATTTTAATTGCGACCGTTATTATTACGTTCGTTGTAAAAGAGGACTTTACTCCTCCTCCTCCAAAGGAGCAAAGCAGCATTCGGGAAGATTTCAAAGTGATTTTCTCCACGCAACCACTTCCTGCCTTGTTCTTTACGACAGTTATGATCCAATTTGCGCTGTTAAGTGTGAACCCGGTTCTTCCGATTTATGTTCAAAGGTTGATCGGCAGTAGTGAAGGAGTCGCCTTTTTTGCCGGCCTGGTTACGGCCGCAATGGGACTTGCTAACGTGCTGGCTGCCCCGCAGTTAGGGAAACTTGGCGACCGTTTTGGCTCCCAGAAGGTTCTGTTGATCTGCTTGTTTACGGCGGCGATCATTATTTTTCCGCAATCGATGGTTACGTCGGTGTGGCAACTGGTGGCGCTAAGGTTCTTTCAAGGGTTATGCATAGGAGGATTGCTTCCTTCGGTAAACTCGCTTCTTCGCAAGGCCACTCCAAGCGAAATGACCAGTCGAGTGTATGGATATAACAACAGCTTCGTTTCCTTCGGGAGTATGCTGGGTCCGGTCACTGGCGGATTGGTCGCGAGCAAATTCGATTTGCACAGCGTGTTCTGGATGACAAGCGGTTTGTTGGTTATCGGAGGGCTTTGGGTCTGGCACAGCCTGCCCAAAATCGAGCATGTCGGGGAAAATGATTTTCATTGAAAAAAGAAAAGTGGTCTGTTAGCTCATCATGGGCTAACAGACCGCTTTGTTTTTGAATAATATCGGAAAGCAAAATAACTTTACAAAGATGAAGTTATTTTGCTTTCCTTCCTTTCGCGTAAGCCCACTAAAGAAAAGATATCGTCCGCTCGTAGCCTCCTTGGAAGTGAAGCCTAGTGAAGGAAAGGAGAAAGGGATAAGAGTCGCCACCCAACCCCGCAGGGGCGCAAAGCGTTTGGTGACTCCCTTTCGGATTGAGAGAGCGGACTTTTCTAATTCTTTGCGAACTTCCACAGAGCATAGAGGGACGATGTCTTTTCTTATCTCCCTAAAAACTTAAAAATAGCCATCACATCCAGATCTCCCAAGCCTTCCTTCAAAGCAGTCTGATAGGTGCCAGTGACCGTCTCAGCAATTGGGAGGGATGCGCCAGCCTCTTGGGCAAGCCGCAAATCTTTGGCCATGTGCTTGAGAGCGAATGCAGCCGGGAACTCCTCAGCCATAATGGAGGGTTGCTTCATGCGGGCGATCGGCGTTCCTACCGCACTTTCCGTGATAATCGAAAGCATGTCCTCCTTTTGAATCCCACGCTGCTCAGCAAACAGAACGGTTTCAGCCAGACCCTCCACGGTGATCGCAAGCAGAAGATTGATCGCAAGCTTCGCATTGCTTCCAGCGCCATTTTCACCAAGGTGAAGCGCCATTTTGCCCAGAACCTCAAAAATCGGCTTGGCTTTCTGGAAGGTTTGCTCCTCGCCTCCCACCATCACGATCAGATTGCCTTCTTTCGCAGGCTGCACACTACCTGAAACGGGAGCATCGAGGAAGGAGACTCCACGCGCGGCGCACAGGTTGGCGAGTGTCTTTGAAGTATCAGGTGAAACTGTACTCATATCAATCGCGATTTTGCCTGGTTCGGCGGTTTTCAGGAAGGAGTTTTCCCCATCATAGATTTCTTTTACTGCCTGATCGTCACTTACCATCGTAATGACAACATCACACGTACGATAAAGCTGGTCAGGCTGCTCAACCATGTGAGCCCCCAGCTCAAGAAGAGGTTCAGCTTTCGATTTCGTACGGTTATAGACATAAACCTCGTATCCTGCCCGAATCAGATTGGAAGCCATGGGGACTCCCATATTGCCTAAACCGATCCATCCGATGATCATCTGTATCTTCCTTCCTTGCATCTAGTTATGTCTAAAAACATCATGCAGCCTATTTTTGATTATGCAACGGGGTGATGATTATGGTTTGAATTGCTCTTTGACCTTTTCTTTTAACAGCGCATGCTTAGATTCAGTCATCTTGAGCAATTCGTCGAATGCTTGAGGCAGCGTGCGTCCTAATACGCCCAGCCCCTCTTCTGTAATGCCTCCCTTGGTTGCCACCTGTTCGATACACTGGTCAAAGCTGAGCTGTTTGTTTTTAAGGAGTGTTGCTGTCCCCAGCAAGGTTTCCACCAGCATATGACGGTATGTATCTAACGCGAATTCAGGGGTTTGACGAAAGGCAGCCTGGGCGAATTGTTCCATAATGCCCGCAATCAATCCAGGGCCGCTACTGGTCAGAATCGTTGCCGTCTCAATAGCCGATTCGGAAATCTCCTGTGCTTCTCCTATCGCATTCAGTAGTTTAACCAGGTCATCGTGTTGCTGATCAGAAACCCGCTCATGACAAGCAAACAGGCTTACTCCATGAAGCTCCTGCGAGGTTACAGTGGGAATGACCTTAGAAACAGGGCCATCATAGACGGAAGCTAAGTCGTCCAAACTTACACCCGCTGCTACGGACACCAGATGCGCAGAGTTTGAAACCAGCCTTTTGATTTCTTGTAAAACGGGATAGATATCAAGTGGCTTGGTACAGATAAAAATAAGATCGGCTTGCGCACAGAGGGTCTTCATCTCTTCGCAAACCGTAAAGGGGTATTCTTGATTCAGTTGATGACTCTTGGCAGTCGTTCGATTATAGGCATAAAGCTGGGAAGGGGAAACAACACGGCTTTTACTAAACCCCTTGACCAGCATACTACCCATACTGCCAAGGCCAATAATACCAATGTTCATATGGGGACCTCCCAAGATGGAATGATACCATTAATTGTACCCTACTATGTCAACTGATAAGTGATGAAAAAGAGCAGAACCCTGACGTCAGGAGTTCTGCTCTTTGGTTTAGGGACTATAAAGATTAATCGTCGTCTCTGGAGCTGGAGAAGATCATGACATACTTAAGTAATTCGAGAAGAGAGATCAAAGCAGCCGCTACATAGGTCAAAGCGGCGGCACCCAATACTTTGCGAACGCCCTCTTCTTCATAGTTGCGGATAAAGCCCATCTGTACCATCAAGGTTTTGGCTCTGCTGCTCGCGTTGAACTCAACTGGAAGCGTGATGAGCTGGAAGGCTACCGCAGCACTGAAAAAGATAATTCCTAAAAGAATCAGGTTCGCCCAGTGGAAGATAAAACCTCCAATAAGCAACAGTGGTGCTACCCCAGACGAGAAGTTCACCACCGGGAAAATATAGTGACGAGCAACGAGCATTGGATAAGAGACTTTATGCTGGATGGCATGGCCGACTTCGTGACAAGCGACTGAGACGGAAGAAATAGAGTTTCCGAAGTAAACTGGATCAGACAATCGCACGGCTTTTTCGAGCGGGTCGTAGTGGTCAGTCAAAGTGCCTGGGATGTGCTGAACAGGGATATGAGATAACCCGTTGGCATCCAACATCCGTCGCGCTGCCTCAGCTCCGGTAATTCCTGTAGAGACAGGTACCTCTACGTAACGATTGAACGTCCCTTTTACACGGAATTGAGCCCAAATTGACAGACCAAACGCAATAAGGATCAAGAAGTCCATTGGATGAAAAAACATCGTATTACCTCCTTAACGTATAGGAATCATCGAAATGATTGTCTCCAGTACAAGATTGCTCCGTTTAGCATATGGATAACCTATAGCTATACATACGAAACAGGCTAATATAAGTTTCACCTGATATTATAAAATCATTTGCTGCTTAATGGGCAAGAAATTTGATAGAGGGTCAGAAATAATCGCAAACGAAGCCAGCCGCTTTACTCGACATAAAGTGGCTGGCTTCTTCATGGATATGCTGTTCACCGCTTTTAGATGCTCTTATTCCGTAGAAACGGACGGATCCGCTTGCTCTTTACGCGGGGAAATCATAATGAAGTTGTCAACTGGATTGTCCATTAACTTCTGTACGCGTGCGGCTGTTTCGTATTGCTCCGTTGCTAACAGCTCTTCTTTATACGCGGTCAACAACTCTTGAACGTCTCCGACTCCTTGCGCATCTAGGTTGTAAAGGAATACCTTAGCTCCTTTGGCAATCCGACGTTGTAGAGCGGTTTGATCAAAGCCCAGCTCTGGCTGGAGGCGAACATACACCACACCGCCTGTCATCCCCGCACAAATCCATGGACCTGGATCACCCAGTACAACCGCACGACCATTCGTCATGTATTCAAAGGCAAATCCTTTGATATTGGCTCGTGAACCGATACCACCCAGTTCATCACGGATCGGGCCGCGAAGTTCACCGCCGAATACGACATCTGCGCCAGAGAGGCGGATACACGCGCGGGAATCGGCGTTGCCTTGAACGATGAACAAGCCTTTTTGTGCGCCGTAGCAGAAGCTTTTGCCGACGGAGCCGTTGATGTAGGCACCGTTTTTGCCTTTTTCTTTCAAGATGGAGACACGTCCCCCGAAGCCGGTTTTACCAACGCCGTCCTGCCCTCCGCCTTGTACTCGGATTTTGACGCCCTGTGCGTTGTAAGCGGCAAGTCCATTACCAGGGACACTTCCCGCCATAAAGTTGAGGGAAACCTCTGGAAGATGGATGTAGCTTCCGTCTAGATGGTTCTCTACTCTCGCGCCGGACCAACGGCTACCCAGAACTCGCTCTCCTGACAGAATACCGGTGAAGGTTTTTTGAATAGGTCCGTTTTCATTGAAGTAGGAATTAGCGGCGCTTCCAGAGGCTGAGCCAGCCGCAACAAGCACACGGGCTTCTTGCTCGGCATAATCGGCAAAAGAAACACTGCCTGCAAGCGGATGAACCGTCAACAAAGCGGTCAAATCCATTTGCTCTTGACCACGCGCCTGCACCAGTAGATCGGATCGACCCACCAATTCTTGAGCATTCGTGAAACCAAGCTTTGCCGTAATTCGTTGAACCTCTACACCGAACATGTTGAAGAACTGCTTCAAGCCGTTTACTGCCAGATCAAGTTGACGAGGAACGAAGCGACGCAGGCCTTTTTCGTGAGCTTCTTCCATGTTGTCAATCTGGGTGGCGATACCCACATGACACGTATCCAAATGGCAGCCACGACATGTTGTACAACCGACGGCGATCATGGCCAAAGTCGCAAATCCTATACGGTTAGCGCCCAGCAGCATTAATTTCACGACGTCAGCGGCACTTTTCACACCGCCGTCAGCCCAAATCTCTACTTTATGACGCAGTCCTGCTTCAAGAAGGGCGTTGTGAGCCGCTTTGACCCCGATTTCAGCTGGTAAGCCGACGTGCTGCAAGGCGTGGATACGGGCAGCACCTGTACCACCATCGAAGCCGGAGAGAGTAATGTAGTCAGCGCCTGCTTTGGCGATACCTACGGCGATTGTTCCGATGTTGGGGACGATTGGCACTTTGACACAGACTTTGGCTTGATGATTGGCCGTTTTAAGCTCGGTAATCATTTGCGCCAAATCTTCAATCGAATAAATATCGTGATTGTTGGATGGTGAAATCAAGTCAGAGCCGATTGTCGCATTACGGGCAGCCGCGATCTTGGCGGTAACTTTGGAGCCTGGCAAGTGTCCGCCTTCTCCTGGCTTTGCGCCTTGACCAATTTTGATCTCCAGGAGGTAAGAAGAATTGGCTAACTCAACATTGACACCAAAGCGTCCAGACGCGATTTGTATACCGCGTGTCCGAGGATATTTGCCGAGCATATCCTTGATTTCGCCACCCTCGCCATTCATGCTGATCATGTTCAACTGATCGGCTGCTTCAGCGTACGCGCGGAAGGCCGTTTCGTTTTGCGAACCAAACGACATGGACGAAATCAAAAACGGCAAGGAGTGGTCGCCGACGCCAATATTGACCGTAGCGGGATCAATTTCGGAATCCTTATCAATCGCAAAATCGGTTAGGTGTCGAATTGCAATCGGGTTGTCTTTCTCTGTCTCTTCCAGCTTCAAAGCATAATCGGCATACGGAATCTCACCAGCCGCGATTTGCCCAATCAGCTTCCAAAGTCGAGGGAAGATGTGGAACGTTTTGGCTTCTCGGGCTTTTTCATCGGCAAAATCAAGAGCTCGTTGTTTGCTGTCCGCTTCCAGATTAGAGAAGGAAGTACCCGCTTGATCCGAACCGCAGAAGTTTACAATGGACAGTTTGTCAGCCACCTCTTGACCTAACCCAATAGAAGCAAACAGGCGACCATAGCCGCGAAGCTCATGGATTCCGATGGTGGATATCACTTTTTCTACGCCTTTACTTAAGGCGCTGTACAGATTCGCGACAGACTTGACTTGATTCTTGGCGAATACCGTAGCGAACATGACGTAAGGAGAGAGAGCATCCGCACCTGAACCAAGCAGGAGACATACGTCATGAAGCGAGCGAATGGCGCCAGAGCGCAGGATGATGCTGCATTTGCGGCGATAGCTTATACCAGAATCATCAGCGGCCGCCTTTAACGCCTGATCGATAGCGGACGTTGCCAGTAACGGATCAATCCAATAGAGCCCATCACGGTGAGTTTGGGTATCATCCAGTAAGAGGAGCAGGGCACCGTTCTTTACAGCCTGAAGCGCCTCAGTGGCCAGACGATCCAATGCTTGCGCCATTCCTTCTGTTTCCGAAAAATGCGTGCTCAGAATGGCGATACTGCTTGGATTATCATTAAACAGCATGATTAACTGCTCAAGGGTAAAGGTTCCGTGATCGCTAGCCAGCTGTTGCAGTGATTGACCTTCTAACAAAATGGGCGATGGCAGCTCCACTCGTTTACTGGTTGTTTCTTTCGCCGCAAAAGCTGCGCGAGGGCCAATAATCACGCGAGTAGAGAAATGCTCAATCTCACGCTCACGGTCAATTGCCGGGTTCGTCACAACGGCTACGCTCTCTTTGATAAAATCAGCGAGGTTTTGCCGCTCCTTGGAGATTGCCGCAAGCGGTCCGTCATAACCCAATGAACGAATTGGCTCAGCGCCGTTCGTAGACATTTGCTCAATCAATTGAATTTGCTCGCGATCCCAGCCAAAAGCGCTGAATACGGAGGTAGTAGGTTCCGCCATATCCGGTTCACCCACACAGGAGTCCGCTTCGTAGGAAAAATGCAGGTGATGGTTCGCTCCGGCGAAAGCCGCTTTATGCTTGAAGCGTTCCAGGACGATCTGTTGCAGCTCGTGATGGTAGACAACTGTAATCGGCTGATTAGGAGACAATGTAATTCCTACTTTTTCTCCAGGAGCAATGGATTTTGGTTCACTTAACATTTCACGAACAGTGATGACGCCTTGTTCGGAAGAGAAGTAGAGAGAAGCTTCACTCTCCACCATCCAAAGTGGACGTAAACCCAAAGAGTCTACGCTGAACACACATTCGTTGCCGTATCGGGAAACAATCCCTGCAGGTCCTTGAGCAAAGTGTCCCCAAGTCTGACGAAGGTAGACGTACAGATCTTGCAGCTCTTGCGAAAAGCCCTTCATCTCGTGGTGAATCGGCGGGAAGACGACTTCCATCGCTTCAAAAAGACTCAGCCCATTACGATGGATGAAAGTCTCGATCACTCGATTTACGTTCTGCGAATCGCTGCCGCCTGAAACTAAAGGAACCCCCAGCATCTTGGCTTCTTCTTCAAGTTTACTGATCGTATTTATCTCACCGTTGTGGCCCAAGAGGGAGAATGGCTGTACTCGGAAGAAGTTAGATAACGTGTTGGTGGAATAACGATTATGTCCGACTGTAACCGAAGTGGCAAAATCGCCAGCGTATAAATCTTTGAAATATTTTGGCAAAATATTAGCTGCGCCCATTACTTTATAGGCGGTGGAATATGGACTTAAGGAAGCGACATGAACGTTGTACGCCTCTTCAATAGCGACGTGTGCTTCAAACAACCGCTTCGCATATTCGGTTTGAGTCGTGAAATGGGATTCATGTTTCGGTAAAAGGGCAATTTGCCAGAAGCTCGGTTCGTCTTGTCTGCCGTTTTTGCCTAAAGCATCAGAGTTTACCTGATTTTCACGCTCCAGCAAAATGGAGAATTGATGATGACCCAAGAGCGTACGGATATTTGCTTTTACTTCCTGTTCATCATGACCTTGGCGTGGTACAAAGATATGAGCGACCGCGAACTGTTGGCTGAATGCCATATCGCCGTTCAGTCCTGCGTGATGCAGGTATTGACTCCACAAGATTCGTGGAATATCCGTTAATACGCCAACCCCGTCTCCTTCACCGTCAATAAATCCGGAGCGATGCTCCATTTGAATCAAAGAGCGGATGGTTTCGTCCAGGTTTTTTCGAGAGGGTTTCCCTGTTTTTTCAACGATACAGATGATTCCGCAACTGTCATGTTCGATGGCTTGGTACCCTTGAAACTGCTCGATAATTTCGTGGTGTTCTTTTTTTAGCATGATACGGTCAGAAAATCCTGACCCTCCACCTCCTCTTTGAAAAATCCCCTAGACACACTTTAGTCCAATAAAATAAAAAGTATTATTAGAATAACACGAATATTTGATGCGAACAAGAATCGCAGTGGTTAATTATACGAATGTAAGCGTTTTTATACAAGGAAAATATTTTTTAACAATAATCAAAGTCTTACTAAATACCGAACTATATATGTTTGAAACAGTTTAACATTCGTTATTATTTGGTAATTTATTTTTCGATTCAGAAAACGTACGTGAAATGTAAAAATAATGAAATTGAATAAAAATTCTGTCATGTATGTATAATGTATGCTTTATGCAAGATATTGACACAGTAAAGCATAAACGGAAAAAAGCGAAGCAACAGCTTTTATTATGAAAAAACACCCTTTCGAGGCGGAAAGGGTGCATAAATGGTGATGAATGTTTATTCTTGAGTTTTCTGTGGTTTATGATGTTCCGTTAATCTCGGATTTTGAAATCCTAGAACTTCCATTGTTTTGGAGCTCATTTTGGGATCCATTGTTTTTTCGGGAGCTTGCGGAAACGATTTTTCTCCTTTGGACACTGTAATAGCCTCCTTTAGGTGCGGTCTATGGCTAGTATGTCCAAACGACTGTTATTGACTCATTTTCGCAAAGGAACGATCGACAGCTTCAATGGTTTGAATGATGTCTTTTTCCGTGTGAGCTGTCGTGACAAACCAAGCCTCGTATTTGGATGGAGCGAGGCAGATGCCTTCATTCAGCATCAGACGGAAGAAGGTAGCGAAGGTTTCGCTATTGGCTTTTTGAGCGCCATCGTAATCTTTAACGGGCTCATCGGTGAAATAAACAGCGAGAGCACCTTTGACGCGGTTTAGCTGGATTGTAATCTGATGACGCTTGGCTGCTTCACGGATCCCTTGCTCAAGCAGACTTCCCAAGCGATCCAGCTCCTCGTATACTCCCGGTTGCTTCAAGACTTCAAGGCAAGCGATTCCTGCGCGAATGGAAGCTGGATTGCCGGCCATGGTTCCCGCCTGATAAGCAGGTCCAAGTGGGGCTACTTGCTCCATGATTTCGCGTTTTCCGCCATAGGCTCCGATTGGGAGACCTCCGCCAATGATTTTACCCAGTGCTGTAAGATCTGGTTCGATGCCAAGTAAATTCTGCGCTCCGCCGTAACAGAAGCGGAAAGCGGTAATCACTTCATCATAAATCACGAGAACGCCGTATTCTTTGGCCAATTTGGATACATGCTCTAAAAATCCCGGCTCTGGCATAACAATACCGAAGTTGCCGACAATTGGCTCAACCAGAATGGCAGCTGTTTCACTGCCCCAACGCTTCATGGCTTCTGTGTATGTATCTGGATTGTTAAATGGAATGGTAATGACTTCGTTCGCAATGCTCTGTGGAATCCCGGCGCTGTCAGGAATTCCGAGGGTAGAAGGTCCGGAACCTGCTGCTACCAGTACGAGGTCTGAGTGACCATGATAACAACCGGCGAACTTCATGATTTTGGTTTTGGCTGTATAGGCCCGCGCGACACGTATGCAGGTCATGACAGACTCTGTTCCGGAATTGTTAAAGCGGATTCGTTCCATAGAAGGAATCGCTTCGCGGATCATCTGCGCAAACTTAATCTCCCATGGGGTAGGAGTTCCATATAAGGTTCCGTTCTGTGCCGCTTCCGTAATCGCTTGGGTAATGTGCGGGTGGGCGTGTCCTGTAATGATTGGGCCGTATGCCGCTAAATAATCGATATATTGGTTGCCGTCCACATCCCAAAAATAAGCGCCTTGCCCTCGCTCCATGACGACAGGGGCACCGCCGCCAACTGCTTTGAAGGAGCGGGATGGACTATTTACGCCACCAACGATAACTTCCGTCGCTTGCTCATATAATTTTTGTGAAGTTTCCCGATTCATATTCAAACCTCTTTTCTTTGCAAACATTCACCATTTATCATAGCACACTTGATTATTGCAGTTGGTTGTATTTTTGGTCTTTGCCAAAGGGTTGTTCCTCATATACACTTACTAGGGAATAGTTACTTTATTTAAATACTTTTGAATAACATTAAAGGAAGTGCCTTGATGATTCATGTAAAAGGGTTGCAAAAGGAATTTCGTATACATCAAGCTCGATCTGGCCTTTCAGGTGCGTTTCGTGACTTGTTCAATCGTGAATATAAAACTGTCAAAGCAGTGGATGGCGTCACGTTTGATGTAGAGCCAGGTGAAATGTTCGCGCTGATTGGAGAGAACGGTGCGGGGAAATCAACCACAATCAAGATGTTGACAGGGATTCTCACGCCATCTGGAGGAGATGTCCGGATTAACGGATATGTGCCTTATGAGGAGCGGGAGAAATACGTGAAATCCATTGGAGTGGTGTTTGGTCAGCGCTCTCAATTATGGTGGGATCTCTCGCCGATGGAATCGTTTCGCTTGCTAAGACATGTCTATCAAATGGAGGAAGAAGCGGGGAAAATCTGGCTGGATCGTCTGATTGAAGAGCTGGATATCGGCTCGTTTGTCAATCAGCCGGTTCGTAAGCTGAGCTTGGGACAAAGGATGCGTTGCGAGATCGCGGCCGCATTGATTCATAAGCCTGCCCTGCTGTTTCTCGATGAACCGACTGTAGGACTGGATGTTCTGGTCAAACAAAAAATTCGGGACTTCTTACGCAACCTGAATGAAACGGAACAAATGACGATTCTGCTCACTACACATGACGTGACCGATATTGAAGCGCTCTGTAAACGGGTGCTGGTTATGGACAAGGGCAAACTAATTTTTGACGGTCAACTGGTCGATCTGAAAGAAAAATGGGGCAATGGAACTGAGGTTATTTTCTCCTTCAAGAAAAAAGTGACACTGGATCAGCTGCGAGCTGTCTTGAACGATCTTCCTTGCGAGCTTGAGATCGAAAATGAGTACGCGATTAAAGTTCAACTGAAACGTAGCCAGGAGATGCTGCCGTTCCTGCTCTCGACAGTGATGTCTAGCTTGGATGTAAGTGATGTGAAGATTACCGAAGCAAGTACGGAAGATATCGTGCGCAATATTTACAGTACGGACGATAGCGGGGTTATCAGCTATGGGTAAATTATATGCCGAATTAATCCGTATGCGTTTTCTGACTCTGCTAGCTTACCGTGTGAATTACTATAGTGGGATCATCATCTACGGGATTAACATTGGGGCGTACTATTTTCTGTGGGGGGCGATTTACGGGAATCAATCCAATCTCGCCAATCTTTCTGCGATCCAAATGACGGCCTACGTAGCGATTTCGTGGATGTCGCGCGCTTTTTACTTTAATAATATTGATCAGGAAATCGCCCAGGATGTTCGTGAAGGAAAAGTGGCGATTGAGATGATTCGTCCCTATAACTATTTATCGGTGAAAGCGGCGCAGGCGTTGGGCGAGGGGATCTTTCGCTTTCTGTTTTTCGCCGTGCCAGGGATTATTCTCGTCAGTTTGTTTATCCCGGTTCATTTTCCGACGTCAGCGCAGACGTGGGGCGTCTATCTTTTCAGCCTACTCATGGCGTTTATCATCAATACCCAAATTAACTTGCTCACGGGTGTGCTTACGTTTTTCTTTTTGCGAAACGAGGGGATGATGCGGGCAAAGCGGGTGGTTGTTGACTTATTGTCAGGTCTCATTCTGCCGATCAGCTTCTTCCCGGGATGGGCTCAATCGATTCTTCACTTTTTGCCTTTTCAAGCGATCAACTACTATCCCAGCATGATTTTCGCTGGAGCGGTTCCAGCATCCCAGATAGTCCAAGTGCTGCTGCTTCAACTCGTTTGGATCGGCGTTCTGTTAATACCCATCACCGTATTGTGGAACCAAGCGCGACACAAGCTCGTGGTGCAAGGAGGATAGTTGATGAAACAGGTGTATTTGTTGTTTTCCCATTACCTGAGCCAATACTTCAAAACAAGATTAGCCTACCGCGCTGATTTCATCGGAGAATTTTTCTCGAACCTCATTAATGAATTGATCAATTTGGTGTTTATTCTCGTGGTCTTTCAGCATGTTTCCACCTTGAAGGACTGGACTCGTGACGAGATCATCTTTATCTATGGCTTTTTTCTGGTGCCTTATGCGGTATTTACGATGTTTTTTGGCTTTTGGGATTTTAATGAACGGTATATTATTCGCGGGGAAATGGACAGAGTATTGACTCGTCCGATCCACAATCTGGCGCAGGTTTGTTTGGAGTCGATTGCGCCGGACCGCATTTTTGGTGTGATCACGGGATTGATTATTATGGGGTATGCGGCGATTCGACTGAATCTGCAGTTCGCCTGGTATGATGTCTTCGTGTTCATTGGATTGGTCATCAGCAGCGTTCTGATTTATGCGGGAGTTTATACGGCTATCGCGGCTGTCAGCTTTTTCTCCGATTCTCGAACAGGAATTGCGCCGATGATCTATAACATCCAGAACTATGGCCGCTATCCAGTTGATGTTTACAACAACGTGATCAAGTTCATTCTTACCTGGATATTGCCGTTTGCCTTTGTCGGCCTTTACCCATCCGCCTATTTCTTGGGCAAGAAGGATTGGTACCTTTTCACCATGCTGACACCGTTGATGGGCATCGTCTTTTTTGCGTTGGGATTGCTGATTTGGAACTGGGGAGTAAAGAAATACCGCGGAGCCGGATCATAAAATTATTACCAGATGATTGTCAAGAAACATACTTCCCAAGTATAATGAATTCGTGAAAATCACATATTCCTTCGGGGCAGGGTGCAATTCCCGACCGGCGGTGATCACATTTGTGTAAGCCCGCGAGCCTCTCGCTGTTAAGGCAAGAGTGCAGGATCTGGTGAGATTCCAGAGCCGACAGTACAGTCTGGATGGGAGAAGGATGACGACAGTGCGTTTGTACACGTGCTTTGTTTGTGCATGCGTATGGTGATCATGAGGCTTGGGAAGTCAAAAGCCTTTGGTTCGCTATACCCTTATGCATAGGGTTCGTCCAATCATCATGACCTCGGAGTCTTTACTTCGGGGGCTTTTTGCGTGGTTGGGATATCCGGTAGCTAGTGTTGCGTATCTGTTGCCATTCCTCAAAAGAAGGAAAAACAAACTGAGGAGATGGTAATCATGCAACAAACGCAAGTACACTCGGGACACTTGTCCAAAACAAGAAAGCTGGTGGCGATTCCATTGTTTGCCGCTGTAGCGTTTATCCTGCAGTATCTGGAATTTCCGCTGCCGCTCTTTCCTACTTTCTTAAAGCTTGATTTCAGCACGTTGCCAGGTCTGATCGGCGGTTTGATGTTCGGTCCCGCTGCCGGGGTACTGATTGAACTGATTAAAAACATCCTGCACTTATTGCTGAAAAATACAGATGGTCTTCTTGTGGGGGAATTGGCTAACTTTATCGCAGGAGCGAGCTTCATTCTAGTGACGGTTGCCTTGCAGCGTGTACGTGGAGGCAAAAGCGGATTTGTGCTTGGTCTTCTTGGAGGCACCATCTTGATGACAGCTGTAATGTCTGTGGCCAATTATTATGTGTTGATGCCAGCCTATTCGGTTCTTTACCATATGTCGCTGGATGCGTTAGTGGCCAGCCTTCACATGGATAGCTTGTGGTCGTTTATTTTGTACGCGATCGCGCCATTTAATTTATTAAAAGGAATTATAGTCGCTTTAATCGCATATCCGATCTTTATCAAACTATCTCCGCGTCTGCGTTATATGGCATAAATGAAAAAAGGAGCAATCCCTGTGAGGGTTGCTCCTTTTTGAATGCTACAGTTGTATCTGCTTGTGATTAATCTAGCTCGTCCGAATCAATGAACGGTTCGTCGTTATCATCTGTCGGCGCAGGTGGAGAAAGTGGGAATAGCATGTTGAGGCTCTTGAATTTGCGACGATCAGAGGAGATCTTGAGATCCTTATATTTTTGGATCAGCGCATTATATTCTTGTACAAATGCGTTTCGTTCTTCTTTGGACAAAAATAATTCGGTGACATTATAGGCGAATGTGTCGTTATACTCTTTACGCACATCGACATCGCTTTCTACGAATTGATTTAACGTTCTCATCAAATCTTTCTCTGTGGTACGAAGTGGTGAGAACATAATGTCACTAAACTGTTGCGCGTTTTCTTCAATCATCACGCGCAGATTGACCGAAATGACTTTAGCGATTGGTTGGTAATACTTTTCAACAATGGAGCCTTTTACGCGGGTGTCGACTTGTTCGAGCAAACCAGCACGAACTAATTCTTTCACATGATAATGTAAACGCGCCGCATTTTCTCCGAGTTCTGTCGCGATTTGTTTAGCGGTACGCGGCTCAAGATCTTCGAATAATTCAAGAATTTTCACACGTTCTGGTATAGCAAGGCACTTAAGCGCTTCCGGGTCTGTCACATTGTAAAACTCTCTCATGAATGTTTTCACCGTCCAGATTCTACTAGCGTCAGTTTATAATTCTTTATTAATCCATTGTTTAATTGTAGCGTTTTCTTGGGCGGTGTGCAATGGACTAGCATTGAATCTTTCGTGTATCTATTTAGTTTGTTAAAATAAGACAAACTCATAATTGGAGGAAGGGACTCTCAAATGGTTGAAATTGGACAGATCGCTCCAGATTTTACATTAGAAGCAAGCAATAATCAAACAATCTCACTGGCAAATCTGCGTGGGAAGAATATTGTGCTCTATTTTTATCCCAAAGACATGACGCCAGGCTGCACGACAGAAGCATGTGATTTTCGAGACTATCATCCCGAGTTCGGTAATCTGAATACGGTCGTCCTTGGTATTAGCCCGGATGATGTGAAATCTCACGACCGATTTGTGAGCAAGCATGAATTGCCATTTACACTGCTTGCCGATCCGGATCACAAGGTTGCGGAAGCGTACGGCGTTTGGGTGCTGAAAAAAATGTACGGTCGCGAGTACATGGGCATTGAGCGGACAACTTTCGTCATTGATGCTGAGGGAAAAATCGCGCGTATTTGGAATAAGGTAAAAGTAAAAGGGCACGTTCAGGAAGTTCTTGAATTCGTTAAGCAACTATAAATTACATAAAATACATAGGTAAAGGAGAATGCATAGATGAGTCAGTTGCCGATTGATTACATGGTGGAAGCGTTTTGTGCGTTGGCGAATACCCCGAGCCCATCAGGCAACACGGGAAAAGTCATGGGTTGGGTAGAAGAGGAATTGGATAAACTTGGTGTAAGCTATAAACGGACGAATAAGGGAGCCGTTCTCGCAACCATTCCAGGCATCAATCAGGAGAAGCATCGACTGCTTACCGCCCATGTGGATACGTTGGGAGCGATGGTGAAGGAAATCAAAGCGAATGGCCGGTTGAAGCTTGCCTTGATTGGCGGCTTTATGTGGAATGCCATTGAAGGGGAGTACTGCCAGATTGAGACAGGGAACGGACGTATTTACACGGGAACGATCCTGACGACCAAAGCTTCTGTGCACGTCTATGGCCGTGAAGGGGAAAAAATGGAGCGCACCGAGAATGTGATGGAAGTTCGTTTGGATGAAAAAGTGACGAACAAAGCGGAAACCCTTGCCTTAGGCATTCGAGTGGGTGACTTTGTTTCCTTTGATCCGCGTGTGACAGTTACAGAGAGCGGGTTTATCAAATCTCGCCATCTTGATGATAAGGCAAGTGTGGCGATTCTTCTCGGGATTATGAAACAGATTGGCGAATCCAATATTCAGCTTCCGTTCACGACTCATTTCCTGATCAGCAACAATGAGGAAATCGGATATGGCGGCAACTCCAGTGTTCCGACAGAGACTGTTGAATATGTGGCTGTCGATATGGGCGCGATTGGGGACGGCCAGACAACCGATGAATACTGTGTGTCGATTTGTGCCAAGGATTCCTCCGGGCCGTACCACTACGGACTGCGGAAACATTTTGTCGCTTTGGCAGAAGAGAACAGACTGAACTATCAGGTTGATATTTATCCATTCTATGGGTCAGATGCGAGTGCGGCGCTTCGTGCGGGGTATGATGTCGCGCACGGATTGATCGGACCAGGAATTGACGCTTCTCATTCTCACGAGCGTACACACAAGGATGCTTTTGAGAATACTGCCAAGTTGGTTATGGCGTATCTCCAATCTAAAGAGCTGGTCGTGTAGGAGGATTTTATGGCAGTAAACATGTATCAATGGGCGGATTACTACGACATTACACAACGTGGTGTGAATGGAGATATTCCGTTCTATCTCGAAATGGCCAAGGAAAGCAAGGGCGAAGTGCTGGATCTCGCATGCGGAACCGGTCGAATTACGATCCCTGTGGCACAAGCGGGTGTAACCGTTACAGGCTTGGATTTATCCGCTGAAATGCTAGAGAAAGCAAGCCAAAAGGCTGTTGAAGCGGGAGTCAGTGACCAGCTTACGCTTGTGCACGGGGATATGCGCAAGTTCGACCTGCAGAAGAAGTTTGATCTGGTGATGATTCCGTTTCGTTCTTTTCTTCATTTGCTTTACATACAAGACCAAATGAAGGCGTTAGGATGCGTTCGTCAGCATTTGCAACCCGGCGGCAAGCTCGTCATGAACGTCTTTGTGCCGAAAATTGAACATCTTTACGAAGAAAGTGAAAAAATGTCCTTGCGCGGCATGTTTCCGCTTGAATCAGGAGAACAAGTGGCGATGTGGGACTATACATTGTATGATCATTTCCAACAACTTTCGGAAGTGACGCGTACATATGAGCGGCTAAGCCCAGAAGGTGTCGTACAGGAGAAAATCGTAGGCCGATTTACTCTGCGGTATATTTTCCCGGCTGAGCTGCACCATTTGCTTCGCTTGAACGGATTTAAGGTCGTTCAACGATTTGGTTCTTTTGACAAAGCGTCATTCGATCAGAAAAGCTCAGAGCTGATTATTGTTGCGGAAGCTGTGTAGCTTGTCGATTTCCGGGGAAATAAGGATTTGGGGGACAGGGAAGGGGATAGTCATGAAGATTTACACGAAATCTGGCGATAAAGGTGAAACTTCACTCGTTTATGGTGACCGAGTTCCGAAATACTCTCCAAGAGTAGAAGCGTATGGGACTTGCGATGAGGCTAATTCTTCCATTGGATATGCGCTTTCGCATTTGCCAGCGGGAGAGGAATGGGCAGAACTGCAGAAGACGTTTCATATCATTCAGACTAAGCTGTTCCATATTGGAGCCGAGTTGGCAACTCCGCAAGGCAAGCAGGTAGGCTGGCCCATCGTGGAAGATGATGTCACGTATTTGGAGAAACAGATCGATCTCTTGGATGCGAGCCTCCCACCCTTGACCAACTTTATTTTACCAGGGGGACATCCGGCTGCTGCCGCAATGCATATTGCCCGGACTATCGCTCGCAGGGCAGAACGAAGAACGGTGCAAATCACGGAACAGGAACCGATTAATCCAGTGAGTATCAAATACCTGAATCGACTCTCAGATTACTTGTTTGTGGCGGCGCGCTACATCAATCACCAAGTGGGAGCGGATGAACAGACGCTCCATCAGGAATAACTCGATCAAATATATCTATACCAAGCGAAGGGGTCAATAAGATGACCTCTTCTTTTTAAGTTGATACGTCTTGGCATCGCCAAATTTTCTTTGTACGATCAAGAAGTTAAATGAACACGCAATAAACGTTGAGAGAGAAAGGAGTAGAATCGGGAAGATGCCACAAACTAAAAAAACGGCAAAACGCTTGAAACGAGTGAACACAGAAGAGATATTGAATCAGTTGCAGACACTTTATCCCGATGCTCATTGCGAACTAAACTACACAACTCCTTTCGAGCTTTTGATTGCCACCATCCTATCTGCTCAATGCACGGATAAACGGGTCAATGAAATTACAGCTTCGTTATTTTCTAAATATAATAAGCCGGAAGAGTATATTCATCTTACGCAGCCCGAGTTGGAAGAAGAAATTAAAGGTCTTGGCTTGTTCAAAAGCAAGAGCAAAAACATTTTGGAAACCTGCCGAATTCTTTATGAAAAATATAACGGAGAAGTACCCCAAACCCATAAAGAATTAGAAGCTTTACCCGGAGTTGGACGCAAGACAGCGAATGTCGTTTTGTCCAATGCGTTTGGCGTTCCAGCTATTGCAGTTGACACGCATGTGTTCCGCGTAGGAAATCGCCTTGGGTTGGCACAGAGTGATACTGTGGATGAAACTGAGCAGCAACTAATGAAGCGTATTCCTAAGGAAAAATGGACGGATGCCCATCACTGGTTGATTTGGCATGGTCGTCGTATCTGCAGTGCGCGGAATCCGAAATGCAACGAATGTCCTTTGCAAACGGAGTGCCATTATGCGAAAGCGGAAGCAAAAAAGAAATCATAGGTAATTGACATAGTTTCTCATTCACCTTACACTTGTTTATAACAATTCTAATAAAATTCTTGTTATTAGTTAGAATACTAATTAAGAAGCAACCATGTTTAGAAAGTGAGGTGCATGACGATGTCACAACGTGTAGAGAAGGCCGTAGAAGTCCTCAAAAATACAGGGGTACGAATGACTCCTCAGCGTCATGCCATATTAGCATACCTACTTGATTCCATGACTCATCCAACAGCTGATGAGATTTATAAAGCCTTGGAAGGTAAGTTCCCTAATATGAGCGTGGCCACCGTATACAACAACCTGCGCGTCTTTAAAGAAGCAGGGTTGGTACGTGAATTGACATATGGTGATGCTTCCAGTCGTTTTGACGCCAATACGATGGAAGAGCATTATCACATTATTTGTTCGGATTGCGGTTCGATTCATGACTTTCACCACCCGTATTTGCAAGGTGTGGAAGAAGATGCGGGTAAAGCTACAGGATTCAAGATTACAGGACATCGGATGGAAGTGTATGGAATCTGCGAGGATTGCCAAACCAAACAAGCTCAATAAAATCAGCAAGGTGAACTGCTGAAGAAGCCATTTGTCTGCGAATATCGTGGAGAAATGGCTTTTTTCATGACCACTTTGTGTATATAAAATGGAAAATATATTCAGAAGGTTGTAGAAATGCAAAGCCTACTATATCATCAAATAAGTGTCAAAAAAGTCAGCGGGGTGTATTTATGGAAGTTGCTTTTAACCGTTCCCCTCGTGTAAGAAAGAGACGACGATCAGGCTTTGCCTTATTGTTCCTGATCCTGTTGGTAATGGTTGCCACAGGAGGATGGTATCTCTTTACACGACCTTCCACTGAACATGTGAAGCCGTTTGCTGGTCGAGATCATGTCATTCTTTATCAAGGGAATGTCTACCCGGATTCTTATTTGGTTCAGAATGATCAAATTCTTGTGCCATTTGACTTTCTAAAAGCCAATATAGATCCTTCGATTTTTTGGGATGAACCAACCAAATCAGTTATTGTTACCACTCAAGATAAAGTCCTCCGTATGGAGAGCGATAAGCTGCAGGCTTTTTTGAACAAAACCCCTGTGAATTTGCGGGTGCCTGTACAGGACGTGGATGGGAAGCGATATGTACCTTACAGTCCTCTGGAGCATTTGTATCCATTTGCTATGAAAGTAAACGAGCAGACGCAAGTGATTTCCTTTGAGAAAAACGGAGATGCGATTCAACAAGGAAAGATATTCACTGGTGATAGCAAAGATCCAACCATACCGTTGCGTGAGGGAGCTTCTATTAAAGAGGCGATTGTTGCCGATCTTGCGAAGGATTCTACCGTAGATATCATTCGAGAAGATCAGGGGTGGTATTACGTTCAGACGTCAGATGGGATCGTGGGTTATTTGCCCAAAGAGTCCATCGCCTTGACTGATATTCGAAAGGTCGCTTTACATATGCCGGAATCTCCAAACGTTACCCCTTGGAAACCGCTTGGAGAACGGATTGGTTTGGTCTGGGAGCAAGTCTCGCAGAAAAACCCGGATACGAAACAAATCCCCGCACTCCAGGGAATTCAAGTAGTCTCACCGACTTGGTTTGAACTTTTGGATGATCAAGCGAATCTGGGGAATAAAGCAGATTTGGGATATGTAAAATGGGCACATGGAAAAGGCTATAAGGTATGGGGATTAGTTTCTAACGGATTTAACCCTGATTATACGCATGCTGTTCTGAGTGATTTCCGTTTACGCGAAAAGTTTATCGGGCAGATCTTGCAGTATGCCCGAATGTATAAGTTGGATGGGATCAATCTAGATATTGAGAATGTGTATCTAAAAGACAAGGGATTCTTGGTTCAATTCGTCCGTGAACTCACTCCTTACGCGCATGAACAACACTTGACGGTTTCAATGGACGTCACCACAATCTCGAGTAGTGACAGATGGTCCCAGTTCTATGATCGCGCGGCCCTAGCTAGTGTGGTAGATTATATAGCCGTTATGACTTATGACGAACACTGGGCTTCCAGTCCGAAAGCAGGTTCTGTCGCTTCACTGCCGTGGACGGAGAATTCGCTGAAAGAAACTTTGAAAGAAGTGCCGAAGAAAAAGCTTCTTCTCGGAATTCCATTTTACACACGCTTATGGAAAGAAGAGACCCAGGCTGATGGAACAATCAAGGTAAGCTCCAAGGCTTACTCCATGGCAAAAGTCGATCAATGGTTAAAAGACAAGGGAGTTAAGCCACAGCTGGATCCGGAGACGGGTCAAATGTTCGCGAGCTTCAAAGACCCTAAAGACGGTGCCACTTATAAAGTGTGGCTAGAGGATCAAACCTCGATTAAAAGCCGGATGCAACTTGTCGAGCAATATGATCTGGCTGGTTATGCAGCATGGCGTCGCGGCTTCGAAAATCCTGAGGTCTGGGAAGTAATCAAAGAGAACTTGCGTTAAAATAGTCCATAAAAATACCACCTGCCGCTCAATGGTAGGTGGTTTGTTGTTTTATTTCGCATCAATGGTTGAAGTTGGGGAAGCGTCGCTTAGTTCTAATGGCTGTCCGCAGAACATGCACGCGTCTTGTTTTCCCATCATTTTTGTTACCTTCTTACAAGAGGGACATTCAGCTTGAGGAGCCGAAGTGGAAACCATTCCAGAAATCATAAACAAAACGGTACTGATGATCATGAGAATAAATCCGATGATGAGAAGAATAGCCATGAACAGATAATTGTTGTTTAGCCAGGAAACCACGTTGCCTTTAACCAAAAAATAGCCCGCATACATACAGAAAATACCGATGATCATATTCCAGTTCGCCCATGTACGCATCCGTTTAATTTTACTGATTCGATTGTAGTTTTTCATCGACGCATTCCTCCTAACTGGTAATTATAGCATAATTTGATAGAAAAGCAGAGCCGGATGATTGTTCATCAAGTGCTTAAGGAGGCAGGAAGAATTCGCTTCACGTAGAATCCATAAGCGTAAACACTGATAAGGGGGTGTACCCGCTTGAACCAAGAGTTGCAAAAATATCAAGAGAACATCCTGCGGCAACAACATGTTCTGTCCGTTTTACTGCTGGATAACAGAGAGGATAGCAGCTTGGTTCATGAAGGGAAGAACCTTATCTATCTGATTGTTCTAAACCAGCCAGGGGAAAAATGGGAGACAAGCTACTTGATTTGCCAAGATCAGATTGTCGTCGAGCATCGAATTCATCAATGGCACCTTGAGCAACTCTCTTTGCAAGGTACCGATCATTATCTCTACTCGTTATTGAGACAGGGAGAAGTTATTTTCGATCAACATGATTATCTCAGAAGCAATCGGGATCGTTTAACCCGTTTATCTCATCAGATGAGAAAGCGTCGTATTTGCGAAGAGTATTCCGTGTTTCTTCAATACTTTCTGGAAGCGAAGGAATTGCTGCACCAGAATCACACCATGGATGCGTTTCAAGCTGTTCTTAAAGCTTTGAATGGTTGGGCAAGGCTGGTAGTCATCGAGGCTGGAGAAATACAAGAAGCGGTTTTGTGGAATCAGGTTAAACGGCTAGAGCCAACCATCTACAAATTATATGAGGAATTAATTGCGGGTTCAGAACCGCTTGAGAAGCGGATGGAATTGCTTTTACTCCCGATTGAGTTTCAAATCATGTCCAAGATGAAAGAAGCCACATGCCTCATCACAGATATCATCAATACGCAAAACAAACCGTGGACTTACGAAGAATTGAAAAGACATCCCGAGATTACAGATAGTCGAATTAATTTAGGGTTACTGTTGGATAAAATGTTAAGGCGTTCATTTATTCAATCCGTTCCTGTCCGAATGAATGACAAAGTGGTAGAAGAACAAGGATTCTGTTCTCGAGAATAAAATTAAAAAAAGTATTGACTTTATATACGGCAAGATGCTAGATTAGTAAATGTCCCTTCTGACCAGTTGGTTTGCGGAGACGATGAAAAAAATACCACTTGATCTGTTCGAAGGTTTTGTGGTAAATTAAAAAGGTCGCTGCTTCGAGGTGCTGATACTAGTAATTCGGAGTAGTAAACTAGAAATGCTCTTTGAAAACTGAACAATAAACGTTTAGTGAAACAAACACTAGCCAAGCAAAACTGTTTTGAAGTTTAGAATCAACTCAACTTTATTGGAGAGTTTGATCCTGGCTCAGGACGAACGCTGGCGGCGTGCCTA
>NZ_JBNJQR010000010.1:0-228270 GCF_050113715.1 Brevibacillus ginsengisoli
CGGTGTGGAAGTGCGGTAACGCATGGAGCTGACGAATACTAATCGGTCGAGGACTTATCCACGTTTTAATCTCTTAGCATATCGAGTGTATCCAGTTTTCAGGGAATAATACAATGAAGCTCATGAAACTATCTTCTCTAGATAGCTTTCATGAGTTTTTTGTTTAGTAGATAAAACGATGAACATGTTGAAACAATGAACCACCCAGACTGAGGCTAAGTTTTCCAATTGGAATAGGCTAGAGAAATAGATAGAATATTAGAATGTAAAAGCATCATGAAGTCAAAAAGAAAAGAGGCAGCGCAATTGTTACGATCAGAGCTAGAAATTAACCAGTTGCTAGAGAATGAGAAGATATATGAAGGTGATTATATTGCTCCGAGTAAGGAGATTCTTTACGATGCCTTGGTCGCTGTTGCCATGGGAAAGAATCTGTTATTAAAAGGTGGTACCGGCAGCGGAAAAACCAAATTAGTAGAGTATATCGCTAAGCTGCTAAACAAAAGCCTTCAATCAATCAATTGCTCCGTTGACCTGGATTCGGAAGCGTTACTCGGGTTTAAGACCTTAACCCATGAAGAAGACAAGGCACATATTCAATTTATCGATGGACCTGTTATTCAGTCGATGAAGAACGGAAACTTCCTGTATATCGACGAATTGAATGTAGCCAAACCGGATGTGCTTTCAATCGTAAATGGGGTGTTGGATTATAGAAGGTCTATAACGAATCCATTTACAGCCGAGGTGATCACAGCGAAGGAAGGGTTTTCTGTGATTGCCGCGATGAATGTAGGGTACGTCGGAACGACACCGCTTAACGAGGCATTAAAAAACCGCTTTGTTGTAGTGGAAGTTCCTTACGTGCAAGGAGATCAACTAAAACGCCTGCTGGAGAATCAATCGCAATTAAAAGACGAGAAGTTGCTTCAATCCTTTGTTCAACTCTCCGCTGATTTTATTCGGATGGTCAAAACCGGACAGGTTTCAGAAGAAGTGGCTTCCATCCGGGGGTTGCTGGATGCCTGCGACCTAAGTTGTTATATGCCGCCTCTTCGTGCCGTTACCCGTGCGATCGTTGATAAATTGGATGACCAGCGAGAAAAAGACGTCGTAAAAAACATTGCCGAAACGGTGTTTGGGGTGTAGGATATGGAGCCCTTTTTCTCATTTCTTGAGACCAACCTCGATTGGATGGACTTGATGCAGCTAACCGATATCGCAAAGGTTTTAGCCGAAGATCAAGACGCGATTGTAGAATTCGATCTATACGCTCGGATCGAGAAACATGAGCACAAGTTTTATGTCAGCCGATTTTGGGATTTTTTTGACGAGGAATCAAAAAGCCTGGGCCGGAAGAGCGACGTCTATTTGAGAAGCTTCGGGAATATTCATTTTAGTGATTTATCGGTCTTTTCCTCGTTTTTGGATGCTGCCACACGTTATCGGAATCCCAAATTCGCGAAGCAGCTATTCTGCTTGTTGGAAGATTTGCGGATCGAAAAGAATTGCCTTGATCTACGGCCGGGAATGATTCGAGCTTTTACCAAAAGAAAAGAGCTGTATCAAAAAAACTTTCTGCAAAAGTTACGCTCTTCGATTAGCCATGATTATGATTTGGATAAGCTGTTTTATCGTATTTACCTCCATGCTACTAAGGCGGAACCGTTTGATTCAGCCATAACCTCCGAATCTAGAATGAGTGTAACACTTGCCAAAATCACCGAGACCGAAAGCACCCAAGATGTGATGTCCCTCTGCCAGGAGATAATGGCAGTGGTCGATCAACAGTATACAAAAGATTGCCAAGAACAGTTTTTTGGGATCTCTTCACAGACTGTCTCTTCCATCACTTTTGACGATCTTTGCCGAAAAGATGAAGTAATATCAACCGGAAAAAAGGATCAGGAAAACGACCAAAACAAAGCGGCGGAAGAAAAAATGATGACCTGGCATCAGGATACGGAAACCTCTGAACAATCGCTGCTTCAATTTGACGTGGAGGAAGGAACCAACACAGATGTTGTAGGGGATGACGTTCGAATGTCTGACGCCAACGATCAGGTATTCGCGTCGATACAGGGAAATTCTGTGCAAACCAACAAACGAAGTTACGATATTCAGAATCTGCTCGAAAAGAAAATGTCTCTGGAAAACACGGACGAAGATCGGCAAGCCGCTGAATATAAAGGGCCGGTTGCCATTCATCTGGACCCGTTCGCGCCTAATTACAAGGAATGGGGGAAGTATCAGGAGATTGCGCTATCGCTAGCCCATCACCAAATGGCATTAGTGAGAACACTGGAGAAGTACATCGAACATCAGCGCAACGAGCATCGATCCAATTTGCTAAAAGGAAGGCTGGGTAAAAAGCTGATTCCGTTGGTAACGGATGAAAATCCAAGACCTTTTATCAAGCGGCAGCAGGAGTCCAAGCAAAAAGATGCCGTATTTTCACTTCTCATTGACTGTTCTTCCTCTATGTCGACAAAGATGGACAAGGTCCAGAAAGCCGCCATCCTGTTTCATGAAACGCTTCAGGCACTCATGATTCCCCATAATGTCATCGGGTTTTGGGAGGAGTCATCCGCACTGAAGAAAGGGGTATCTAACAACTATTTTCAGCCCGTGATCACGTATGACAACTGTGACAAGCGATTGGTCGGCTGTACGATTCTTCAGATGGAGCCACAGGAGGATAATCGTGACGGTTTTGCGATTCGTGAAGGCTGTGCGATGCTTAGAAGCCGCCGGGAAAAGCAAAAATTCCTGTTGGTCTTCTCAGATGGAGAGCCCTCAGCCGCAAACTATGGCGAGGATGGTGTACTTGATACGTATAAAGCCGTGGCGGAAGCCCGAAAGCACGGGATCAATGTGATTGGCTTGTACCTGTCGAATAAGGAGTTAAATGATAAGGACTTTGCCATGATGAAAATGCTATACGGCAATTTCTATGTAGCTTTGCACGATATGGAGTATCTTGCGGAATCAGTGGCGACACTTTTAGGGAAATTACTGGTTACGTAGAAAGCGGAACGCACTGAGCTTTCTACGTAATCGGTCCTCATGCTACTCGTTTCCTTATGAAATGAAAGTAAGTAAAGAATAATAATAAGTTCTAAAATCGCTTTACAGAGGTTAGAATTCCCAAGTAAAATAAGGGTATAAATCAGCGGTTAATGATTGTTCAATTTGGTAGTAGTCTTCACATCATATTTTTTTGCCTTCAATACTTACCTACTAGTAAGTAAGAAAAATACTTAAAAATGATAGGAACGGTGATTCTCATGAATAAAATGAAAATGTTAATGGCTGGTGCTGTATTAGCAGGTTCTCTTTCCGTTAGCTCAGCAGCTTTTGCTGAAGTTGATCGTTCAACAGAGGTATACTTCGGACATTCCATGCACGAAGCAGCCAACACTATTACAACTCCTGCCGCTACTACTGAAGTGAAACCAGTAGATAACCAAACTGCTACAACTACTAAAGACGAAGTGAAACCAGTTGTAAAATCCGAGCAACCGTACACTTACACGTTGAATGGCCCTACTGACGCCAACGAGAAGTAATTTCTAATTTCATCTTTTTGTGATGTGGAGACTGCGAGACTAGTCCGTCAGTTCCAAGTTGAACGTATCACATACCGTAGTGGTCAGTCCCTATATGGGCTGACCTTTATTTATTCTTGACACTTACCTACTAGTCAATTAAGATAGCGGCATGGAAAGTCGTAAATCACAAATCGTTGACCTGACACTAAGACTGATACAGAAAAAAGGGTATGTCGCGTTTAGTTATGATGACTTGGCCAAGCAGTTGGGAGTCACCAAGGCAAGTATCCATTACCACTTTGAGAAAAAGGAGGACCTCGGACTTGCTGTATGCGAACAACTGCAGCACATCCTGTACAATTCATTTCAAACCATTGATCAGCTTCCGACAATAGAAGAGAAGTTTAACCGTTATATCGAAGGCAGACTTTCATGGTTACAGGAAAATGAAATATGTGCGATTACTTCCCTGCAATCCGATTTTCAGTCTCTACCACTAAGTCTTCAAGAGCGGCTAAAAGAACTCAGCCAAATGGAGTTGACTTTTCTATCAAAGATGCTGTCTGAGGCGAAGACGGAAGGGAAAATCCATCATTTTGAGAAATTGGATGAATTGGCGGTCACCATTATTTGTTGTTTAAAGGGAGCCTTCCAATATGATCGCGTGTTGGGGAATGGGTTCGTAACAATTGTGAAGAATCAGTTAGAACGATTATTGAGATAGGATTGACATTACTCAAAAGAACGATTAGATTTAGTATTAAATTACATAGTTTATGGGAATGTTACCATTAGGGCATAACCTGATCTGAATTGCATGCACTTGCTGCGTGCTTAATTTGGCTCAGGTTTTTTATTTGATAAATCGCAGAGGGAAGTTATTGATCGATGGTTCACGATAAAAAGGAGGGTGTATAATGTCAAATTACCAATTTCCAAAGGATTTCTTGTGGGGTGGAGCAATTGCCGCCAATCAAGCGGAAGGAGCCTATTTAGAAGATGGCAAGGGATTAACAATTGTCGATTTATTACCGTCCGGCCAAATGAGACGGAGTATGATGAAGGGGGCCGTTCCAGCTCTAACTCCTCTAGAGGGTCAGTTTTATCCTTCCCATGAAGCGATCGACTTCTATCACCGTTATCAAGAGGACATTGCCTTGTTTGCCGAGATGGGTTTCAAGGCCCTTCGTGTATCAATTGCTTGGGCGCGTATTTTTCCTACCGGAGAAGATGAGAAGCCAAACGAAGCGGGCTTGAAGTTTTATGACGATCTTTTTGATGAATTGATCTCAAAGGGGATTCAGCCAGTCGTTACGCTTGCGCATTTTGATGTACCTGTCCACTTGGTTGAAAAGTACGGCAGCTGGAGAAACCGCAAGCTTGTTTATCTATTTGAAACATACGTCAAAACAGTCTTTACCCGTTATCAAGAAAAAGTGAAATATTGGATGACATTTAACGAAATTAATATGCTTCTTCATTTGCCGTTCTTAGGTGCGGGACTTGTTTTTGAAGATGGAGAGATTAATAAACAAATTCAATATCAAGCGGCGCATCATCAGCTTGTCGCGAGTGCGTTAGCTGTAAAAGCCTGTCATGAAATCATTCCGGACGCGAGAATTGGTTGTATGCTGGCTGCCGGCACATTTTATCCTTATACGTGTAATCCTGAAGACGTTTTCAAGGCGATGGAAAAGGACCGTGAAACATACCTTTTCATTGATGTGCAGTCGCGCGGAGAATATCCGCCATATGCGAATCGCTTTTTTACAGAGCATCAGGTGAAGATTGAGATGGAGCCCGAAGATGAAGCAATTCTGAAGGATCATCCGGTAGATTTTATTGGCTTTAGCTACTATTCAAGTCGTACAATAAGTACTGACCCGGAAGTCATGAGAAATATGACAAGTGGCAACGTATTTGGTTCAGTCCCAAACCCTTATGCGACCAAATCAGAATGGGGATGGACAATTGACCCGAAAGGCTTGCGGATCACAGCAAACCAGCTCTATGACCGCTATCAAAAACCGTTGTTTATCGTTGAAAACGGCCTCGGCGCAGTCGATGAGGTAACGCCTGAAGGGCAAATCAACGACGATTACCGAATCGAGTACTTGAAACAGCATATCGCCGAGATGGGAGAAGCGATTCAAGATGGTGTCGAGCTTATTGGCTTCACAAGCTGGGGGCCGATAGACATAGTCAGTGCCTCCACAGGCGAAATGAAAAAACGCTATGGTTACATCTACGTGGATCGAGATGATGAAGGAAGAGGAACGTTCAAAAGAATCAAAAAGAAGAGCTTTCATTGGTATAAAAACGTGATTATGTCTAACGGAGAAAATTTGGACAGCTGATAAAGATCTCCTATGTCAAGGAAGGAGAAGAACATGAAGATAGCAAAGGTTATTAACAATAATGTCATCAGTGTTTTACAGGAAGATGGTACGGAGCTTGTGATCATGGGAAGAGGCATCGCTTTTCAGAAAAAATCAGGAGAAGAAGTAGACCAAGAGAAAATCGAAAAAGTGTTTGCCTTGAAAAATAAACAAACCTCCGACAATTTTAAATTGCTTCTTCGTGAATTTCCAATGGATTTGATGGTGGTTGTTGAGGATATTATTCAGTACTCCAAAAATAGTTTAGGGAAAAAATTAAACGAAAACATCTATGTTTCTTTAGCCGATCATATGAATTACGCGATGGAACGGCATCGCAAAGGGATCGAAATCAAAAATGCGCTATTGTGGGAAACCAAACAGCTTTATAAAGAAGAGTTTTCTGTTGGTTTGAAAGCCTTGGAACAAATCAAGATGAAGTTTAATATTGCCCTGCCCGAAGATGAGGCAGGCTTTATTGCCATTCACATTATTAACGCGGAAATGAATGAAGAAATTTCAAACACAATGAGCATTACGAAATTCATCCAAAAAATCATTACGATTGTGAAGTATCACTTCAATGTGGAATTTGAAGAGGATTCGTTAAGCTATTATCGCATGATTACTCATTTACGATTTTTCGCTCAGCGTGTTTTTCAAGGAAAGCATTATGAAAACAATGACGATTTTCTTTATATTATGATCAAGCAAAAACATAAAGAAGCGGCCAAATGTACCGAAAAAATCAAAGAATATATTAAAAAAGAATATAATCATACCCTTACCAATGAGGAAATGCTGTATCTAACGATTCACATCGAACGAGTAGTCAACACATAATCGTTGACAAAACGCAAAGTTTTATTATGATAGAATTATAGAACTGAAAACGCTTTACTAGAAATTAGGATTGTTACTGGTTACGCAGGCAAAACCTAAGTCGTGGAAAATGTAGGACTTTTTTAAGTCTACTATTTTCTAAGGCTTAGGTTTTTTATTTGCCCAATAATAAAAAACGGAGGTGCATGTCATGAACTACGAGAAGTTGGCAAGAGAAATTGTAGACTCAGTAGGTGGAGAGGAGAATGTTCAATCACTTGTTCACTGCGCGACACGATTACGCTTTGTGTTAAAGGACGCAACCAAAGCAAACAAAGGAAAATTGGAAAATACCCAAGGAGTTATCACTGTTAAAGAAAGCGGGGGACAATTCCAGGTTGTGATCGGGAATACCGTTCCTGAGGTATATAGCGCAATCGGGAAAATATCGAATATTTTAAGTGATTCGAATAAAAAAGGCCCTTCCAAGGAAGAGAAAAAAGGGAATATCTTAGGCCGGATTGTTGATGTGGTTTCCAGTATTTTTGCTCCGCTGCTTGGTACAATGGCCGGAGCGGGGATATTAAAAGGATTGCTGTTAATCGCACTGAATGTTGGCTGGCTACAAAAAACGGAAACTAGCTATACCATCTTATCGGCAGCGGCGGATAGTTTGTTTTATTTCCTGCCAGTACTGTTAGCGGTAACAACGGCTAGAAAATTTGAAGGAAACATATTTACTGCAGTAACAATTGCAGGAGCATTGTTATACCCTTCCATTGTAGCTCTAAAGACAGAACATGTAGCCACAACCTTCTTTGGAATCCCTGTAACGATGATGAGCTACTCATCTACTGTTATTCCGATTATCTTATCAGTCATTGTCATGAGTAAGCTTGAAAAAGTATGTAATCGTTTGATTCATGAAAGTGTAAAGAACTTCGTAACGCCTTTGATATCGCTTGTTGTCATGGTGCCCCTCACACTCATTGTATTTGGACCGCTTGGAGTCAACGCAGGTAACGGCATCGCAAGCGCAATCATTGCTGTATTCAATTTTAGTCCATTAATCGCGGGCGCCATTTTAGGTGCTAGCTGGCAGATACTCGTTATCTTTGGTGTCCACTGGGGATTGGTTCCTGTATTTATCAATAACATTGCAGTATTCGGAAGAGATGGCATTAAGCCAGCGGCAGCAGCCTCCGTATTCGCTCAAACTGGTGCCGCATTTGGGGTAATGCTGAAAACGAAAAACAAAAAGTTGAAATCATTGGCGGGATCATCTGCGCTTACTGCACTATTTGGAATTACAGAACCAGCTGTATACGGGGTAACACTCCCATTGAAACGTCCATTTATTTCCGGTATTATCGGTGGTGCTGTTGGTGGAGCGATCATTGCTCAAGCGGGCACTCAAGCGTTTGCGTCCGGTGCACCTGGTTTGTTGACACTTCCTATTTTCTATGGTCCTGGTGGTCAAGGTTTTACAGGTCTACTCATTGGTATCTCAGCAGCATTTGTGGTTTCTGCTGTACTCACTTACATTTTAGGATTTGAGGACCCAGTAGATGAGGATGAAGCCGATAAAACGACGACAGATACAAAAGTAAAGTCGGATGAAGAAGTAGTAAGCCCGATGGAAGGGGCGGTAATTCCGCTAGCGAACGTTTCAGACTCAACATTCTCCTCAGAAGCAATGGGGAAAGGAATCGCGATCGAACCGACTGCGGGAAGAGTTGTGTCACCTGTGAATGGAACCGTGACCGTCGCTTTCAAAACCAAGCATGCGATTGGACTTGTATCCGATCGTGGAGCGGAAATCTTGATTCATGTCGGCATCGATACCGTTCAATTAGAGGGTAAGTACTTCACTTCTCATGTCAATCAAGGTGACCAAGTAAAGGTTGGCGACCTTCTGGTAGAGTTTGATATCGCTAAAATCAAAGAAGCGGGTTATGAAGTAGTAACTCCTATCATTGTAACCAATACATCCAATTACACGAAGATTACACCAACCTCACAGAAGAGCGTAAACGAACGGGAAGCATTGTTAAGCCTTAGCATCTAAATTAGTAAGAAGTTGAACATTGTGAACAAAAAATGGTTTCAGCAATTTGCCGAAACCATTTTTTGTTGGTAGATATATAATAGCGGTGGATGTTCTAACAGATGATAAGAAATGGGGGATATTATTGAACAGATGGGAGTGGAGTCAGGAGGAAAATACGATTGAAGTAATCGATTTGCACTTGCGCAATACCGCAAGAAGTTTAGTCAAATTGGAAACCGTTGAAGAAGCCCTGCAATTTTTATTAGAGTCTTTTTGGTTTGAGTTTGGCTGTGACTATGTTTCGATTGTTCAAAAAGTAGAAGATGTTCTGAGTAATAAAACAAGTAGAGGAGAAGCGCAAAGCTATGAGAAGAAGCTTCCCTTTTCATGTTCGTCCTGTGTGGAATGCTGTTTATCCAAACCGCAATGTTCGATGGACGGAATCGAGGAATGGAAGCATTGCAATTTTCTAAGAGAATTTGAGAATGAAGGATTTGTTACCTGGTTTACCTTCCCGATTAAAGAAAGCGATTCTAGGAATTTTGATGTCTGTGTTGTTGGCTATCGGAAGGAAGTTCCCTTGAATGTTAAGGCGTACAAGTCATTTAGGGAATTTGGCAAGGATTTCGCCATCTTGATTGAAACGGTTCAAAATAAAGAGACAGAAAAGCAGAAATTGAAAGCCGAATTGGAAGATAAGGATCGGTTGAAAAAGCGAATCGTCCACTTTAAAGAATTAGTCACGCAAACACTGGTAGGCGACGATTACTTTGAGATTACCAAAACCCTCTCTCATTTGATTGGAAGGACCGTCATTTTATTTGATCGGTTCCTGCATCCAATCTCCAGTTTCTACATAGGAGAAAGCAACGAGGAGCTAGAGAAGATCGTAAGTCAACTGGATACGAACAGATGGAATTTGGTGAATACGCCTGATCGAGAACTTTGGCTTCAAGATGGGGAAGATAATCATTTTGGCATATGGAAGGTCATTTGCGGCAACGAGTTATTTGGTTATTTGGGCGTGATAGCAAATCCCTCAGACTTTGATCTCGAAATGAGAATGACACTGAATTACGCCTTGGATGTTTACGCCATTCAGTTCAAGAAGCAAAAACTGGTGGTCGACGCAAAAGAACAGGCCAAAGACGGTTTTATCCATCAGCTATTCCAGGAAAAGATCGAAAACAAAGAAAACATGATAGGCTATGCCAATTTGTTCAACCTCAATCTATTTCAACCCAATCGAATTGGGGTATTTGCTATCGAATGTAAACAGAGCGAGCAGGATTCGCAATCCACAAAGTTCAGAATGGGTTGGATTTGGGAACAAATCAGAACAAAATTACAATTATTTAATCGCAATATTATCGTAACGCAAAAAGAAGGACGTTATGTTCTGATCGTGCCGGATCAAAAAGAACACGAGAGTAACCTTTATTGGACACAGATATATAACCAGATAAGAGATGCCGTTTCACAGACTCTGCCAGGAATTGATGTTTTTTTAGGGATAAGCTCTAGCACCAAGTCTATGGAGGATTTTCACGTAGGTTATCGCCAAGCCCTTCAAGCTCTAAAAATTCTAAGAAACCGTTTCTCGAACAAAAAAATCCAAAACTTTGACAATCTTGGTGCTTTTTCGGTATTATTTGATCTTAAAGAGAGTTTTGCAACAAATTTATTTATCAAGAAATATTTGGATCCTTTATTGAACTATGGAAACGAAAAGGGAAAAGATCTGTTTGATACATTGCGGGTTTATTTAACCATGAACGGGAATTTGAAGGAAACGGCAGAATATCTTTTCATTCATCGAAGTTCATTGAAGTATCGATTGGAGAAGATCACCGATTTGTTACAAATCGAGCTCGATGATCCGGAAGAACGGTTCAATCTCATGTTAGCATTTAAGCTATATGATTTGTTCGAACAAAAAAACGTTGACCATGAATGAAAAAGACTTCATTTTTTCTCCATGATGTACATATTTCTCTACCTTCTGTTTCTAAAGAATTTGTCCTGAAGACATCCAACAGTAAACACGCCAGGGAAGGTGATTGTATGAAACTAAAAAAGACTCTAAAAGTCACTCTTGCATCTCTCTTAATCAGTTCAGTTTTCTCAGGATTCGCCCTTGCTGCACCCAATGGACCAACTCCCAACTCTATCAGTAACAAAGCAGATGTCATTTTGCAAAATGGGACCGTTTACACGATTGATCAAAAACGAGATGTTGCCCAAGCCATCGCGATCAAAGATGGAAAGATTGTATATGTTGGCACGAACCAAGGAGTAAAGCCTTATCAAAACTCCAAGACCAAAGTGGTTAATCTCGAAGGAAAAATGGTTCTGCCTGGTTTTATTGACAGCCACTCGCATATAACCTCAACCGTTGAAACACTCTTTGCCGTGGATTTGATTGAACAACATTCACGGGAGGAATATCTATCTACAATTAAGGGATTTATGCAAAAGAACCCTAATATTAAAGGCTTGAAGGGATTTGGATGGGTAAATCCTGTCTTCCCTGGAAAGGGTCCGAAAAAAGAGGATCTTGACCAAATCGTGAAAGATATACCTGTTGTTTTAACTTCAGGAGACCATCACTCGGTGTGGGTGAACTCTAAAGCCCTTGAAATGGCCGGTATCACCAAGGACACAAAGAATCCAGAGGGCGGCGTAATTGAGCGGGATGACGTTACGGGGGAACCTACTGGTACACTTCGTGAGACCGCTCAGGATCTGGTTCAAGCTGTTGTTCCTGATTACACTGAAGAAGAGTATAGGGAAGGAATTCTAGCATACGAGCAAATGGCGGCAGAAAAAGGAGTTACTTCTGTCCATTACGCTTTGGCTGTTCCAGGTAGTAACGCCCTGAAGGCACTTAAAGCTCTTGAAAAAGAAAACAAGCTTCATCTTAAATATCGTGTTTCCTTGGCGACTGATCCTGCCAAGGGTCCTTCTCAAGTAAAAGCGTTGGTAGAAGCGCGCGAGAAACTAAATGGACCATCCGTTCAGGTCAACTCGGTGAAGGTATTTATGGACGGGGTAATCGAAGGCGCTACGGCTGCAATGATTGATCCGTATACCGATAATCACAATGCCAAACCATTGTGGGACCCTCAAGTCTTTAACGAGACCGCCGCAGCATTGGACAAAGCAGGTTTTGCCCTGCATGTTCATTCTATCGGAGATGCAGCTACCAAGGAAACCCTGGATGGTTTGCAATATGCGCAAGATAAGAATGGAAAAAGAGATTCCCGCCATCAGATGACTCACCTGCAAATCGTTCAGCCAAGTGATTTCAAGCGTTTTAAAGATTTGGGTGTAATCGCTGTTCTTAATCCATACTGGTTCATGAAAGAGCCTGGCTATTATGACAAAATTGAAGAGGCTTATCTGGGAAAAGAAAGAGCGAGCCATGAGTATCCAATGCAAAGTTTTCTCAAAAACGGTGTGAAAGTGGCCTCCGCTAGTGACTTCCCGGTTACGTATGAGTTTAATCCGGTGTACGGAATACAAGTAGGTGTCACCAGAGAGGCTTTGGGAAATACCGATCCTAAGGGAATATTGGGACCAGATGAAAAAGCATCGGTTGATGATTTGATTGCTAGCTTCACGATTAACGGAGCGTATGCGAGCTTTACAGATAAGATCACCGGGTCGATTGAAAAAGGGAAGGCAGCAGATATTGTTGTGCTTGATCAGAATCTCTTCAAAATCCCTGCAACACAAATTGGCCACACAAAAGTATTAATGACAATGGCAGCAGGACAAGAAACTTTCCGCGATGCGACGTTAAAATAAAGAACAAAAAATAACCCCGAATAACGTAAAAGCGCCACGATCAATGATCTGGCGCTTTTTTGCAACGACATTCACCTTCGCATTTTTGGAGATATGTTCACCGTGGATGAAAAAGAGTTCATTTTTCCTCCATTATGGACATATTTGAGGCCAGTTCTATTCTATAAAATTCATTCTGAAGAAAGCGAATGAGTATGTACTCCAGGAAGGTGATTGTATGAAACTGAAAAAGATGATTAATCTTAGTATCGCAACACTCTTATTAAGTTCAGTTTTCACAGGATTTGCTCAGGCCGCACCTAATCAAACGATTGTCGACGGTAAAAAGGCAGATGTTATTTTGCAAAATGGGACCGTTTACACCGTGGACCAAAAGCGAGATTATGCAGAAGCCATCGCGATCAAAGATGGAAAAATTGTGTATGTTGGCACGAACCAGGGAGTAAAACCTTATCAGAATTCAAAGACCAAAGTGGTTAACCTCGAAGGAAAAATGGTTCTGCCTGGTTTTATTGATGGTCACTCCCATGTAACTGCAGCCGTTGAAGCAATCTTCGCCGTGAATTTGGTTGAAGAAGAATCACGGGAGGGTTATCTAAATAAAATTAAGGAATTTGTTCAGAAGAACCCTGATCTTAAAGGAGTGACGGGATTTGGATGGGTAAATCCTGTCTTCCCTGGTAAAGGTCCGAAAAAAGAGGATCTTGACCAAATCGTGAAAGATATACCTGTTGTTTTAACCTCAGGAGACCATCACTCGGTATGGGTGAACTCTAAAGCTCTTGAAATGGCCGGTATCACCAAAGATACGAAGAGTCCAGAGGGCGGCGTAATTGAGCGGGATGCCGTTACTGGAGAACCTTCAGGTACACTTCGTGAGACAGCGCAAGACCTGGTTAAAGGGGTTGTTCCTGATTACACTGTGGAACAGTACAAGGAAGGGATCTTAGCCTACGAGAAAATGGCAGCAGAAAAAGGAGTTACTTCCGTTCACCTTGCGTTAGCTGTTCCAGGTAGTAACGCCCTTAATGCACTCAAAGCTCTTGAAAAAGAAAACAAGCTTCAACTCAAATATCGTGTTTCTTTGGCGACTGATCCTACCCAAGGTCCGGCTCAAGTAAAAACCTTGGTTGAAGAACGAGACAAATTAAATGATGGACCATCCGTCAAGGTAAACTCGGTGAAGGTATTTATGGATGGTGTAATCGAGGGTGGAACTGCTGCAATGATTGAGCCATTTACCGATAACCACATTGCCAAACCGCAATGGGACCCTCAAGTCTTTAACGAGACTGCCGCAGCATTGGATAAAGCAGGTTTTGCCTTGCATGTTCATTCTGTCGGAGATGCAGCTACCAAGGAAACTTTGGATGGTTTGCAATATGCCCAAGAGAAGAATGGCAAAAGAGATTCCCGCCATCAGATGACTCACCTGCAAGTCGTTCAACCAAGTGATTACAAGCGTTTTAAAGATTTGGGTGTAGTCGCTGTTCTTAACCCATACTGGTTCATGAAATCCCCAGGCTATTACGATAAAATTGAAGTGGCGTATCTGGGAGAAGAAAGAGCGAGTCATGAGTACCCTTGGCAGAGTTTTATCAAAAACGGAGTAAAAGTGGCCTCTGCTAGTGACTTCCCAATTACGTGGGATTTTGATCCATTATACGGAATACAATTTGGTGCCACCAGAGAGATGCCGGGAAATACCGATCCTAATTTAGTACTTGGACCTGAAGAAAAAGCATCGGTTGAGGATTTGATTGCTAGCTTCACAATTAACAATGCGTATGCTAACTTTACAGATAAGATCACTGGATCGATTGAACAAGGGAAGACAGCAGATCTTGTTGTGCTTGACCACAATATCCTCAAAATCCCCGCAACAGAAATTATGAATACAAAAGTAGTAATGACGATGGCAGGTGGAAAAGAAACTTTCCACGATGCGACGGGAAAATAAACAAAAAAAAAAGCAACCCTAAATAATGTAAAAGCGCCATGATCAAATGATCTGGCGCTTTTTACTATAATTACCAAGACACTGACTTTGAAATAAATCCTTTCAGCGGATTTCCTTTATAATCCACAGTGGATACAAAGTAGAAGTTTCCATTCTCCCCAACGACATTCACCTTTGCATTTTTGGAGAATACTCCACGCACTTTTCCTTTATCACTCGGGATATTAAATAGATAACCCTTTTCACCCCGAACGGTAACCTGTTTCGCGGCAATGACTTTATACTGTGTGAGCAGATTTTTGGAGACATATCCATAAGAACCATCAGCAAAGCTTAGATAGGACCACCCTTCATAGTAGCTGCCTTGATCATAGGCAAGGGAACCATAATCCATATACCCTTTCTCGTAAACTTCCACAGCTTGTGGCTCAGAGTAAACCGTGGCATTATCTACCGCCACAATTGGTACGATGACAACGGCTGGTTTGGCAGGTTTTTTGTAGTTGGATTTGGTTTGGCCGCTTGAAGATCCTCCTGAAGAACTGCCAGATCCTCCACCGTTATGATAGTGGTATTGTCCGTAGGATAGCCCCCATTTTTCGCAGTTGGTCCGACAGGTATGACCACCATTTGAATCAGTTCTTCCAGGGTGTGCCGAAACAACGGAAGTGGTAAAAAGCAACGATAATCCAATCAGTGCTAACCAAAACTTCCTCATTAGATCATTACCTTTCTTATTTATAATGTGTGACTGAAAATTCCAAGCTGACAAAATAATTATACAAGAATTTTGCCGGCTTCCGTCATATTCCATGTACATTTTTTGAGACTGTTTAAAGATTAATGATCGCAAACAGACCATTTTTTGCACAACTGGTTGAGATGGATTCGGTCTAACTGCTGAATTCTAGCTGGTGTATAGTGAAATTGTAAATAGTTCTAAAAGGTGGCCACCATGTTAGACAAAAGATCAAATCAGTTGTTGCAGTTATTGTTGCAATCTCATCAATACGTATCGATTAAAGAACTGATGGATAAATTCAGGGTTTCCAGACGGTCGGTTTATTACGACATCGAGGAAATCAACTATTGGCTCAAGCAAATTGGGCTGCGGGAAGTTCAGTATATGTACGCCAAAGGGTTTTATCTGGATGAAACAAGCAAGCAACGGATTCGGCAGGAGTGGAAGAGAGCCGAGCCGGATGCCTTGGTGCTTCGTTCAGATGAGCGACAGATGTATCTTCTGCTCTTTTTGTTGGGTTCAAGCGAGCGAATTACCACAACCGAGTGTATCAGGCGAACTGGTTTAAGCCGCAACACGATTCTTATGGACATTAAACAACTCCGCGAAGAGATCCAATTGTATGGACTCAAGCTGCCTTATTCCCGAGTAGAAGGTTATACGATTGACGGGCATGAGTTGAACATCCGCAAGTTGCTGAGTCAGTATATTCCGGCACTGCTTCATAACGGACACGAACCCTTGTTGAACGGATTATTTCTACATCGAGGAGATGGTCGATCTATCCCGGAGTTGATCCGTCAATGGCTTGCTGTTTGTGAACAGTCGTTGGAGCTGCAATTCGCGGAAGACTACGGGAATCAATTGCGGTATCTGCTTGCGTTCTTTGTAAAACGAATCCTGGAGGGTCGGTTGGTTTCTTTTTTGCCTGAACAGACAGGGCCAATCACCGCAACCAAGCAGTATGAGATGGTGGCAGAGCTTGAGAGAGAACTCCATATCGAATTGCCTCAAGACGAAAAATGCTACATGGCCATGATGCTCCTAAGCGCCAAAGTAAACAAAATTGATGTGCCTACGGAGCAAAATGACATGCTTTTTTTAAAGCAAGCCATCCACAAAATGATTCAATTATTCGAGGTATATGCCTGTGTCGTGTTTGACCAACCAGAAGAGCTGGAGCGGAATCTATTCATCCATCTGAAGCCTGCTTACTATCGTTTTATCTATAATATTGAGCTTGCGAATCCGTTAACTGAGATGATTCAGGAGCAATACCGGGATATTTATGAACTGACCAAGAAAAGTATTGCGCCACTTGAAGAAGTAGTGGGCAAGCCCATCAGGGATGCGGAAATCTCCTATCTGACGCTGCATTTTGGCGGATGGATGCGCAAGCAAGGCATCATGCCGATTACACAGAAACGCGTCCTGCTTGTCTGTGCCAATGGTGTAGGGACTTCCCGGCTGTTGGTTCAGCAATTGGAAGGATTGTTCACCAATATTGATTTACTCGGCCCGATCACGTTGAGGGAATATGAGCAATTTCATGGAGAAGTGGAAATTGTCATCTCCACGGCGAAGATTATCAATCCTCGTCATCGGATTATCCTGGTGCAGCCTATCCTGACTGATCAGGACAGGGTACATCTGTTGAATGAGATTGAAACAATGCCAAGAGCTTCGTACACCAACACTACGGCTCAAACGATCGTGAATATCGTGAAGAAGCACGCCCGAATAGAGGATGAAGTCCTACTACTAGAAGAGATTAGACAAGCACTGCAACAATCCAAGCATTCTCTTGGAAGGGGGTACAAACCAGTGTTGAAGGAACTGTTAACGGATGAATATATCCAACTGCAAGATGAAGTCACCAATTGGCAGGAAGCGATTCGCTTAGCTGCTTTGCCTCTCGTTAAAAACCACTTGGTTACAGAAACGTATATCGAGGCGATGATTCACAATGTACAGGAGAATGGACCTTATGTGGTCATCGCTCCTAGGATTGCCTTGCCTCATGCGAGACCGGAACAAGGCGTGAACCGTGTGGGGATGGGATTCCTTCGGTTGAAGAAACCCGTCGCTTTCTCGGATCAACCTCAACATCAGGCACAGCTCATTATTGTTCTGGCTGCGGTAGATAACGAAACGCATCTGAAAGCCTTGTCACAGCTCTCCATGATGCTCTCGGAAGACGACAATGCGGATCGACTAATTGAAGCCGACGATAAAGAAGTGATCAAGCAGTATATTGCCAAATATTCAAATCAGCAGGGGGAATAAAAGATGAAAAAGATCTTGGTTGTGTGCGGAAATGGATTAGGCAGCAGCTTCATTGTGGAAATGAACGTGAAGAAAATCTTGAATGAATTAGGGATTGAAGCTGAGGTATCTCATACCGATTTGGCGACAAGCAAAACCGAGCATGCGGATATCTATCTTGGTTCGAAGGATATTGTCGGTCAATTGGAGGATGGCAAGCGCTATGTCATCGGATTGCAAAATATCCTCAGCCAACCGGAAATCAAAGAAGTTCTGCAAGGCTACTTTAAATCCTAAAAAGAATTTGGCGGATCCATAATTTTTCAGGCTTGAATCTCCAAGTTTTCTTTATGAAGGGATGATCAGGGTATGATTGATTTAATTATGAAGGATATTTTAGGGACGCCCGCGATACTCGTTGGACTGTTCGCCCTAGTAGGCTTGTTGCTTCAGAAGAAAGGTGTAGCGGAAGTGGTTTCTGGCACCTTGAAAACCATCATGGGCTTTCTGATTTTAGGGGCTGGTGCTACGATTTTGATCGGGGCATTGGGTTCCTTTGGCAAGATGTTTGATAAAGCGTTTGCGGTTCAAGGGGTTATTCCGAATAATGAAGCCATTGTTGCTCTCGCCCAAAAATCTTTCGGTGCGGAAACTGCTATGATCATGTTATTTGGGATGGTCGTGAATATCCTCTTAGCTAGATTCACTCGCTTCAAATATATTTTCTTAACCGGACATCACACCATGTTTATGGCCTGCATGATCGCCGTTATCTTGTCTACTGGCGGTGTGAAAGGAGTTTCGCTCGTCGTTATCGGTTCGATTATTCTTGGGTCATTGATGGTTTTATCTCCAGCCATGCTTCAACCGTTCATGAGAAAAATTACAGGCTCTAATGATATTGCAATGGGTCACTTTGGATCATTCGGGTATTTGGTTTCCGGCTTAATCGGAAAATGGATCGGGAATCCGGAAAAATCCACGGAAGATATTAAAGTACCGAAATCTTTGGGCTTTTTGCGAGATACTTCTGTTTCTGTCTCCATTACCATGACCATTCTGTTTCTGGTCGTCGCTATTGCCGCTGGACCTGGATTTGTCGAACAGGATTTGAGCAGTGGTCAAAACTACATCGTGTATTCCATTTTACAAGCGATTACCTTTGCGGCTGGTGTCTATATCGTGCTTGCGGGTGTGCGGATCTTGCTCGCTGAAATCATTCCGGCATTCAAAGGGATTGCGGATAAAGCAGTTCCGAATGCGATTCCTGCCCTGGACTGTCCGACCGTTTTCCCATTTGCGTCTAACGCGGTTGTGATTGGATTTTTCGCCAGTTTCGTAGCAGGCCTTATCTCCATGTTCTTGCTTCCAGTTTTTGGTCTCAAAGTCATCGTGCCTGGACTGGTTCCACACTTTTTCACAGGAGCGGCAGCGGGTGTGTTCGGTAACGCGACAGGCGGACGTCGTGGGGCTGTTATCGGTTCATTCGCCAATGGTCTCTTGATTAGCTTCTTGCCAGCCTTGTTGTTGCCAGTCCTTGGTTCCCTTGGCTTTGAAGGTACCACATTCGGGGATGCGGACTTTGGTGTAGTGGGGATCCTTTTAGGCAAAATCATGTCGATCTTTCAGTAATGGATAGAATAAACGCTCGTTGTAAATAACTGTAACGTCAAAGCCTAGGGTCTATTATGGACTGTAGGCTTTTCTTTCGTATAGGGCGTCACAGATGATGAATTCGAAATGGATGGGATGGATGAGGATGACGGTGAAGGTGAAGGCAATTGCGCTGGATATGGATGGAACGATGCTTAATGAGGATAACCAGGTGAATGACAGCCTGAGCGATTATTTGCTTGAATTAAGACGAAGAGGTTTGTTGGTATTTATCGCAACGGGAAGAACGCTATGGGAAGTGAAGGAAATTTTACCTGATGGCTTGCAAGTAGATGGAGTGGTGACGGCTAACGGGATGGGGGTGTTTGCGGGTGAACAGCAGCTTGTTCAGCATTCGCTTGCTCCGCAATTGATTGAAGAGCTGATCGGGAGAGCTCGTAGCAAACAGATCTATTATGAAGTGCATCCCGCAGATGGAGGACCCATCGCACTCAGAGAAGATGAAGCGTACTTTCCTTCACATGTCATTTCTCCACGGCCTGAATCAGTGGGAGAGAGCGAATGGATGTCACGCTTGCAGGCGATACGTGAAGAAATCAATTGGTGCGACTCGCTTGCAGGCCATAAGGTCGCCAAAATTTATTTCTTTAGCAGGGATCAGGAACAGATAACAGAGTGGAGGCGGGAATTGTCTGTTCTCCAACAGCAAAGCGACTTCGCTATGTTTCCTTCTTCTGATCATAATGTGGAGATCATGGTCGCCAATGTCTCCAAAGCGACTGGCGTCCAGTATTTGCTCCAATACTTTGGGCTAGAGCCAGCTGATGTCCTCGCGGTGGGAGATAGCGAGAATGACTTGCCGTTGTTTCAATTCGCGGGGCATGCTGTTGCGATGCGCAATGCTCCAGATCGGGTCAAACATCAAGCGGATGACGTAACCGAGTTTACTAATCAAGAAGATGGCTTAACTCGCTATCTGGTTCAAAAGTTTGGCCGGTAGCACCCTACCCCGCATGGCCTCTTTACAGACCGCCCATATACAGGTACCTTTAAAATGAGGATGAATTTCGATGATTGTCATCATCATGATGAAGAGAGAAGGAATGATGAATGCGCGTGCTTGTAATTGTATCTGTTGAAGCCGAGAAGGACGCCGTGTTGCGTGGGCTTGACGGTGACGACAGATTTGACGTGCGGGTAGGCGGAGTAGGGATTGCGGCAGCCGCAGCCAGTACGGCAACAGCCTTGGCAAGGGCTGAGTACGATCTGGTGGTGAGTATGGGAATTGGTGGAGGCTTCGTCGACCGAGCGGAAGTAGGTTCACTCGTGGTTGCAAACGAGATCGTGGCAGCCGACCTTGGCGCGCAGACCCCGGAAGGCTTTTGCAGCTTGGACGAGCTTGGCTTCGGCTCTATTCGTGTTCCGCTTGACCAACAGCTGGTGACTAAGGTCGCTTTGGCAATGCGAGACAGAGGACTTCCCGTCACTACTGGCTCCGTGCTTACAGTATCGACGGTAACAGGTACGGCTGCAACGGCATCGGAACTCGCCGGACGTGTCCCGGGGGCAACCGTCGAGGCTATGGAGGGGTATGGAGTTGCGACAGCCGCACACCAGTTTGGGGTGCCAGTCCTTGAAATCCGCTCCATCTCCAACCCGGTTGGGCCGCGCGATCGTTCCGCGTGGCGAATCCCGGAAGCGTTGCAACGTCTGGAAGCGGCTGGTTCAGTATTACTGGAGGTGTTACGATGAAGATTGCTTTTTCGCCTTGTCCGAACGACACATTTATTTTTCACGCCTGGGTTCATGGACTGGTCTCTGGTGCGCCAGAACTTGACGTGACGTATGCGGATATTGATATTACCAACAATCTCGCCATTAATGGTAATGGACCTGAAGTCATGAAGATTTCTTATGCGTCACTTCCTTGGGTTCTGTCCGAATACGCCCTGTTACCGTGTGGCGGTGCGCTGGGTCGAGGCTGTGGCCCATTGGTGCTTTCGAATGGAAAAGCATCTGGAATAACCGATGCGGCTTCACTATCCGGCCGTCGTGTGGCGGTACCGAGTGAACGTTCTACAGCTTACCTGCTGTTCAGACTCTGGGCAGCTCAGCATGTCCCGGGTGGTGTCGGGGAGATTGTGGTGATGCCATTCCATGAAATCATGCCTGCGGTACGTGACGGCAAGATTGACGCGGGTCTGGTAATCCATGAAGCTCGATTCACCTATCAGAACTTTGGGCTATCGCTCTTAGCAGACATGGGGAACTGGTGGGAATCGGATACTGGCTTGCCAATCCCGCTTGGCGCGATTATCGCCCGTCGCTCACTCGATCTGGAGGCGCTCGCCGGGTGGATTCGCTCGTCCGTTGAATACGGGTGGGCTAATCCCGAGGCTTCGCAGGAGTACGTCATGTGCCATGCGCAAGAGCTTTCAACGGATGTAGCCAAAGCGCACATCGATCTCTACGTGAACAAGTTCTCGGCCAATTTGGGTGAGGACGGATATGCTGCGGTGGAGGCCCTGCTTACCCGAGCGGCAAAGGAAGGACTTGTTCCTGAATTTGATTTGTCGTTGCTGCGGTAGAGCGTGCTCCAAACCAATAGATTAGCTGAACTGCTTAAGCCCCTTGTGTTTAAATCAAGGGGCTTTTTTAACCTTATTACGTGAGAGGAGCACTTATCTAGGCTTTAACCGAATAATCTTGTCATCCCCCGGCCGAACAGTTCCCCGCCCATCCCGATTATTGGTCAGCAGATAAAGCGAACCGTCGGGACCCTCCACGACATCGCGCAGTCTTCCGAATTGATTCCGATAGAACGCTTCAACCTTCTGGACAGCAGGTTCTTTACCGGGGACAAATTGAATTCTGAGAACTTGTTCACCCCGCAGGTTGGCTACCAACAGTTGACCTGCCCACGGGCCTTGCGTGACAAAGGACATGCCAGAAGGTGCCCAAGTCGTCTCATGGCTGTGAATCAGCGGAGTTTTCATTCCGGCACGTTGCTCATCTCCTTGGATCAGTGGCCACCCGTAATTCGCCCCAGGTTCAATTACATTGATCTCATCGTGCGCTACTGCTCCATGCTCGGAGCTGTACAGAATGCCAGTTGCTGGACTCCACGCGAGCCCCTGCGAATTCCGGTGTCCATAGCTGTAGATGGGTGAATGGGGGAACGGGTTATCGGCGGGAATGGTCCCGTCCAGGTTAATTCGCAAGATTTTGCCTGCCAGACTGCTCAGATTTTGGGCGAGGGCAGGTGTCTGGGCATCTCCTGTGGTAATATACAACCGCTGATCAGGCCCGATCTTCAATCTGCCTCCGTTATGGAACACATTTCCCGGGATTCGTTCGAGCAACACCCGGTCGATTGATGCTTGATTATTCTTTTCGCGAAGACGGAGTACGCGATTGTAGAGCAGACCTTGCTCCTCATAAGTATGGTAAACATAGAGATAATGATTTTGCGCAAATGCGGGGTCAAGGACGAGCCCTAACAATCCGCCTTCACCTCTGGCGATGAACGGAGCCGTAAATCGGATCATGGGTTGAGGCAACAAGCTGCCGTTCTGAATAACCCGAATCGTTCCAGGCCGTTCGGTAAAAAAGACGCGACCATCCGGTGAGAAAACCATTTCCCAAGGGATGTCTAAATGATCGGCGAATACCTCGGGCGTATAGGGAATCGTTTGATTCTGGGTCCCTGAAACTGGATTGGCTTGGCAACCTCCCATGAGCAGGGTAGCGAATAAAAGAACCGTTATCCACGCTTGATACATCACGAGCTACCTCCATATTCTCAAGTAACCTACGCATTCAGTATCGCCAAGACGGCAGTTCTCAACTCCATCCCTAGCCATTCCGATTACCTAATCGCTCACTCCAGACTATCAAGTGGCACACGATAAACAAAAAAGAGATTCCCATTAACCGGGGATCTCCTATTGTTTGGCAAGATATGCGATTAAAAATACGCCATTCATCAGAACGACATACAAAACAATCTGAACAATGTACAGAAAGGCGACCTCTTTGAACTTCCTTGCGAACGGCAAACAGACTAAAGCGCCGATGACAAGCTCTAAGAGTGGAAGCCATACGATTATGGATTTCATTCGTTTCCCTCAAGTATTCCAAGTTGTGTACCTCTTATTATAAAACAGATTCTACATAAAAGGTTAGCTTAATTCGGAACAATAAGTGGCAGTAAGATAAAAACCCTGCCACTAGGAAATAGAAGCAGGGTGAAATATGTTACTTTTATTTTTTCGCGGGAGGAGTACATACCCCGTCTATGCATGCCGCATCGATTGAATCATTGTTTGACGCGTGCAAAATGGTCAACGGCTGATGTTCGTCCCAGGCTTTTTGAAGGGTTTCCAGGAACGCTTCCACAGGTTGTGCGCCAGAGATGGCATATTTGCGGTCGACGACAAAGAACGGAACTCCTCGGATGCCAAGCTCAGCTGCTTGGGCCTCATCAGCGCGGACATTTTCCGCATATTCTTCTGTGTTCAGGATACCAGCCGCTTCATTAGGGTCTAGACCAGCTTCAGCGGCCAAAGCTGTCAGCGTTTCATGGTCACTCAAGTGCTTCGAGTCGGTAAAATACCCCTTCAGAAGCAACTCGGTCATCTCACGAGCTTTGCCTTTGGTGGCGGCATATTGGGCCAGGCGGTGCGCATCGAACGTATTGGTGAGAATTGTGGTATCAAACTGAAAATCAAGACCAACCGCTTTTGCCTGCAGGGCGATATTCTGATTCATTTCGAGGGCCTGTTGGCGGGTCATGCCGTACTTCGATGAAACCATATCGTGCACGTCATAGTCGACATCACGCGCCGCATATGGATCAAGCTCAAAACTGCGGTAGACTACCTCAATCGCTTCTTTGTGAGGGAATTGCTCCAATGCAGCCTCGAAGCGTCGTTTGCCAATATAGCAGAATGGGCAAGCAAAATCAGACCAGATTTCAACTTTCATCTATCATAACCTCCTGAGATTAAGTGTTTTTTTATGCTGACTTTTTTAAAGTAACTTACATTATTATAATCATTATAGTTTCAGCGGAAAGGAATGTCAAACCCTTCGTCGAATCAAGGGATGAAGCTATTATTCCTATTCTGTCAGGAGTGGATGAGTCGTCATGAACAAAACCGACCGTTTATTGGCCATCGTGCTGGAACTGCAGCGGCAGGGGAAGCTTCGGGCGGAAGATTTGGCCGCTAGGTTTGAGACGAGTGTTCGGACGATTTACCGTGATATACAAGCGCTAAGTGAAGCGGGAGTTCCCGTTGTTGGCGCACCGGGTGTCGGATATTCCTTGATGGACGGCTATTTTTTGCCACCCGTGAGCTTCACGGTGGAAGAAGCTGTGACGCTCTTGATCGGTTCAGATTTTGTTGAGCAGAAATTCGATAGAAGCTATGGCTCCCAAGCACAGGCCGCCCGAGGGAAAATCGAGGCGATTCTACCTGAAAACGTTCGTAAAGAAACATCACGAGTACGTACGACGATCAAGCTGCTTATTGCGAATGGAGGGCATAACGGACAGGAAAAGGAATTGATTGAAACCCTTCGTCACGCAATTTTAGATGGCTATAAGGTCTCGTTCCATTATGTGAAAAGCTCGCCGGAAGCCGATGGGAATCGACTAAGCAGCAGAAGCGTTGCCCCCTACGGACTGGTTCATGTGAATGGGGCATGGACACTCATCGCCCATTGTGAGCTGAGGCAAGATATTCGTCATTTTCGCCTTTCTCGCATGAGTGAACTGACCATTCTGGAAGACAGGTTTGCGCCCCCAAGTGATTTCAACCTGCAAGACTATCGCCCTTTAGATGACCGGACTACACTCGTTCGTCTCCGTGTGGAACCAAGCATCGCCGATAAAGTGAAGGAATCTAATTTCTTTTTCCTAGAAGAAACAGAGGAACATCCAGATGGCCTGCTTGTCACCCTGCGTGTCCGCAAGCCCGAAGAAGTGCTTCAGTGGGTGCTCGGATGGGGAGCCGGTCTAACTGTGCTTGAACCGGAATCTCTCAGACAACTGGTTCAGCGGGAAGCGCAAAAAATGTTAAACATTTATCAATCCGAATAAAAAAACTACTGACATAATGCTGTCAGGAGCGCTGTTGTATCATGACCTTATCCGATTTGAAAGGGGTTATCCAAGATGAATACAACCGAAACTTTACAGCGTTTTGAAGAGCTCGCGAATCACTACCTGGAGGAATTGAATCAGTTCAGTATAGAGCAGCTGCTCGAGAAGCCAACTGAAGAGGAATGGTCGCTCGGTCAAATGTACATACATCTTATTCAAACTGCGCTTTACATGCAGCTTCGCAATATAGACCAGTGCCGTACGATGAAAGAGTCCGCACAAGAACAAGCAGGAGCCAAATCTGAAGCGGGCATGGCCGTTTTTGCGCAAGGAGGGTTCCCAGCCATTCGTATTCAGGTTCCACCATCCGCGCAATATACTCCTCAGCAGCCAGAGAGTAAAGAGCAGATCATCGAGGGGCTTCAGACTGTGCTTCAACGCATGAGAGAGATCGAACCGATTCTTCATGAGATCCCTACCGAACATACCGTCGATCATCCGAGATTCGGTGGTTTGAATGCTCAGGAATGGTTTGCCCTGATCGAAATGCATTATCGTCATCATCTTCATCAAAAGAAACGTTTAACAGAAAAAAAGGTTTAGAAAAAAGATTGTTTGGCCAAAATAAGGGAGCAATCTCAATTGCAATTCCATGTAGGGTTATTTATTAGGAGGCAAAAAAATTGGAACACGGTAAAGTAAAATGGTTCAACAGTGAAAAAGGCTTCGGATTTATTGAGCGTGAAGGTGCAGATGATGTATTTGTCCATTTCTCAGCCATTCAAGGTGAAGGTTTCAAAAGCTTGGAGGAAGGGCAAGCGGTTACCTTCGACGTCGAAAATGGTCAACGCGGCCCTCAGGCGACTAACGTTCGCAAAGTATAATGGATGAACCGATAAACAGGCTCCTGCGGGGGTCTGTTTTTTTGTGCCTTTCCTATGAACATTCTTGGATAACGCATCCAAAGTGACTTTTCTCACACCATTCTGATGGTAATAATTCGGATAATGGAATTTAGGTGGTGTGTTCCGTAATGAAAAGACAACTTCACTTGCTAGGGTTCATTGGAATTTGTCTGGGAATGGTCTCAGTCATTTTCGCTTTTATTGTAATGAATAATCAAAAACAGCCCGAACCATACCGAATTGGTATCGTGATTGCGAACAAAGATCGAAATGAAAAGATAGTGGGACTCAAAGAAGGAATACAAAAGCTCGGTCTTCAGGAGAAAAAGGGACTCGAGTATTTTACGGTTGATTTGGAAGGCAGTCGGAACGAGACATACATCGAGAAGCGGTTGCTTGAATTAAAAAACCGAAAACCGGATGTAATCGTGACGACTGGCGCATGGGAGACGATTTCCACCAAAAAAGTAATAAAAAATATTCCCATCGTCTTTATCGGAATCGCGTCACCCAATGAATGGGGATTAATCCAACCGCAAGATTTGATTACGGGAATTGATAATGGACAGATGAAGCTGATCGGCAAAAGAATGGAGCTTCTCCAACACATTTGCCCCTCAACCAAACGAATTCTGGTGGTTGCCGACAAGAATGCGCCCATGACGGAGTTAGCGATTAAAGAAGCCCAGAGAGTTGCCTCAGAGCTTCATTTGCAGATTGATGTGCAACCAATCGCTTCACCAGAAGAGCTGTCCGATTTGATTCGCAAGACCAAGCCGACCCAATATCAAGCGTTATTTCCCTTGCCGAGCTTACTTTTGGAAGACGCGATCGTAGCCTCATTGCCGTTGTTCATTGAACAGAAGCTATTCGTGATTGGCGCCTATCCGGAGCAAGTGAAGCGTGGATTGTTCGCTGCTTATGGCCTATCCTTTTATGAGCAAGGGAAACAAAGCGCTACACTTGTCGCGAAAATTCTTAATGGATCTCCCGTTAAAGATTTGCCGGTGGAGCTTCCGGACAATGTGAACTTGTCGGTCAATGAACAGACATTAGAGAAGCTCGGGATTCGTCTTTCACAGCAACAGGCTGTTATTGTCCATCAACAATATGGAGTTGCTGTGCGATGAGAAACTTTATGCAAAAAGCCTTAAGCCGTTTGAGAACCAAAATTCTGTTGTTTGGCTTATTTATGTCGATCGCCCCGTTTGTCATTCTCGGTTTAATTAATATGGAAATCAGCAAAGAAAAACTGGTGGAACAGGTTCACTCCGCCAATCGAGCGTCCATTCAGAATAGTGTGGTTCAGCTGGAGAGTCAGATTTCACAGACCTTTCAATCCCTGTTCGTTTTGAGAGATTCGCTCGCTGTTAACAGGACGAATGATGTTGATTTGTACTATCTGTTTCACTCGTTTATGAAGAATGTTCCGTATGTTGAGAGTATCTCCCGCTTCACCCATACAGGAGAAGAACAATATTCCGTCAACCGCTGGAGCATTGTAGAGAAGGGAGAGCTGAATCTCGAAAAAGACAAAAACCTCCTTGAGCAAATTCGTCAGGGAAGGACGTATCTAAGCTCAGTTATCCCCAATGTGGACGGAAAAATGATCGTCACCCTTGCTGTTCCCATGAACGATATGGCTGGGGCGAGTGGCGGCATTCTGGTTCAAATCAACTTGAGACAGATGTTTGACCAGATTTTCACACATTCCCGGATCAGCAAAGAAGCTACGATGTTTCTGCTTGATGAGAAAGGGAACTTGATCGGTACTCCTCAAACAATGGAATTAATCGGAAGATCTTTTCATCAGTACAAGCAAATTTCTGTTACTAGCGGAATCCCTGTTACTGTAATGGATGAGGACAAGAATGGAGATCCGATAATTGGATACGCGTTACGGGTGCCAAGTACACGGTGGATTGTTGTTTTAGAGCAATCAGAAAAGGTCGCATTCGCATCCTTACAGCAAATCAAGTGGAATCTGGTGTTATCCACACTGCTTATTGTGTTGCTTGTGTCCGCTACCAGTATTGTTTTTGCGCTTGTTTTTAGCGGACCAATCGAGAAGATTGCTTCAGGCGTAAGGGAAATCTCCGAGGGGAACTTCTCCTTTCGCATACGTGTATCGACATCAGATGAAATTGGACGGTTGGCGGAATCCGTCAATGGCATGGCTCAAAAGCTGCAACGCAAGACGAATGAATTGTTGGAAGAAAAGCAGCGGCTTGACATGGTGGTAAGCGGAATGGGCATGGGGCTTATTTTGGTAGACGAGAATTTCCGAGTAGGATGGGTGAATCGCACCATCAAGGAATGGTTTCAGGGTGACTTTATCGTAGGGCAGCACTGCAAAGAAGCACTCGGAGGGCACTGTGATTGTTGTGAGAATTGCCCCGTACATACAGAGATCATGGTAAAAGAAAATCAAAGAGAAATGCTTTCTTCACGAGTTGATCCACAAGGGAAGCTGCGATATTTTCGTCACCAGATATTCAGACTCTATCCTGAAAAGGTCACGTCTCCTTTTCTTGAAGTCATCGAAGATATTACCGAAAAACGAGAGATGGAATCGGCGGTCGTACAAGCAGACAAACTGGCGGCAATCGGTATGCTTGCATCAGGGATTGCTCATGAAATTAACAACCCATTGGGAATCTTGTCCGTTTACAGTGAAGATTTAAAGGAGCGGATGAGTGAGGAAGATTTTATAACCTTGGCTACAAGCGGTGATGTTGAAAAGTATTTGGATACCATTCAAAAGCAAATTGTGCGTTGTAAGGGGATAACCTCAGGGTTACTTCAATTTTCAAGAAAATCCTCGATTACCTTTGAACTTATCCATACTCACAGTAGTATAGACGAAATCCTTATGCTGATTCAGTACGAAATAAGGAAAAAGCAGATTCAGATCATCAAAAATTACGAAGCAAAGGAATATTACGTGAACGCCACAGCAAGCGAACTTCAACAAGTGTTTCTCAATGTTTTGACCAATGCGCTTGACGCGATGGAGGAACATGGGGTGATTCAAGTGAACACGTACAATCCCACCGAGCAGGAATTGGTGATCGAAATGGTTGATAGCGGATCAGGAATACGTCCAGACCATCTTTCGAAAATATTTGACCCCTTCTTTACCACCAAACCAGCTGGCAAGGGAACAGGACTTGGGCTGTCCGTCTGTTATGGAATTATCAAGAGATTTGGCGGCGACATACAGATTACAAGCCAGGTGGGAACAAGTACGACGGTAACGATTCGACTTCCATGTGCGAAAGGAGAGACACAATATGAATTATAATCAACATATTTTGGTTGTTGACGACGAACCAGAGTATCGGAAGCTTCTCTCTTCCCGTTTAACACGTAAAGGATACACGGTTTATGAAGCGGGTGACGGACTAGAGGCGTTGGAGTATATTAAACAATCCTCGGTTCAATTGGTGCTTCTTGATTTGAAAATGCCCCGGATGGACGGGATGACCTTTCTTCAAATCTGCAAAGAGACGCATCCTTTTATTCAAGTGATTGTCCTGACAGCGCATGGAACAATTGAAACGGCGATTGAAGCGATCAAAATGGGGGCCTATGATTATTTGACCAAGCCGTATCAGCTGAAAGACTTGGATTCGCTTATTTTGAAGGCACTGGATCAACAACATACGGAAGAAGAGGGACAACAATCCAAACAAGAGAGCTGTGCTGAAGGAACCTTTGTAGCTGAAAGTCCTGTGATGAAAGCATTGGTTTCAACAGCGGAGCGGATCGCGCAAACTTCCTATTCTGTGCTCCTCACTGGAGAGAGCGGGACGGGGAAGGAAGTATTTGCTCATTATATCTGGGAAAAAAGTTTACGTCATGATAAGCCGTTCATCCCAATCAATATGGGGGCTATCCCAGAGTCGGTACTGGAAAGTGAATTGTTCGGTCACGAAAAGGGAGCATTTACAGGCGCCATCCAGCAGAAACAGGGGCTTGTTGAAATGGCGGATAAAGGAACGCTGTTTCTTGACGAGGTAGGCGATATGCCGTATCCGCTTCAAGTTAAGCTGTTGCGTTTCTTGGAAAGCGGAGAGTATCGCAGGGTAGGGGGGAACACCTTAAAAAGGGTGGATACCCGAATTATTGCCGCAACCAATATGAATCTGGAACAAAAGGTGGAGGACGGGAGCTTTCGATCTGATTTGTATTATCGGCTGAAGGTTGTGGATCTGGAGATACCGCCACTTCGGCAGAGACGAGAGGATATCTTGCCACTGGCGAATTTTTTCCTCCATCGTCTCCACCGTAATCATATTTCCAAGAATCTAACCAAAGAGGCAGCGGAAGCTTTGATGCAGTATCATTACCCCGGGAATGTGCGAGAGTTGGCCCATATTGTGGAACGGGGAGCTGTACTATCTTTAGGGCAGCACATTTCACCTTCAGACCTTTTTCCGAACCATTCTTTCACTAATGTAGAAGAAGTGAACCCTCCTGCACATTCAGCAATAGAGGGAGAGGAACAGATCGAGCCACTTAAAGATCTGGAAAAGCTCCACATTACTCGCGCATTGCAAATCACGGATTGGAATAAAACAAAAGCGGCTGAAAAGCTAGGGATTAGTGTGCGAAACCTTTATCGAAAAATTGAGGAGTATGCGATTAAACCATGACAAAATGTCTGATCATGACATTTTGTCATGGTTTTTTCTGACCCTATTTGTTGGCTTCTACTTACAGAGTGGAGAATTCAAAGGGAATTATCCCAAGAAAAATAGTTGGCATCATAATTGCAAATTACTAAAAGTGTGAGGAAAGAAGGTTGAAGAAGGAGAGAGGAAAATGAGACTGAGAAAACTTAGCAAAAGCCATGTCTTGATTTGCTTAGTTGCGACCGCTCTGTTTGTTGGCGGGTGTGCTTCCGACAAGGCGGCGACAACTCCGGTTTCCAAAGACGCAGCAAAGACTGAAGCAACTGCGGCAGATTCGAAAGCACAAGCACTTACAGATTATAAGCCGCCAAGCATGGATGCTGTTCCAGAAGGGCCTTTGGGCGAATCCATTAAAAAAGGCCATAAGATTATGAATGAGACAAGTGTCATGCTGCCGCAAAATGTAGGCAACAAATTGTCTTGCTCAAGCTGTCATGGAAGTGCCGGTGTAGATACTACTTCCCCATTGACTGGCGTAACAGCAGTGTATCCACAGTATAATCCAAGAGCTGGAAAAGTAATGACAATTGAGGATCGAATTAACGGCTGTTTCTCAAGAAGTATGAACGGAAAACCACTTCCTTATAACAGTGATGAAATGCGCGCAATGGTCGCTTATTTAAGTTATATCTCGAAAGACGTGCCAGTTGGCATTAAAGAAAGACCATGGGTCAAGAAGAATTCGATGAAAGACGTTCCTACGCCTAATGTTGCGAATGGCGAGAAGATGTACCAACAATCCTGCATAGCCTGCCATGGTACGGATGGATCCGGTACAGGCCCTACCACCGGACCAGCACTATGGGGAGACAATTCCTTTAATATTGGTGCCGGAATGGGCAGAATCTCTACCGCTGCAGGGTATATCCAACGGAATATGCCACTTGGTGAAATGGGTGGAATCAAGCAAGGTACGTTAACCGACCAACAGGCTGCGGATTTGGCAGCGTATATCCTTTCTCAAAAGCGTCCAGACTTTGCCAAGAAGGCAGATGACTGGCCAAATGGAGGAGCGCCAAAAGATGTGCCTTACGAATTGAAAAGCAGCAAAAAATAAGCAATAAGTAATTAAGAGGCCGATCAGCCTTAGGGATGATCGGTTTTTTTGCGTATAAAAATACTTATCTAGTGAAGTCGAGTACCCGCATAAGATTGTAGTAGGGCAGGAGGTAATTATATTAAACTTACTCGATCAGCAGTTATCTAGTTTCGATAAGCATGTAACGCCATGTTGTGCGCCGTTAGCAATTTAAGTATTGTATATAAATAACCAAATTTACTATCGACTTTTTCGCATATCATGTTCATTTAAACCAGGAGGTTGCAGCTATGGACTTAAAGTTATCTAGAAAAAAAGCACTTATTGTAGGAGGAAGCCGTGGCATTGGTAAAGCGATTGCCCGCCAAATGGCTTTGGAAGGTGTAGACTGTACGATTTGTTCAAGAAACGAATCCTCGCTAAAAATCGCTGCAGAGGAATTGGCTCAGGAAACAAAAAGAAATATCTATCCAATTGTGGCAGATACCACGAATCCTGATTCTATCCTAAATTTAGTCGAAAATTCAGCTAGGGCGATGGGGAGTATTGATATTCTAATCAACAGCGGGGCCCGTGTTGGCGGTCAAGTGCCAGAGGATTTTAACAGCATTAAAGAGGAACTAATTCTGAAAGATTTTGAAGAAAAGTATTTGGGCTATTTTCGCAGTATCCGTGCTGTAGCACCTTATATGATAAAAAATAATTGGGGACGTATCATTAATATAAGCGGCCTGGCAGCCAGAATAGGCGGTAATTATTTTAGTTCCGGTCCGCGTAATGCATCTGTCGTCCATTTAACAAAATCCGCATCAATGGAATTAGGGAAGCACGGAATTACCGTCAATGCGGTTTATCCAGGGATTGTAAGTACGGAAGCATTTAGAGAACGGGTAACTGATGAGGATGCTTTACGCCAGTTAGCGGCAATGAATTCGCTCGGTCGCTTGATTACAGCGGAGGAAATTGCTAATGTCGTTACCTTCCTGGCTTCACCTTTGTCGGCATCAATTAACGGCGATGTCATTTCGGTAACCGGCGGCATTGGCAATACCGTTTATTACTAAAAAGTTCGGATGATACGGTTAACTGTAACGCAGATTATCAATAAAACAAAAAAACGAGCCTCGCTAAAATTTGAGGTTCGTTTTTTGTTTTAATCGTTGTACTTAAATCAGAAGCGAGCTTTTCTTTTGCACGTATTTCCCCAGCCTCCCGCATAAGATTATACTATGGCAGGAGGTGGCGACGGGTGGCAGTGTTTCGCGCACGAAGGCGATTTCGCTTTCCGATGAACTTGCATTTTGGCAGACGAGTTCGACATTCGAATCATTTCTTTCGCCCACGCAGACGAGTTCGCAATCCGATGACTCGGACAAAGGCATTTTTGATCGCATTTGTCATTACGATTGTTTTATCGTTTCAATCCTTGTTCTGGCTGGAGCAACGGTTGCAGCCAACCTTGATGATCCTGGCCTCGCAAAAAGCTGAGCAGCTTGCCAAGCAAGCGATCAGCGACGCTGTCACCAAGCGGATTGCCCAGCAAGGGGTCGACTTTAACGAGATTGTCCACATGGAGAAGGATCAGAACGGGAAGATTCAGGCGGTGGACTTCAATTTCAAGGAGTATTCACGGATTGTGGGGGAAACCACCTCCCGTATCCAAAACCGACTAAAAGAGTTCGAGGAAGAAAAAGTGGAGCGCACCATTCCCTTAGGTCTGGCGACGGGGAACAGCTTCCTGGCGCAGATGGGACCTGATTTGCCGGTCACCTTCATGCCGATCGGGTCGGTCAAGACAAGACTGGAGACAGATCTCAAGGAAGCGGGCATCAACATGGTTTTGGCGACCGTTTACATATACGTTGAAGTGGATTTGCGGATCGTGATTCCGTTTAATACCGACCAAAAAACCGTTGTTACCCAGATCCCGATCACCCATTCGCTCATAGTCGGCGAAGTTCCTCAGTATCTGTACAACAATCCTGCCGGAAAGCCAGAGGTACCGAAAATGCAGGACGCGGCACCGAATGGCGATACGGGGGCGAAATAAACGATGAGGTTTTACGGAAAAACGACTTATTTAACTAGTAAGGACAAACGACCAGAGCCGGTTGATTAGAAAATGCATAAGATACAGTAAATCCTAATAAAGGAGGGGTATCCTATGAGTTCTTTTTTCAGCGGATGTTTTGAAGACGAATTTGTGTTGATTCTTGTCCTTTTCATTTTGTTGGTTATCGTCGGAGCTGGTATTAACTAATCGCTGGGCAAGAGCAAGAGGAGACCGATATGGTTCTCCTCTTTTTCATTCAAAAATGGAAAATCGGATCGCTTTACAATGGTAAAGTGATTCGACTTTCATACCATACGCGTAAGCCCGCTAAAGAAAAGACTTCGTCCGCTTGCAGTCTCCTTGGAAGTGACACCTAGCGAAGGAAAGGAGAAAGGGATAAAAGGCGCCACTCAACCCGAAGGGCGCGAAGCGTTTGGCGACTTCCTTTCGGATTGAAAGAGCGGACTTTTAGCATCCTTGCGAGCTTCCACAGAGCGAAAAGGGACGAAGTCTTTTCTCATTCAAACCAGGCCTTTGCCAACCGAAGTATGCCTTCTCTTATTTGGGTCTCAGACATTCCTCCATAGCCAAGCAATATCGTGGCAGAGATGGGGCCAGACGCGGTTGCTTCAGGCGAATCCCGCAGCCAGAGGTGAGATGTCGGATAAACTCTGACCTGTTGGTTTGCTGCTTTGGCAATTAACTTCGCTTCGGACATGCCATTTCGCACCTGCAGGAGAATATGAAGTCCGGCCTCGCTGCCAACAAGTTGGACGCGCTCATCCAAATACTCGCGGATGGCGTTGACGAGGGCGGATTGCTTTTTTTGATAGATGACCCGCATTTTTCGTATGTGACGGGCCCAATAGCCTTTTTGCATAAAAAGCTGCAAGGTACGTTGATGGAGGCGAGATACACTCTGTTCATACCCTGCAAAACGCGTGCAAAACGGTTCCAACAGTTGATGGGGCAGAATCATGTACCCCATGCGGATAGAGGGAAGAAGAGATTTGGAGAACGTCCCCAAATAGATCACCCGATCTGAGCGATCCAGCCCTTGTAAGGAGGGAATTGGCTTTTGGTAGTAACGGAACTCGCCGTCGTAGTCATCTTCTATGATGAATCCGTTGTTTGCTTGTGCCCACTGCAGGAGTTTTAGCCGTTTGACGATGGGCAACACCATGCCGCATGGGAACTGATGGGAGGGGGTTATGTAGACAAGCCGTGCCGCGCTTGCGGACAACTGCTCCAGGTCTAACCCGTCTTCTTGCAGCGACACGGGATGAAGATCACATCCATGGTTGCGAAAAATGGTCTTTGCACCCAAATAACCTGGATCTTCCACGGCAATATCGCGAAACTCTGGCCCGACCAGCAGACAGAGAATGCCCAACAGATATTGTATCCCGGCGCCAAGAACGATTTGCTCGGGGGAACAGTTCACACCTCTGGATTGATGCAAGTACTTTGCGATCTCCTGACGCAATTCCCAATCTCCTTGGAAATCTCCATAGTGAAAAAGCTCGCTTGATTCCTCCGCTAAGCTTTGATTCGAAAGTCTGCGCCAAATCTCGAGTGGGAAATGGTTGAAATCTACGTCGCCGTTGCGAAAATCGTAATGGATCATCTCAGAAGACGGTTCCCCCGAAATCGGGGCAGAAGAGCGGATAGGAGAAGTAGAGCATGAACCGCTGGAATTCTTTACAGGCATGCTTACAAATTCCTGATCGAGCATGGAGACAAAAAGTCCTTGCCGGGGGCGGCTGACAAGATACCCCTCGGCCAGTAGCTGTTGGTAGGCGGATTCAATCGTATTGCGGCTGAGGTGAAGGTTTTTGGCGCAGTCGCGAACCGAGGGCATACGAGTGCCGGGACTGAATCGGCCTGAATGGATTTCATCCCGTATATATTGATAAAGCTGCTGATAGAAGGGAATGGTCTGATTATCTGTAATGTTGGGTGTAATTTCGAGCATATCCACACTCCTCGGATCTTGGCCTCACGAAACAACAGAACAGGGGGGCAATCAATTATGACTTCCGCAGAAGCTTGAGATACGTTTTGGCAAAAGTGAACCAGTTTCTGGTTTTTCCGTAATAGCTATAGATCAGGTTGTACAGTAGATGGTATTTTCCTTTGTATGGGTACCAGTGAACTTCCGAGCGTTTGGTTCCCGGGTCAATAACGACCGCTTTTTCATGGCAAAAGATTCGCAATCCACCCTCCCCGTGATATCGCCCAATACCGCTTTGCTTCGCGCCGCCAAACGGAAGATTGTGGTTGGCAACCGTGACGAGTACATCATTAATGGCGACGGCGCCACTAACCAAGCGGGAGGAAACTCGTTTGGCTTTGGTTAAGTCACCACTCCAGACGCTTGCGTTCAACCCGTAAACAGAATCATTGGCCAGCGCAATGGCCTCCTCTTCCGTATCGAATGGGATGACAGGGAGAAGCGGTCCAAATGACTCTTCCTGTACTACCTTCATCGATTGTTTCACATTGGTTAAAACCGTAGGAGGCAGGAACAATCCTTGATCCGTCTTCCATTCGGCTGGTGCACTACCCGTCCGAAGCTCGGCCCCAAGCGCTAAAGCTTCTTCCAGCTGTTCTTTAATGATCAGCAGTTGAGCGGGGGAGGTCATCGATCCTACATCATCATCTGGGCCAAAACCCTGGTTCAACTGATTGACTTCATCTATCAGCCTGCTGACAAAACGGTCATAGATCGACCGCTCCACATACAGACGCTCCGTTGACATACAGACTTGACCGCTATTCGTAAAAGCTCCCCACAAAGCTCCTTTCACCGCGCGTTTCAAATTGGCGTCGGCGAACACAATCATCGGGTCTTTGCCGCCAAGCTCCAGGGTAGTCGGAATCAAGTCTTTGGCCGCTTGCGCTTGAATGATTTGTCCGGTGCGCACAGAGCCGGTAAAGAAGATATAATCGGGCTTGCCTTGAGTAAGAGCTGCGCCTAGCTCTTTGCCGCCGTGAGCCACTTGCACGACGCCATTGGGGAAACCGACCCGCTCAAACAATTGCTGTACAAGTAGGCCTACCAGCGGAGTGATTTCGGAAGGCTTCAAAATCACCGTGTTACCGCTCACCAAAGCACTGATGATCGGCATCATCGCCAAGTGCAGGGGATAGTTCCACGGAGAGATGACCAGGACGACGCCTCTTGGCATGTATTCAATGTAGGAGCTTTTTCCGATGAGCAGGATCGGCGTCGATTGTTTCTGCTTCATCAGGATTCGTGGCGCATGCTTTTCTATATGTTCAAGAGCGTCAAGAATGGGCAGGATGTCGGCTACCAAAGCGTCAACTTTTACTTTGCCTGTGTCATTGGAGATGGTTTGAACAATCTCTTCCATATGATCCGCCATGTATAATCGGAGTCGGCGAAGATAGTGGATGCGCTCGCGCAAGGAAAGAGCTGACCAGCTTCCAAACGCTTCACGTGCTTGAGCGAACATCTCCGGTACCGCTTCAATAGGCGTTTCCTCTATTTCCGCGATGACTTGCAGGGTGGCAGGACATGTCACTTGCCATTTATGGTTAACAGTCGGCTGTTGCATACGAACACCTCGCTATTATCGGATGTGTAATTGTTTGCTTGTATCGTGTTTGTGCGCATGAAAATAGGCAACCATCGAGGGAATTCCAACCGCAAAATCTGGACAACGAATGCCAGAGTCTCGTAAATCCTGAACGGTTTGCGAATTATCGTAGATAGACTGGCAGGTGAAGTAATCCATTGCTTCCTTTTCTACCCGAAGCCATTTACGTACTTGCGGTATGGAAAGGGCCGCCTTTGCCCAAGACAAAGGGACTCTCCCACGAGGTCTGCGTCCGGTTAACGCTTCACATAGCATAGCATACAGCTCATGAATCTGATAGGGAGCGGGGTCGGTCAAATGGTACGTTTTCCCGATACCGATTTCCGCATGACCAAGGTAGGCGGTAGCCTCAATAATATAATCCACGGGGACAAAGTTTCCTTGGGCAGATCCACTGCCGAGATAGGGAATCAACGGGAGAAATTGAAGCCGATCAAAAAAGTTCAGAATAAAATAAGGTCCGTCAAATTTTATCGTCTCGCCTGTCTGGGAATAGCCTTTGACAATTCCGGGGCGGATGATTGTTGTGGGAATTTGCGGCATGATCTCTTGCACGAGGAGCTCGGCTTCATATTTGGTCTGTTCATAATGGTTCTTAAAGGATTGATTCATCACAAGCTCAGTCTCATAGATGCGACCTTCGCGAGTACCCGAGACATAGGCTGTACTGAAGTAAACATAGCGCTTCAACTGTGTAAGTGTACCGATCCATTGATTCACATGCCTCGTTCCCTTAACATTAACCGCATAGGCAATATCCTTTGGGACAGCCAAATCGTAAATTGCGGCGAGATGAAAGACATGTGTGATGGAAGGGGCTAGGTTTGATCGGATTTCGTCACCTAGACCTAGATTGGGCTTCGTAATATCTCCTGTAAGAATGGTGAATCGATCTTGCGTAATCGCCTCATTTGAGCATATGCTGGCGACTTCCTGCTGTGCCTTGGATCGCATGGATGGAAGGACAAGCAAATAGCAATGCTCCATTGGGTAGCCGCTCCGAATAAACTGCCGAATTAAGGCGTTTGCTATAAATCCAGGAAATCCAGTGAAAAAGTAGACATTCCCCATCGCATGAACCCTCCGAATCTGTTATTAACAGGTAGAATTTTCTAACAATTATCATACCACCTATTGTTCATGCGTCAATTCTGTGGAAGATCCTATTACAATTGAGGCTATATGAGTAAACGGAATTGTTAGTTTAGACACTCCTTCTCCCCAGCGATCCAAATTATAATGAAGTGAAATTTGAAAAGTATTACGGTTTTGTGAAAAAACACTACAAATTGACTATTTTTTATTTTGAAAAATAGTATAATAGTCCTGCGTATCAAAACTATGGATCTTCTGTCACAAAAAGGCTTGGCAGTCTCCTGGTTTCGAATGAAGTGGAGGCAACACATTATGATTAAAGACTTTTTATTTAATGCTACGATATTGATTTCGATGTTTACGATATTGGGTCAACTTTTTAAAAGACACCTTGTGCGTGCCGATTCTCCAGTCAAGGTAAGAAGCTTATGGGGAGTATCGCTTGGAATACTAGGCTTAATCTTAATGACATTTTCCATTCATATTACGAACTCCACGATTGCGGACCTAAGACATATTGCGACGGTGATTGCCGCCGTTTTTGGAGGGATGGAAGCAGCGTTAATCTCTGCTTTGATCATTGCGCTGGGGAGAGTCGTCTTTTTTGGATGGAGCCAACAAGCTGTAGTGGCTGCAATTAATATGCTCCTAGCCGGGATTTTTTGCGGCTGGCTGTCCACGTTTCGCCTTGCAGACCATCAAAAAGCGTTCTGGATGAACATCGTCAGCCTGGGATGTATCTCGATCGCTTTTGCTATCAATCTACATAATTGGGATCTTTTTGTCGGCATATTGAAATACCACTACACCTTCTCCTTGATTGGCTGCGCCATCGCTTATCACGTCGCGCGATATGTGCTCCGCTCCAATGAGTCCGTGAATGAACTGAAGCATGTTACAGAAAAATATCAAACCGTTGTGCATCATGTAAAAGAAGTAATTTTTCAAATGGATATTGAGGGCAGATGGACATTTCTCAACCCGGCATGGGAAGAAATTACGGGGTTTTCTATTCAAGAAAGCATCGGGAAAAGTTGGATGTCTCAGATTCATCCCGATGAATTGGCACTCAATCAGCAAAAATGTTCGGCATTAATTAAACGGGAAATTGAGTATTGCCGCCATGAAATCAGATTGTTACATAAGGACGGAAGCTATAAATGGGTGGAAATTTACGCACAGCTAACGACTGATCACGACGGTCAAATAACTGGGGTATCTGGAACATTGATGGATATCAATGCTCGGAAGATTGCGGAGGAGGAGATGTTCGAAAGCAAACAGAAATATAAGACGCTTGCGACTCTGTCACCCGATGGTATTCTGGTTCACTCCGAGGGGAAGATCATCTTCATCAATGAGTTTGGTGTGAAATTATTTGGGGGGACTCGTCGTGAGGAGTTCATTGGCCTACCCATTGAGGAACTTGTCGTGCAGGAATCCATGCCGATTGTTCTTGAACAGAGCCATAGAATTTACGAACAGAAGGAATCGATTCATTTAGTGGAGAGGAAATATCGTCGAAGAGATGGGAAAGTCATTCATGTCGAAGCTTCTGTCTCTTATGTGCTTTATGATGGGAATCCTTCCGCGATGGTGATTTTTCGGGACATTTCCCTTCGAAAAGAAATGGAGAGCGCGCTGATTGAAAGTGAAGAAAGATTTCGCCTGATTGCGGAAAACTCATCCGATTTGATCAGTATGCATGACGAGCGCGGTTCTTATCTGTATGTTTCCCCAGTTTGTCGTGAGATTCTGCAGTATGAGCCGGAAGAACTACTGAAACACACCGTCTACGATTTTATTCATGCTGACGACGTGGACTCTGTCATGACTCACCAAACGGAGCTTTTTAAACAAGGTCACAGCGTCACAACGTATCGTGCCCGTCAACGAAATGGGGAATATATCTGGTTTGAATCCTCGATTCGATTACTCCAACATGTGAATGATAAGGCCACTAAAATCATCGCTGTGTCCAGGAATATAACTGAGCGTAAAGAGGCCGAACAAAAATTGAAAGAAGCGAATGAGCTGTTGAAGAAGCTGTCCACGATTGATGGGCTTACACAGGTGGCCAATCGTCGCTATTTTGATCATACGGTCAGTCAAGAATGGCAGAGAGCCTACCGGAACGCCTCCTCGTTATCCGTCGTCATGGTCGATATTGATCACTTCAAGGCGTACAACGATACGTACGGACACCAAAACGGAGATGATTGTTTAAAACATGTAGCACAAACGATTAAAAATACGCTACGGCGCTCTTCCGATGTGGTTTGCCGATATGGAGGAGAGGAGTTTGTGGTCATTCTTCCTGACACGAACGAAGAGGGTGGAGAGATGGTTGCCGAGCTAATCAGGCAATCGATTGATTCCTTGATGATTCCGCATGAAGGCTCAAGCGTCGCTGATCATGTAACCGTGAGTTTGGGTGTGGCAAGTATCGTCCCATCCAAAGAATCCGAATTAAGTGAACTCATTCGTTGGGCGGACAACGCGCTCTATCAGGCCAAGAACGAGGGAAGAAATAGGGTAAGGATTGGAAAAGCAACACTGTAAAATTAGAAAAGAGCCGTTACTAATCGAGTGCGGCTCTTTGTCATAATATCGGAATGTTTAATTGCTTTACAGAGGTACAGTAATTAAACATTCCTTCCTTTCGCGTAAGCCCGCTTAAGAAAAGATTTCGTCCACTTGCAGTCTCCTTGGAAGTGAAACTTAGCGAAGGAAAGGAGAAAGGGAAAAAAGTCGTCATTCAACCCGAAGGGCGCGAAGCGTTTGGCGACTTCCTTTCGGATTGAGAGAGCGGACTTTTCAACATCATTGCGAACTTCCACAGAGCGAAAAGGGACGAAGTCTTTTCTAACCTTATTTGCCGGAACTTTGACGCTCCCACTGAATCAGATAACTGTAGGGATTGAAGGACCATTCGTCAGAACCAGTGTCCCGATACATACCATAATGCAGATGTGGGGGGAATTTGCCTGAAGTGCCTGGTCTTCCATAGCCTGAGCTGCCTACATAGCCAATCACTTGCCCGGGTTCAACGATATCGCCCGACTTCAGTCCTTTTTTAAAAGAAGACAGGTGGGCAAAATAATGATAGATATTATCCAGGTCGCGAATGCCAACCCGCCATCCTCCAAAGCGGTTCCAGCCGATGATCTCAACGATTCCGTAACTGGTACTTAACACAGGGGTGCCGTAATCAGCAAAAATGTCTGTTCCCTCATGAATTCGTATTCCACCCCAACCCCGTGCTTCTCCCCAAGTATTATTGTAGCTATAGTCGTATCTTTTAGGGATAGGAAAGCTGTGCTTTACAAGGTCAAGCTCCTGATACTTGTCATATATTTTAGCGAACTGTTTGATCGTTTGAACGGCTCGATCTCGTTTATAATAATTCCAAAGCGCAATCGAGAAATCTTCAGTGGAAAATCCATAGTCTGTCAGGTAATGAATGATACTGTGCAAGGCATCAAGATCATTCGATGGATCTGCTTTGCCATCTCCAGTACCGTCTTTACCCATTCCTCCAAAGAAAAAGATGGACGACTCGTCCTGATCATCCTCTTCCGGATTGAGAGAACCTGACCACATAGCAGGCGGGATAGAGATTGCGGTGAGTCGATCACTCTTTGCTTTTGATGTTTTGCTTCCGCGCTTTTTTATTGTTCGCTCGTATTGATCAATAGCGGCAAGATAAGTCCATGGAATGCCGTACAAGGCCTCCATTTGCTGAAACAATTGAATGCGAGCTGTTAATGTAGGATTGGCTTTTTTAGCTGGTTTCACTGTCTTAGACACAGAATATGAGATCAGTTGTTGGTATGGGGTTTTGGCGGCTTCTATGATCGTCCCACTCCAAAATAACGGGAGTATGACACTGGCCAGCAACGCTATTCGTCGCAAAAAGCATCTCCTCCAAATACAGGTCAACTTTTCGTATTTTTGCCGTAGAGATTGAGTTTTACACTGGAAAGATATTGTCAGTACAAAAGTGAAGAGATTAAGGGAGGGAAAAAATTGATTTATTACATACAAGCCAATCAATCGTTCTCGTTAAGAGATATACGATCTCTTTTTCGGCAATTAACAGACGTGGATATGCCAACAGTTTGGGAGAATCCGTTTCAGGATGAAGATTTCTCTTGGGAAGACCTATCCAAATCGAAAATGCTTGATCATTGGATGAATGAGGATTGGTGGGAGGAAGAGAGGCAAGCTTTCGTTGAGCTTTCGCGGATGATTGGCGGATCGGATAAAATCTATTTGGCTCCACTTAAGGTTCCTGGGCAGTTTCCGGTAGAATGGTTGCATCTTCTGCAGGGGTTGACGATCGAGCCTTCCGCGGAGTCGTTCGTCTTGTCGCCTTTAGCCCTTATCTGGCTGAAAAAGGTGAATGCCAGCAGTTTGAATCCGTTTCCGGCAACGGTTGAAATGGTCGTCGTGGATAAAGGGATGGCCTTGATGCGGTTGACGGCAGAAGAAAAACCACAAACACTGACAAAAGAACAACATCAGCATCAAAACGAGCATCTTGATGAGTCCATGGTGCTGGTTCAAGCGAATATCGACGACTCAACGCCTGAATGGCTAGGATATGTCATGGAGAAGCTCTTCAGGATCGGTGCTAATGACGTAAACCTCCTTCCTGTGACGATGAAAAAGGGCAGACAAGCCAATATGCTGCAAGTCCTTTGTTACCAAAGCTTGTTGGACATGGTCAAGCATACGTTGTTTACGGAGACGACCACATTCGGTCTTCGTTATTTTCCCGTGACCTGTCATCGATTGGCCAGACGTTTTCATACGGCCGCAACCCCTTGGGGGGAGGTCTCCGTCAAGTTAGGTTATCTGTCGGGCGAGCGCGTACAGGTCGCACCCGAGTATGACGAATGTGCCCAGATTGCCGCAAGAGAAGGAGTTCCGCTGAAAAAGGTGTACCAGGCGGCGATTCAAGTGGCTAGCGAGGAGACGCCAGAGAGGTTGTAGAAAAGACTTCGTCACTTTACGCTCTGTTTAAGCTCACATGTAGCGTCTGCTGTCCGCTCTGTTCACTTCGGAAGGGAGTCGACAAGAAAATCACTACGTTTCTCACTGGAGTAAAGAATGCCGACTCTTTTCCTTCCTACGTTCTCTACGCTTTGTTTCGCTTAAAATGAGCTGGAGTGACGAAGTCTTTTCTTCAGCGGGCTTTCGCAAATGGAAGGAAAGTTCAATTGCTTTACTTTTGTAAAGCAATTGAACTTTCCGAAATTAAAAAACCACTTTCCGTCACATCAGTACAATTTGACGGAAAGTGGTTTTTTGATTATATCGAGCCAATCAAAATACGCAGTACATTCGGTTGATCTTCTAGGTCTCGTGTACCTGCGCCGTAACCGATTCGCTCGACGGTCATCGCCGGGAGTGGGCCAAACTGACTGACCAATGCTTTGGCGACCCCTGCTCCTGTCGGAGTGGTAAGTTCATGCTGAATCGTAGTTGTTCGAAGAGGAATATCCTTGAGGATCTCCAGGGTTGCTGGAGCCGGCACAGGATACAACCCGTGATCGCAGCGAACAAAGCCGTTGCCCGTTGGTACAGGGCCACAGTACAGTGCTTCGATGCCCAAATTCTCCAAGGCCAGGGATACCCCCACGATATCCACAATAGAATCCACAGCTCCCACCTCATGAAAGTGAACAACTTCAATCGGGATATTATGGATTTTTGATTCGGCTTTTCCGATTTCGTAAAAGATAGCGAGCGCATGTTTTTTCACTTGCTCCGATAAATCGGTTTGTTTAATCATCTCGACAATGTCGTGATAACCCCGATGGTGATGGTGGTGATCATGGTGATGTTTATGATCATGTTCGTGATGATGATCGTGATGATGATGTTCGTGATGCTGATGGTGATCATGATCATGCTTGGATTCATCGTGATGCTCTGGCAGTTGCTCACTCAAATTGTCGTCAAGCTCCGGAATCTGGTCATGGTCAGGCTCTTCCATATGCGCATGCTGGTGATTGTGGGTTTGGGATAGTTTAGCATGATCGCGTTCCAGATCGTGCACATCCAGTTTTAAAGCACTAACCCCTTTTTTCACGGTTGTGTTCCATTCCAACTCAAAAGAAACGGGCAATTTGTAAAGTTCTTGTTCAATCCAGCTAAGATCGGCTCCCGCATCCACAAGGGCTGCAAACATCATATCGCCGCTAATTCCTGAGAAACAATCTATGTATGCAATTCTCATTTGTTCACGTCCTTTTTTAAAGTATTGGAATGTTTAATTGCTTTACGAAGATAAAGTGATGAAATATTCCTTCCATCCGCGCAAGCCCATCAAGAAAAGATTTCGTCCGCTCGAAGCTCATTTTAAGCGCAACCAAGCATAGAGAACGAAGGAAGGATCAGAGTCGGCATTCTTTACACCAGACTGAGAAACGAAGTGATTTTCTTGTCGACTCCCTTCCGTAGTGAACAGAGCGGACAGTAGGTGCTACACGCAAGCTTAAACAGAGCATAGAGGGACGAAGTCTTTTCTTTTCTGGAACAATCCACTTATTTTTAGTATGATAAAAAGAGAAAGTATGTTCGCCTGACAAAAAGATTCCTTCTATGAGTTTATCATCGGATCGGCTTCCTGTCAGCGTCAGCATGAGGAGTGTAATCACGATGTTATCTTTTATCCATACAGCAGATGTTCACCTGGATGCGCCATTAGCTTCCTTAGGGGATTTATATGAAGTAAGACAGCATGATTTTCGCCTAACGATGCAAACCATTCGTGATGTGGTGAAGGACAAGCAGGTGGATTTTTGGCTAATTGCTGGAGACCTGATTGAGTATCACGGGGGCACGAGAGCTACCGCATTATTTTTAAATGAGCTGTTTACCAGTGTTGATCCGATTCCGGTTCTCATCGCTCCGGGAAATCACGATCCGTGGATGGAAGGGTCATTCTATCAGACACTGGATTGGCCGCCAAATGTATTTTTTTTCACAAACGAATGGGGAGCCTATGAATTTCCCGATAAACAAACGGTCATTTACGGGTGGGGATTTCCACACGCCCATGTGGCGGATTCGCCATTGGAGTCATTTCCCGGGAAGCTGGAAGGGTACCATCACCACTTAATGGTCCTTCACGGCACAGTGCTCACGCAGGAGGATTGGGGTCATCAACCGTATGCGCCTCTTCCCTTATCCAGACTGGAGGAGGTGGGGATGGATTACATTGCGCTTGGTCATATTCATAAAGCTCATCAATTCATTCACTCGTCTCGCTCGGTTCCGATTGCTGCTTACCCTGGATCTCCAGAGGGGTTAACCTCAAAGGAGACTGGCGAACGTCATGTGATTTACGGACAAATTGAACCACAGAAGGGACTGCAGTTATCCACCATTCCAGTCTCCACCAGACAAATTCAGCGAGTCACAGTCACGCTTGATGGCGTAGAAACAATGGAAGGCTTAATCAGCGTGATTCATCTCGCGTTAGCCCATTACAATAAGAACCATCTGTTGTATGTTACCTTGGAAGGGCAACGAGCGAGCCATCTGACTCCATCTTTGGAGCTGTTGCAGACCCAGTTTCGCGATTATTATTATCTTCAGTTTCAAGATCAGACCTATCCCGATATAGATGTGGAGCGCCTCATTCAGGATAACGGTTTAATCGGGAAGTGGCTAGTCAAACTTCGGGAGGCGCGAGATCAGGCCGCTACACCAGAGGAGCAGGATGTTGCACAGCTTGCCTTGCAAGAAGCGATCAAGCGTATAGGGGGGAGCTTGCAATGAACCTCCACGACCTTCACGTGACGGGCTTTGGCAAATGGCGAAACCGGACGTTTACTTTTACCCCTGGTTTAAACGTGTGCGCAGCGCCCAACGAATCAGGCAAGACCACGTTGCTTCAAGCGATTATCGCTTCTTTATACGGGATGAAGCGGGATTACGTCAGAGTGACTCGCTATCTAGACGAATACGAACAGTACCTTCCATGGGATCACGGCAGCTACGAAACCATCGTACGCTATACCTTGCAGAATCAGAACTTTCGGCTGCATCGTAATTTTGCCAAGGATAAGGAATTTGCCAAGCTTTATCAAGAACCAGATTTAGTGGAACTGAACACTTTATACCAAGAGGATAGACGCAAGGAGTTTAATTTTGTCGAGAAGCATCTGGGGATGACCCGAACGATTTTCACTGATGTGACATGGGTACGCTCGCAACCGTTGGCAGCCTCTGATCGTCTTGTATCTACGCTATCTGTGGATCATAAGCAAGACCCGATCATGCGGAAGCTGACAGGCGGGCTGGACACAGAGCTTACCTTGATTGGAAAAAAGGAAAACGCGGAAAATACTTTATTCGGCAAAGCCAATAAACAACTGGCAGTCGCCAAACAATCACTCGCGGATGCCGAGCAGGCGTGGCAATCCGTACAGCATCTGACGCTGGAGGTAGCTCAGTGGCAATCCCAGATCGAGTCGGCTCTCCTTCAAAAAAGACAATGGCAAGCCAAGCGGGAGCAGTTGGAACTACATAGACAACATTTGCAAGAATGGTGGCAGTTCAGTTACAAGACCAAAGAAACGAATGACATGCTCCAATGGATTAACCAAGCCCAAACGGAGGTTGAGCGATCGTTTCATCAACGGGTCTGGGAGCAGCTTCACGAAATGGACGAGATAGCCCAAAGGTATCTGGCAGTCAAAAGTAACCACGAGACGAAGGAAAAACAAACTACACAAGAGAACCCGTCGTTTTTCCTGCGATTTGCCGAGATGGAGGAAGAAGAATGGCAGTCGTGGCAAAAGAGTTGGTATGCCTACCAGACCTATGAAGGCAAACATGGGGAAGAGAACGGCAACAAGCGGGTATCTGTTCCTTCATCAATAGATTTGGACAAACTTCAAGCGGACTATCGTCAGGGACTGGACCTTCGCCGCCAAATTGAAGAGCAAAGAAAAGTCCACTCCAAGCTGGTGATGGTGGCTACAAAAGCTGAGCCAAGCCCAGGCAGAACCGCGAGAGCGCAGGGACGAGGGGTGAAGCAGCGCAGGAATCAGGGCAGATTATGGGCATTTAATGCTGTTTTGATGGTAATGGCACTCGGGTTGGAAATAGTGAATTGGAATAGCCAGTGGTTCGCTGGCTTTACGCTGCCCCTTCACGTACTGGCTGGCATACTTGTTTTCATCGTGTTGGGCCTGTCTACCAAAGCGGTTCTCCTTGGGCGTCAGCAATCTCAACATGCTCAACCGAATCAGCCAATACCTCTCGAAACTTCGAGTGATGGAGCGGCTGATTCTGCCATTCGCTCGCAGCTGGAAGCAGTTGAACAGCAAATTCAGGCGTTGGAAAGCAAATTGATCGCGATTGCCAAAGGCTGGGGAACACCCTCTTGGGAAGAATTCTTGGCTTTTCGAGAGGAGCATTTGATGCTGATTCATCAGATGCAAGTAGGCAAGCAAGCTGAGAAAGAGCAGGCCCGTTTAAAACTCAAGATGGAGCAGACGATGCTTCAGTGGGGAGTGCCGCATCACCTTTCGTTTGAGGAAGCCGCTAAGCTCGTACTGCAGGAACGTGGGGAATGGGAACGGCGGTTAAAAGACGAGCAAGACAAGCTGGAGAGTGAGCTGGCTGATGAACGATTGCGTCTTAAGGTAACGGAAGAATACGAGCAGGCGACCAAACAACGCAAAGCCATTTTGACACGTTGGGAAGAACAAGTGAGAGAGAAGCTGCAAAAAGAACAGAAACAGCTGGAGCAAGAATTCAATGAGATCGCAAGCAAACTGGATCAATCTGAAGCGCTAATTGCCAAACGACGAGAAGACATTGCGCATGCTACCGGAGAGATCGGTCAGCGTGATCAGGTATCGTGGGCGAAAGCGAAAAGCATCTATGATGAGGCGCTGGAACAAGTAAACCAGCTTCAGCAGCGAAGAGATGCCCTGACCATGGCTCAAGATCTGCTCAATCAAGCCTGGAAAGAGTGGCACCGTGAGCTGTCACCTGATCTCAACGAGGCATCTTCCGAGATTATGGGGCAAATCACCAATGGCAAATATACGGATGTACGACTCGATCCCCTTCAAAAGTACACCATTCGTGTCATTGAGCCTAGCACCCGTGAAGTCATAGGACAGCAGCAGCTTTCTTCCGGTACGCAGGATCAGCTTTATCTGGCGCAGAGATTTGCTCTTCTCCGTCATATCAGCAGGGAAAAGGAACCATTGCCGATATTTCTTGATGATCATTTTATCCATTACGATGACGAGCGGCTTGCCGAAACGCTCCAATACGTGGCTAAACTTGCTGAGGAGCATCAGGTATTTTTGTTCTCCTGCCAATCGAGGGAACAACAGCTTCTTGCATCGATTGTGTCAGGAAATGAGCGACATCAAGTGATTGTGTTGGATGCTTAAATACTAAAATGCTAAAACAACCCACCAAGGAGAGGTCTCCTTGGTGGGTTGTCATTTTAAAAATATCGGTCGGAATGTTTAATTGCTATACAGAGGTATAGTGATGAAACATTCCTTCCATCCGCGCAAGCCCACCCTAGAAAAGACTTCGTCCACTTGAAGTCTCCTTGGAAGTGATACTCAGCGAAGGAAAGGAGAAAGGGATAAAAAGGCGCCACCCAACCCGAAGGGCGCGAAGCGTTTGGCGACTCCCTTTCGGATTGAAAGAGCGGACTTTTCAACATCATTGCGAACTTCCACAGAGCGTAAAGGGACGAAGTCTTTTCTATAGTTCCCTCTCCAACATCGTCAAGAACAGACCTACATCGGTTACAACGCCGACAGTCTGGGCGGAACCGCGATCCATCAGCTTGGTCACAACAGCCGGGTTAATATCGACACAAACCGTCTTGATCCAGCTAGGCATCATATTTCCGGTACCAATTGCGTGAAGCATGGTGGAGAGCATGACCACCATATCGGCATCCGCCACTTGTTCGGCGTACTGTGCTTGAGCCTCAATCAGATCCATGATGGTGTCAGGAAGCGGGCCATCGTCGCGGATCGAACCGGCGAGGACAAAAGGAACGTTGTGTGTCACGCATTCATACATAATCCCATGGGTCAGGGTTCCGTCTGCAACAGCTTCGGCGATCGAGCCGGAACGATTCATGGCGTTAATCGCCCGCATATGGTTTTTGTGTCCGCCACGCACGACGGAGCCGGTATCGAGATTTACCCCGAGAGACGTTCCGAATAAGGCTCGCTCAATGTCGTGAACAGCTAGCGCATTACCCGAGAGAATGGCGTTCACGTAGCCTTTGCGAATCAGGTTCATAAAGGCTTCTTGACCACCGGTATGAATCACGACAGGACCTGCCACGAACACAATTTTTCCATTGCGGTTGCGGATATCTTTTATATCCTGAACCAACTTTTTCACGATAACTTCAACACGTCGCTCAGAGCTTACCTCGTTAGACATGAAGGAGAACTCGCTTCCACTCTCCTGAGTTTCTGGCAGAATCAATCGTACACCATTACTTCCACAGATGACTTGGTCGGCTTTTTTAATGTCACGCAATTTTACGCAATGCACCTCATCGCCTTTTAACACGAGACATGCGTCCATACGCTGATATTTGGCGCGAACCCATTTGCCGTTCAAGTAAACCTCAGTCGGGTGATTGGTGGTCGAGTAGAAATCGTCTGCTACGGTTTTGTCTTTTTCCGCCAGCTTGATGATGATGCTGTCTTCCGTATGCGGCGTGATGCATCCCAGATTGGTTAGTTCATTTAAAACCAGTTCAAGCTTGTCTTCTGGCAAATCCAAAGCGACTCGTGCCACAGACTCGTCGTCTACGTGGTCGCCAACCTCAAGTTGCAGGACGCGGTAACGACCATTGTACTGAACGACAGATGCGTCAATCAGCTTCAAAATATTATCGCGAATGATATGACCTCGCACTTCAATGACATGTTCCATAGATTACCTCCGGATTGTTCTTATGTAGAATGGCTAGAATAGTGGAGAAAATGTCCAAAACTGATGAGAAGCTGTCCTATCAGTATATCGCTTGACTTTGCCGCTTCCAAGTGCATTTCCGGATAACGATCTATTGCCCATACGAAAAGCTTTCCACTATAATAAATGAATCATAACAATAGGAGTGAGCCCCATAATGATTCAACGAAAACCGGAGTGGCTCAAAATTAATTTAGTTTCTGGTAAAGAGCTGACCAACTTTAAAGAAATCAAACAAACGATGCGTGGACAAACTTTACATACAGTATGTGAAGAAGCGAGATGCCCGAACATCCACGAATGTTGGGCAAACAAGACAGCCACCTTCATGATCTTGGGAGATATCTGTACGAGGGCTTGCCGATTCTGCGCAGTCAAAACAGGCTTGCCGACAGAGCTTGATCTTGCCGAACCGGAGCGTGTAGCCGAAGCAGCGGAGACAATGGGTTTGAAGCACGTCGTCGTTACATCTGTTGCCCGTGATGATTTGGAGGATGGAGGTGCGGGGATTTTTGCCGCTACCATTGAGGCGATTCGCAGTCGCTTGCCTTTCGCCACCATTGAGGTTCTGATACCGGATTTCCAAGGTAATTGGGACGCTTTGCGAGTCGTAATGGACGCGAAGCCCGATGTGCTGAATCACAACATTGAATCGGTTCGCCGACTTTCCGACCGAGTACGTGCCCGTGCCAAGTATGACCGGACCATAGAACTTCTGCGACGCGCCAAAGAAATGCAACCGACCATCCCGACCAAATCGAGCCTAATGATTGGTGTAGGTGAGAGCGTTGAAGAAATTATCGAGACCATGGATGATTTGCGCGTCGTAGACGTGAACATCATGACCATCGGACAATACCTTCAACCTACCAAGAAGCATATTGCGGTAGAAAAATACTACCATCCAGATGAGTTTCGCCAGTTGAAGGAAGAAGGAATGACACGCGGATTCAGTCACGTGGAAGCTGGACCGCTTGTGCGCAGTTCCTATCATGCGCACGAACAAGCGGATGCCGCAAAACAAACCATTGCAAACAAGCGGTAAGCTGAATTAAAAGGCAGTCCCCCAAGTCATTTTAAAGACATAGGGGACTGCCTCTTTTTAAGTCGAGAGTCGCCCCGGCTTTTACCTTGATTGCCAAAGTTTTATTTCCCAGTTGTTTTGGTACCAGACGGGTTGGCTCGTCCGCGCATTTGCTCGGTATCCGTCGACCCTCCGAAGCTGCGGATCAAATTGTCGATTTGGCGATCTTCATGAGGGGATGCTACGTTCACGTTGGAAGAACGCGAATAGACTCTTGTCATTTCATCGATCATTTGTTGATTGTCGGTTACGTATACCTTGAACCATCGGGGAGAGACAGACATCGCGTTTGTGCGAACTTTTGGATTGGCTGTTTTTGCGTTTGGGCCATCCGATTTGATTCCCACGAAGATTTCTTTATCGGTTACCAATACGGTTGAGCTCTTAACACCAGGGACACCAACCGTTACGTTACCGACAACCTGTGCCAGCACATCACGATCAACATAATAGCTATTTAAGTGATCGCTGTTCGTCCGTTGGTAGTTGGTATCTAGTTTGGAATATCCTATGCGAGGCATCGTATGACCAGAAGTCCCTGTAGTGCCAGCAGTAGTGACACCGCCAGTTTTATACATCGAATCATTCATTCGATAATTTGCGCGATCGCCTGCCCGGAGCGCATTCGTTCCGCTTGCGTTGTAGATCGTCCCGTAAGGTCCTGACCCAGAGCCCAGTGTTCCGTATTGATTGCCACGGATGGGGGTGTTGTATCGCGCGCCCCCCAGAGCAGGACCATTCGTTAGCGTGCCAGAATAGCCGCCCGTCATGTAATTGGTCTGAGTGGAGTAATTGGTGTAGGGCGCCGATTGGTAAGAAGTAGTGCCATAACGGTTGTCAGGCGCAGCCGTATTTCCACAGGCGGTAGCAAGTAAGGCAAATCCGGCAATTGTGAGGGAAAGCCACTGCTTTTTCATTGGATACACCTCCTGCCAAGTAGGTTGCCCGTCAATCGCAACGAGTTTGTGTGGGAATATTATGTCCACGACCTGAAAATGTGGTAAGATGGGGGCAGATTGTTCTCGTAAAGGAGGAAGCTTGCTTTGATTCGCACACAAGCTGGAGTATATGAACTTGTGGATGAAGGTCGTAATGGCTGGAACCCCGAAGCGTTCAAAGAGCGCTATAGTGATATTTTAGATAAGTATGATTATATTGTGGGGGATTGGGGGTACAGTCAGCTAAGGCTGCGTGGCTTCTACGAGAACACAAATAAAAAAATACCGTTTGAACAAAAAATTGTCGCTTTAGATGAATACCTTCAGGAATTTTGCAATTTTGGATGCGCCTACTTTGTTCTGAAAAAAGTTCGAACATTGGGTACTCATCCGTTTACACAGGAAGAACAAGAAGCCGTTGCGTTGCAAGAAGCCCAAGCGGCTGAAAACGTTACGCCCGAGTCTTCTTCCCGATATGATCGCAGACAAAATCCTCGTTTTGAACGAACCAAAAACCAGCGTTCACGTCAAGAACGACCTGATCGTTCCAATAAAGAACAGTCTTCGGGTGATAAAACGGATAAAAATCAGAGGCAACCACGACAAGATGGCAAGGAACGCTCTGACAAACCATTCCGAGGAGAGCGACCAAATAAAGATCGCCGGAACAACTCAAACAACCGTCCCAATCGGGATAAAGTCGTAAGTGATGCCGGTTCCCCAGCTGGTCGTCGATTTGAGGATAAAAAATAAAAAAACGAACCAGACCGTTTCAGTCTGGTTCGTTTTTTTTATTGGAAAGTTTAATCGCTTTACAGGTAAAGGTATTAAACTTTCCTTCCATTCGCGCAAGCCCGTCAAGAAAAGACTTCGTCCGCTTGCCCCCTCTCATCGGGGGGTTGAAACACAGTCTCCTTGGAAGTGATACTTAGAGAAGGAAAGGAGAAAGGGAAAAAAGGCGCCACCCAACCCGTAGGGCGCGAAGCGTTTGGCGACTCCCTTTCGGATTGAGTGAGCGGACTTTTCAACATCATTGCGAACTTCCACAGAGCGAAAAGGGACGAGGTCTTTTCTTATGCCCTAGACCATCTCATCGTGTTCCTGTTCATGATCTTCGAAATCAGCCATAACAGGTTGTGCGGACTGGTATTGTTCTGCCCCTGCGTAGGCGTACGGAGAGTACGGAGAGTATGGATAAGGGGTTGGGTACGGATATGGCGGGTATGGAGAATATGACGGATAAGGTGGATAGTAGGGTTGATAATACGGTGAATAGTACGGGTAGTAATTATAATTAGGCGCTGTCATGAATGGGAAGAAACCGCCTACACTACTCGGACTTTCAATTCTTCTTCGTCTTCCAAACCCCATGGTTGGAACTGCATCAGGTGAATATTGTTCTGGTTGACCATTTTGATAATTGACATAAGATGGTTTTGGTTGATTAGGATAAGGCATCACTAGTATCGACGCTCCTCACATTTCGCTTTATATCTGGTGCTTCGATGCTAGTATACGAAGTGGCCATTCAATAGGCGCATGTCCTGTTAAAAATGGGCAAATGAATCGTCTAAGCCGCTTTCTTATCTCTTGTGCCGGAAAGCTTGATCGGCTTGAGAAACAAGGTCAACACTGCACCTAATATGACAAAAATTAAACCAAACTGAAAAACACCGTGAAGAGACGTTACCAATGTTGATTTTAAAACTGGCACGATCATTTGCTGGATGGCTTGAGGAATCTTTTCCAATGTTTCTGGACTTAACAACATGGAGTATAAGCCCTGTGGGGATTCCTGAATCATGCGTTCAAACTGTGCCACCATGTCATGAGCCTGCGGCGGCAGCTTTTCGAGTGTAGGAATTAATTGATCGGTTAACAAAAGGGTGGAGCGATGGTTCATAACGGCTCCCAAAATCGTCATTCCGAACGTACCGCCGATTTGACGGAAAAACTGACTGGAGGAAGTGACAACACCCAGCTGGGACCTGGGGAAAGACTCTTGCAAAGCCAAGGTAAGAACAGGCATGACGAGCCCCATTCCCAAACCAAGAACAGCCATAAAGCTCATGGCGACGAGTTTCGTGGTGTCAATTGACATGGTAGAGAGTAAATAGAAACCCACTGCCATTACACACATCCCGATGACTACTTGCGTTTTCACGCCAATTTTTCGAACAAGCCGTCCCCCAATAATACTCATAAGCATCAGCGATAACATCATCGGCATCATCATGGTTCCTGATTGCGAAGGACTCATTCCAATAATCCCTTGCATGAAAAGCGGAACAAACATAATAGCCCCGAACATGCCAATGGACATCAGGAAACCAATTCCGTTAAGCACCGAGAAGGTTCTGTGTTTGAACAAGTGCATCGGAAGAATAGGCTCGCTTGTTCTGGATTCAATGACTATAAACCAGGCAAGAAACACAATAGACAAGGCGAACAAGGAGAGGATTTGCCAAGAGCCCCAAGGATAATCCTTGCCTCCGAAGGTCAATGCAAGCAGCATGCTGACAACACCGACAATCATGGTAAACATGCCGGCGATATCAAATTTAACAGGCCCCTCCAATTTTTTGTTGTGCAGACCCATACTGATCAGAACAATGGCGAGAATTCCAACGGGCATATTAATATAAAACACCCATCTCCAGTTGGCCGCATCCACAATCCATCCACCGACTTGCGGGCCTAGAATTGAAGAAAGACCAAATACGGCGCCAAATACCCCTTGCCATTTGGCCCGCTCAGCCCCTGTGAAAATATCGCCAATAATCACCATCGCCATTGGCATCATTACACCACCGCCAATCCCTTGAAGACCGCGGAAGATGATTAGTTGAGTCATATCATTGGACATGCCACATAGAGCGGAACCAATCAGGAAGATGATAATCCCGGTAACATAAACCGATTTTCTCCCTATTAAATCGGCTAATTTCCCCGCAATTGGAACGACAGAGGTTGATGAAAGCATATAAGCGGTTGTGAGCCATGTCATTAAACTAAGTCCACCTAACTCACCAACGATCCGAGGCATCGCTGTTCCGACAATGGTATTATCGAGTGAGGCGAATAGCATGGCTACCAAGAGTCCAGAGATGAGGATTCCACGATGCTTGGTACTGCTCTGGCTCAATTCGTCTTGGTTTATGATTGGTTCTGACGATGAGTTTTCCTTTACCATGTGATTCACTCCATTTCCTTTATGGTCTATATTCTTTTCCAATTGGGACATTCTGACGCACTGGACAAAAAATAAATATTTAATGTGTTTAAATATAAAACATATTAAATAAATGAGCAACCCTGATTGGTTGGTAAGTATTAGGTGGTTTGCTTGTTAAGGGAAAAATTAAAAGGGATAGCCTTTGGCTATCCCTTTTTCATATTCAATTACTACATCGTCTTTTGCAAAAAAGAAATTAACTCTTCCGCTTCCTCGGGGGACAGTTGGAAAGCGAATTCAATATAGCCCTCTTCGCCTAAATCATCGGCTCCAATAATGGCGCTTCTGCCATTTTGAATATTGACGACCAATTGTTTTCCATAGAAACGGGAGGTGGTGGTAATCGCCAGATCAAAACGGGTGGTGTTCCCGATAAAGCTAACAAAACGCGTTTTCGTCTCTTCAGACTCATCGTAAAGATAAAATACATCGTCAGACATTCAATGTTCACCTACTCCCAAACCAGATTTGGTTTATGTTCTAGATTATGCAAAGCGCGAATAAAGCGGAGGGTTTTTGTTTTGGCGCGCATGACGATCGAGTAAGTTTCCGCAGTGTCGTCTCCAAGGAATCGAACGCCCTGCAGCAGTTCACCATCGGATACGCCTGTAGCGGCAAAAATCGCATCGTCGCCTTTTACTAAGTCGGACAATTGAAGGATTTGCTCAGGGTCGGATAGGCCCATTTTAATGCAACGCGCGCGCTCTTCATCGTTTTGCGGTTTCAACTGGGCTTGCATATCGCCGCCAAGTGATTTGATCGCCGCTGCACTGATGACTCCTTCAGGGGCTCCGCCTATTCCTATGAATAAATCAATCCCGGAAGATGGCATGCAGGCTGCGATCGCCGCTCCCACATCACCGTCTCCAAACAACTTTACGCGGGCACCTTTTTCTCGGACAGCTTCGATCAGGTGCTGATGACGATCCCGTTCCTGAATAATGACGGTTACGTCCTGAATTCGCTTATTATTGGCATCCGCCACAATTTCGATCATTCGTTCTATTGGATCATTCAGATGAATGCGTCCTGCGGCACGAGGACCGACAGCCATCTTCATCATATACATATCAGGAGCATGCAGTAAGGTTCCCTTGTCACCTATTGCGAGAACCGACATTGCGTTGCTATGCCCCTTGGCGACAATCGTGGTTCCTTCCAATGGATCGACAGCCACATCAACTTCTGGCCCGTCAGAAGCTAAATCGCCTAGCTTTTCACCGATATAAAGCATTGGAGCTTCGTCTAGTTCGCCTTCACCGATGACAACCGTACCACGCATGTGAATGGTGTCGAACATCGCGCGCATCGCACTGGTTGCTGCTCCGTCTGCCTCATTTTTTTTCCCTCGACCAAGCCATTGGGCGGAAGCAAGTGCGGCAACCTCCGTTACGCGAACTACTTCCAAAGCCAATTCCCTATCCATGATTGTCCTCCCTTGTGTTCGTAAATCTGAAAGTATATAAGTTTCTGATTTACATAAGCGCAACTACGGCTCTGCTGTCGCCAAAGGCTTAGGCATAGCCTAGTTTTCTAATAACCATTCTGCAAATTCCTATCTATTGTAGCACAGTTTGTAGAATGGCGAAGATTCGTGTTGAATCTTCCTTTTATTTCTTCTAATATTAGGATAGGTTTGGTAAAAAAAATCAGCAACTAGGGAGTCACATGTTAAGGAGGCCAGCATGTATCAAAGGACGAGCAAGGGCTGGGAGAAACTGAAGCTGTGGATGCAAATGGTTTTTCCGTCCTCTGTAATGAAAATGTTTCCTCCGCATTTTATTATGAGAGACGTCGTTCAAGGACAGATTGAGAAGTGGAATCACAAAGGAAAACGTTGTATTCTCCTTTTTTTTGACGTGAAAAAGTACGGTGAAATCAAGTCCTTATACCCTCGACATGCCTTATTGCAAATTGAAGAATCCATTTTGGAAGCTTTCCGAACCATCGTCACAAAACATATTTCCGATCAGGAATTGTTAGCTGTTCAACAGTTTTACGACGATGATTTTATTATCCTATTAAAAGAAGAAGATACGAGCTATACTTCCCAAGAATTGCAACAGTTGATAGACGTAATGAAGAACGAACTGGAGCAAGAAATTGCCGTTCGGATCTCAGCGTTCACTGATAATCGGATTGAATTTCACTCCTCTTATGTCTGGATTGACGCCGGACAAGAAGATGTCCATGACGCCATTCAAAAAGCCATACAGGATGCTCGAGCCATGGCCAAAATGGAGCTCGATTCTAGTATTGGTAATTTTCGCGCGGAGATTCGCAAGATTATCGAAGAAGAGAACATTCGAGTCGTTGCGCAACCTATTATTTCATTGGGCTCCGGAGAGATAGAGGGATGGGAAATTCTGACCCGAGGCCCCGAAAATACTCCATATGCGATGCCGCTCAATTTGTTTCATTTTGCATATCAGGCAGAGATGTTGTTTAGCTTGGAACTGCTTGTGGTGAAAAAGGCACTGGTAGAAATTCAAAAGAAAAAGACAACTTGTCCGATTTTTATTAATGTGACGGTTCCGACTTTACGCAATCCTCTGTTTTTCTCGCAAGTGGCAAGTTTAATGAAATGCTATACGCATGTCAAACCGGAACAAATTATCTTTGAAATAACCGAAAGGCACTCGATTGAGGATTTTGAGGTATTCAATCATTCCATGAGTTCGTTTCGTGAAGCCGGCTTTAAGTTTGCCGTAGACGATACGGGAGCAGGTTACGCAAGTCTCAATATGATTGCCGAAATTATGCCAGATTTTATCAAGATCGACCGATCGATTATTCAAAATATAGACAAGCACGACGTTAAAAACTCCGTCCTCAAATCATTGGTTTTATTGGCCAAAAACATCGGATGTGAAGTGGTGGCTGAAGGAATTGAGACAGAGGAAGAAGCGAATGTGCTGTTGGAGAATCAAGTGGATTATGCTCAGGGCTTTTTCTTCTCGCGGCCCCAAGAGCCATTTCCTCAATTAGAGGTAAACTGGGTGAACAAGACTAAGATTCCAGCTCAATAGAAAAGTGTAAGCCTCCTAGCTACTCGTTAGGAGGCTTTCGTATTCCTTTCCTCTATTGTTGGCGCTTTTTCTTTTTCCAGAAAAGATATCCAGGTATCCCTACGATTGCCAACAGAACGAGAATCGGCAAAATCGCAGCGATAACCACTATCAAACCGTTCAAAAAGGCGAGAATACCCAACAGACTCTGGTTCAGAGCGATCCAGGCTTTGTGCCAAGTGCCTTGACCACCTACATCGTTCAGCTTCGCCGTGAATTTCTTCTCTACGATGGTCATTTCAACCGTGGAGTAGGAGATGTTCTCGTCCAGATAACGCATGCGGCCTTTGATTTTTTCGATTTCCTGCTGGGTGGCGCCTAGCTCTGTCGAAATCTTCAGTAAGTCTTCTGTTTTCTTTGCCTCAGACATGAAGTTGAGCAGTCTGGCTTCAACCACTTGAAGCGCTTTGAGTCGGGAAGTCAGGTCTACGTACTCTTCCGTAACGTCTTGACCGACGATGTTGCGGGAAGGAATTTTGATGGCGTATTGATCCAATTCGTTGAGAAACGAATGAAATCCAGACTGAGGGATCCGAACCGTCAAGTGTCCGCCTTTTTCGTTCTCGTTCTCATAATCAGAGGAAGAGAGAATGTATCCATGATTTCGTTTCACCGACGCTTCGATGTTACTTCTCGCTTCTTTATATTTCTCCACTTCCATTTGAAGGTCTGCCTGATAGATCATTTTGCGATCTTGCATGGGAGGATTTCCGATCCCAGTTTGGTTGTTGGTCGTGTTGGGGGAATTGGCGTTGGAAGCGGATCCTTCAGATTGTTCTTGTGGAAGAGCAGGTGCTTCTGCGGTTTTATCGGCCATTGACGCTGTCTGGTTCATGGAATTGGAATTTGCTCCACCATAACTCGAAGCGGAGTGATCTGTGGGCCTTGCACTTGAACACCCGAACAGGAGTAACAGCAGGACAAGCTGAATGGCCAGGAATATCATTTTCCACTTTTGGTATTTTAACACAATTAATGCCCCCTTTCTTGATGTAGACGGACTCATGAGGAGAATGTTACGATTCCTGTCCTACTTTTTTGTCAATGATTTTGTTATACTGTTTGGGAGAAAGAGGTGAAGCAGATGGGCAAAGAATACCTCATGCAGGGAATTACCATTCTTGTAGTACTCGTGCTTACCTTTGTCTTCACAATCCTTTACGCCAAAAAAACGTCGAAGAAAAATCGAAACACTTAAGTGAGATAGGGGATCAAGGTATGTACGACGTCAATACGGAACGAATTGAGGATCGGTTGGTTTATTTGGATCGAATGATCGTTTTGCTTTCTCAGTTAATCGAATTGTCTGATGAACAGATCGCGGCAGATGCCCGCAATGTAGCGGCAATAGAACGCGGCTTGCACTTGTCAATTGAAGCGATTGTAGACGTAGGCAACGCGTTGATCGACGGCTTTATCATGCGTGACCCGGGGAGTTATTCCGATATTGTAGAAATCTTGCGAGATGAGCAGGTTATTTCACAGCCTCTTGCCGAGAAACTTACCATTGTGGTTGAATTTCGCAAGCAACTCGTGAATGAATATACCCAAGTACCAGTAAATGAGCTGATACGATTGGTTCGTTCTTATACAGAAGAACTGAAGCACTATGCACCAGCCGTACGCGCATACGTGAAGAAGGAACTATTTTAAGGATAGAGGATTGCGGATTTTTGATACAATAACGTTTGTTTAGTTTACTAAATAGTTGTTTTGGGGTAAAATATGTTCAGAAGGGCGGTGATAGTATTGAATAACGAGCAAATTTCGACTAGAGATCAGATCCTCCATATGTTGAAGCTGAAGGGGTCCCTTTCTGTTAGCGACATGGCTACGGAACTCGGAATAACAGAAATGGCTGTTCGACGCCATCTGAATACCCTGGAGAGGGATAAACTGATCAAATCTTCTCTTGTTCGTCAAGCGATGGGCCGTCCAACGAATGTCTATTCATTGTCACAGGAAGCAGATGAGATGTTTCCGCGCAATTATCATGACTTAACCTTGGATTTTTTGGAAGATATCGAAGCGATTGACGGTATGGATAAAGTAGATCTTCTATTCCAAAGACGAGAGGATCGACTGGAAGAAAAATACCGACAATATATTAACGGAGAACTTGAAAATCGAGTAGCCAGACTGACCGAGATGCAAAACCAGAAAGGCTATATGGTGGATTGGGAAAAAGACGAGCAAACGGGTACCTATTATATAAAGGAATTCAATTGTCCGATTTCCCAGGTAGCCAGACAATTTACGCAGGCGTGCAGCTGCGAATTGTCGCTATTCAAACGCGTGTTGGAAGCAGATGTGGAACAGACCTCCTGCATGGCCAAAGGCGGAGACAACTGCGTGTATAAAATTAACCCAAAACGGTCATGACCGTTTCCTCCTCTCATCCCCTCTCACCGGGGGACTGAAACGCCGGGAGGGTTGAAACATCAGAGTAGCTAAGAGCCCTTCTTTGTGTGAACAGAGGAGGGCCTTTTTTGCGGAATGGAGTGAGGAACGTGGGACAGTGGATCAATCAGCAGTTTGAGGATGAGGATTTTAGTAACCAAAACTATAGCGAAGAAGAGTTCGTACATTGTACCTTTACGAGGTGCAAGTTTAAAGGAACGCAACTTGAAGAGATCATCACGACAGGATGTCAGTTTGTTGAATGTGACTTTACCAATGCCTATCTGAACGCGTCTCTTCATAAAGAATCTATTTTTACCAATTGTCAGTTTATGGGCGCTAATTTATTTGTAGCCAAATTCGTCGCGTGTAAAATGACAGGCTCTGATTTTGCAGATGCGCAGTTGGACGGCGTCACACTGGAAGGCGGAGATTGGTCGTACACGAATTTGCGACATACCCATTTGACCAAGCAAGACTTTCGAGGCGTCCTTTTTTATGAAGCGGATTTTCATGGATGCAATTTGGAAAAAGCTGATCTGCGAAATGCGGACCTGACTCGCGCTCAATTGGGACAAACTCGGTTAAAAGGCGCGGACTTGCGAGGCGCCAAAGTGGATGGGATCGACTTCAAATCTGTAGACGTTGCGGGAGTCCGAATGGATGAGTTTCAGGCTGTAGCCTTTTTAAAGTCATATGGCGCCAAAGTCCAGTAGAAAGATGAAAAAGCAGTTTGGTTACACTATAATGGTTGGTGTGTTGAACAGTCATTGTCACCGAGATAAGCTTTGCAGATAAGAAGGGAGTACATATGAAACCATACCGAGCGTACTTACTAGATCTAGATGGCACCATTTATCACGGTTCTAAGATTATCCCGGAATCGGCTCAATTCATTAGACAATTGCGAGAGGCTGAAATTCCTTTTTTATATCTCACCAATAATTCTACGGCGACACCGGAGACCTTTGCCCAACGTTTAACCGATATGGGGCTTCCTACGACGAAAGAGGAGGTTTATACGTCCAGTATGGCAACTGCCGCTTATTTGGCGGAACGCGAAGAGCCTGGTACGCCAATCTATGTCGTTGGCGAGTCGGGGCTGGAGGTTGCATTGAAAGAACGAGGCTTTGTTCTAACAGATGACAATCCCAAATATGTCGTAGTCGGACTTGATCGTGAGTTTACCTATGACAAGCTGGCGATCGCCAGTCGCGCGATTCGGAACGGGGCGATTCTGATTGCGACCAATATCGACCCTGCCTTGCCCACGGAGCGCGGATTTTTCCCTGGTGGAGGTTCATTGGTGGCGGCTGTATCAACTGCCTCGGCAACCAAAGCAATCGCGATTGGTAAACCACAGACTATTATTATCAATTACGCGCTTGAGCAGCTAGGCAAAGACAGAGACGAGACGATCATCGTCGGGGATAATCTGCACACGGATATTGAAGCTGGCGTGAAAAGCGGGATAGACAGTTTGCTTGTCCTTACGGGATATTCGACGCAAGAAGATCTAGCTGCGTCACCTTTTAAGCCGACACATGTAGAAGCGAACCTCATGACCTGGTGGGAAAAAGCAAAATCATGGCGCTAGATTTCCTGGCGCCATTTTTCTTCTTCCTCACGTCGATGCCGATGAGCAATCCGACTGGAGGCAGCCGCCGCGACAGCTCCCACGAGATCATCGAGGAAGGTGTGGACTCCGTTTCTTTTGTCGTTTAGTTTCTTTAACACTCCATGCTTCAGCTTGTCGACATAGCCGTAATTGGTAAAGCCGATACTCCCATAAATATTCACGATTCCCAGCGCCATCACCTCGTCGACGCCATATAAGGGCTCGTCTGAAGCCAGCATTTCTTGCAGTGGAAACAGAAGCTTGCCTTCCTCAGCCAATATATCTAATTGAATCCCGGTCAAGAAAACATTTTGTACTTCCCGCTTCTGAAAAACAGCTTCTACACTTTCGATGCAGGTTTCAACATCCAAATTAGAAATGTATTCGCTTTGCAGGAAGAGAACAATCTCGGCTATATCCTTGATTGATACACCTCGCTTCTCAAGCAACTCGATTACTTTGTTATAGACATCCGAGCCGTAAACCTTTTTTATTGTCATGGCCATCTCACTTGCCTCTCTTTCAAGATTTTCAAATTGTAGTATCTGTTTATATTTAGGCACCTATCCCGTATCCCCTTCATAAAATAGGGCAGAGCTTGTGAAGAAGGGTGAGGATTGGATCATGAGTGACGTGATCAATTTATTGCAGGAGGAATACGGCTTTCACGTATTTGATCAGCGTGAAGTAGGTGGACGAACGATTCTTGAGACAGATAAGGGTTTGTATAATTTGTATATATATCCAGAAGGGTACCGCGCAAAGAAGAAGTTGGTCGAGCAAGTAAAAAAGCATCTCACCAAACAGACTGATTTTTCGCTGCTCCCTGTAGAAAAAACCAAGAACAATCAAAGTTATTTGACCGTTGGGGACAAGATGCTCTATGTACAAAGAGGGATTCGCGAAGGGCACACGGCAGATTATGCGCAGGCAACAGGTGAATCCTTAGCTCAGTTTCACAAGAGCACGTCCACTTTAACAGGAGACGCGGTTTATTATCCGTTTCGTTCCCAAGGAAGCTGGCCTTCGATGTGGCGCAAGAAGATCAATAGTTTTGAGAGCATGCGCGAGAATTTGGAACGGGAAACAAGGGAGTTTACAGCGTTTGACGAATATTTATTAACGACCTACACGTATGCCCACCATATGGGGGATACAGCTGTTCAATATTTGCAAGCCAACGGATATCAGCAAGTGGTGAAGCTGACAGCAGGTTTTGGTAAAATAGCTTTTCAGAACTTTGATGATGGCTTTCTCCTGTTTCACGAGAATGGCTCAAGAAAATTAGCCGGGGAGTACTCATGGGTGCTGGACATGAGAAGTCGTGACATAGGGCAGTGGATTAAGGGAGAAATCAGACGCAACGGATATAATCCGGCAGTAATTTGCCGATTCCTGGACGGTTATAATCACACCGAACCATTGTTGAATGAGGAGTATGCCGTAATTTTTTCGCTCCTGATGTATCCGGGACGTTTCTTTCGTCAAGTTGAGATGTACGATCGAATGGATAGAGCATCATTTGAAACCATGGAACTGCAAGAGTGGACACAGGATCTTGACCAAGAGCTTTTGGCTATGGAAGACGCCATGCGCAAGTTTCCGGCGCTTGTGAAAGAAGCGTATGGGTTTGTGCTGCCGCAAGTGGATTGGTTGAGTCGGGAACATTCAGCTTTAGCTGGTTCTACGTAATGGCATTAAGGGAGGATAGCGGGAGAAAGACATGAAAACGTTCACGATCGGATTAATCGCGTTCATATTGTTTATGATGGCTGGGATTGTATCATTTTCCGTATATGTTGGGTGGAGACTCTTGCATCCTCCGCGTAAGCCAATTGACATGCTACCAGAAAACTACGGAATCTCTTCCTATAAAGAAATTGATTTTGACAGTCGGGAAGAGGGGATCAGCTTATGTGGATGGTACATGTCTGCGTCTGACAATGGCTATCCAAGCAAGCAAAGCACCATAATCTTTGCTCATGGCTATACGCAGAACAGACTGGAACCGCATCTTCCTGCACTTTCCCTGGCCGATCAACTTCTTCGGGCGGGATATGATATTCTCTTATTTGATTTTCGCAACGCAGGGGAGTCAGGGGGGCATCGCACAACGATCGGATACTATGAACAACGTGACTTGATGGGTGCGGTTGATTATGTTACCCAACATGCTCCGGGGCATTTGATTGGGCTGATTGGTTTTTCAATGGGGGCGGCCACGTCATTATTGGTTGCTGGTCAGGATCAGCGGGTCAAGGTAGTGGTAGCCGATTCGTCATTTTCTTGTCTCTATAGCTATTTGCAGGAAAAAATGACAGATTGGACAAACTTACCCCGTTTTCCATTCAACTCCATCATCCTAACCATCCTTCCGCTCTTGTCTGGGGCTAATCCTCGGAAAGTGAAACCGCTCGAGGCAATCCAACTGATTACTCCCCGACCGGTATTGCTGATTCATGGAACGGGGGATGAGACAATTCCCCATCACCATAGTCAACGGCTCCATCAAGCAGCGATGAACCCAAAAACGGAGTTATGGACGATACCTGGCACCGGTCACGTCAGGAGTTATGCGGCCAATCCCGAGCAATACACGACGAGGCTGCTGGAGTTTTTAAATCGAAATTTGGACAGACCAAAAACCCCTTAATTCTCATCACGAGAACTAAGGGGTGTTGTGGTTTTTTTAGAATACTTGTTGTACTTCTACAATTCCAGGGATTTCCTCGACTAACGCGCGCTCAATACCTGCTTTTAACGTAATGGTAGAAGAAGGGCAGCTTCCGCATGCACCCATCAAACGCAATTTAACAATGCCATCTTCAACGTCAACCAATTGCACGTCGCCACCGTCACGTTGTAAGAATGGACGTAGTTTATCGAGAACTTCTTGAACTTGTTCTTTGATTTCCATCAATCATTCACTCCTTTCGTCTTGCTACCCCTTATTATAATCTCATTTTGATCAGAAATCCATGATTCAGATCACATTCGAAACATTATCGTTTTAAAACTTCACTAACTGTAAGTTGTCCTTGAAAGGTGGACAAATTTGGGTTATCTATAGTGTAGTGTTTATTTGGGTCATGCTATAATGAATTGGCATACTACTGAAGCGAGGGATATAACGTGAACGTCTATCGTAACGTCAAAGAGCTGATCGGCAATACTCCAATCGTAGAGATTACTCAGTTTGAGTTACCCAATCAAGTACGTCTCTTTGCCAAATTAGAGTATTTCAATCCAGGTGGTAGTATCAAAGATCGTTTAGGGGTCGAGTTGATTCGATCTGCTGAAGAAAGTGGACAATTAGTGCCAGGCGGAACCATTATCGAACCAACAGCCGGTAATACGGGAATTGGTTTAGCGCTGGCAGCGGTTGGAACGGGGTACAAGGTTATTTTTTGTGTACCGGCCAAGTTTTCCGAAGAGAAGCAGGAATTGATGCGCGCGTTGGGAGCGGAAGTCGTGAATACCCCAACGGAGCAGGGGATCAAAGGGGCAATCGCCAAGGCTCAAGAGCTTGCGGCAAGTATTCCTCATTCATTCGTCCCTCAGCAGTTTGCCAACCCAGCCAATCCACTCGCTCATTATAAAACAACGGGTCCTGAGATCTGGGAGCAAATGGACGGGGCAATTGACGTGTTTGTGGCAGGCGCTGGATCCGGTGGAACATTCATGGGGGCCGCCCGTTATCTGAAAGAACAAAATTCCAACATCAAGACGGTCATCGTTGAACCGGAAGGCTCCATTCTTAATGGAGGAGAGTCTGGTCCTCACAAGACAGAGGGGATTGGCATGGAGTTTCTCCCAGGGTTCATGGATACCCAATATTTTAACGCAATTCATACAATTACGGACGTAGAAGCGTTCTCCTATGTAAAAGAACTAGCTGTACGCGAAGGCATGTTAGTAGGAAGCTCATCCGGTGCAGCGTTTGCCGCGGCACTGAAAGAAGCGAAGACAGCCAAGCCGGGAAGTCACATTGTCGCGATTTTTGCTGACAGTAGCGAACGATACCTGAGCAAGAAAATTTATCAAGGAGGAGTGTAACATGAGACTGAAAACTCGCTTAATTCACGGCGGTATTGACGGAGATCCACATACTGGGGCGGTTTCTGTACCGATTTATCAAGTTAGCACATACAAACAAGAAGCGATCGGCAAACATAAAGGATTTGAATATTCTCGTACAGGGAACCCAACCCGACATGCGCTGGAAACCTATATCGCCGAGTTGGAAGGTGGAGTGCGTGGTTTTGCCTTCGGATCCGGTATGGCGGCACTGTCTACCATTCTCTCTTTATTCAATAAGGGAGATCACTTGGTGGTAGGTGACGATGTGTACGGCGGAACTTACCGCGTCGTGACGCGCGTATTTACTCGTTTGGGTCTTGAGGCTACCTTCGTTGATACGAATGATTTGGAAGCGGTGGAGAAGGCCATTGGTCCGAACACTAGAGCGATTGTAATGGAAACGCCAACGAACCCGCTGCTTAAAGTGAGCGACATTTCAGCGATTGCGGACATCGCCAAAGCGAAGAATGTCCTACTCGTTGTAGATAATACCTTCATGACCCCATACTGGCAAAACCCGCTGGATTTGGGAGCGGACATCGTGTTCCACAGTGCGACCAAGTATCTGGGAGGCCACAGTGACGTCGTAGCGGGGTTAGTGGTTACGAAGGATGCCCAGCTGGGTGAAGAGCTTCACTATGTGCAAAATGCGATTGGCGGAATCCTCGGCCCGCAAGATTCTTGGCTGCTATTAAGAGGAATGAAAACATTAGGCGTCCGGATGGAAGAGCATGAAGCGAACGCACATGCTTTGGCTAACTGGTTGACAGAACGCAAGGACATTCAGCGCGTCATTTATCCAGGGTTACAGAGTCATCCAGGACACGAACTGGCGAAGAAGCAGGGACGTGGATTTGGCGGGATGATTTCATTTGATGTGGGTAGCGCTGAACGAGCGGATGAGGTCCTGGCTAAGGTAAAATACTTTACTTTAGCGGAATCACTCGGAGCTGTCGAATCCTTGATTAGTGTTCCAGCCCGTATGACACACGCATCCATCCCAGCAGAGCGCCGAGCAGAACTGGGCATTACCGATGGTTTGGTGCGTATCTCTGTAGGAATTGAAGATGTTGAGGATTTGATTGAAGATTTGAATCAAGCTCTCTCCTAATCCATTGACGAAAAGTCGACCCGTGTGAACGGTGTCGACTTTTTTTATTTTGAGCCAACCTGCACTTCAGGTCTCCAGAGGATTGTGATTTTGAAAAGATTAACAAATTAGAGTTTTTTTGTTACCATTTTGGATAACTGGTTATCTGACAAGTTAAAAGGAGACTACCAAATGAGTGTAAGTTCTGAAGCTACAACGAATGTTTTTATGATTGAATGTAAAGATATTATTTTACGCGAGTATCAAGTCGAGGACTTGGACGAGCTATACAATCTTACGCAACAGCCTGAAATATTAAAATTCCTGCCTGATTGGAATGCACCGAAAGAAAGACGACTCAATATACCACCCAAGCTGTAATGGGGCTGATTACGTATTTATTTGAGAATACTAATGTGGAGGAACTAAACGCAATCGCTCTGACCCATAACGTTTCCTCCAATAGGGTCATCCAAAAAAGCAAATTTGACTATCATGCCAAACTGGAGATTGAAAACCAAGAGTATCATCATTACAAAATTCATAAAAGCAAATGGGAGAGTTGATCCGGTACACTTTGGGCAACTCGTTTAATGGACAGTCCATTCGATATCCAAGTATAATACCAGTAATTAGTCGGATCACGAAGGAATGAATAACATGCGAGTAGAGCTATCAGTTTATGGAACGGAGACACTATGTGCAAGCTGTGTTAACCTGCCTTCTGCAAAAGAGACAGCTGTTTGGTTAGAAGCAGCCCTGGGAAGGAAATATGGTCAGGATAAAATTGTCGTTCGATACTGTAATTTTGAATCTCCGGAGACAGAAGAAGACAAAATCTGGGCAGATCGCATACGGAACGAAGATCTCTGGTATCCGCTTGTCGTAATTTCCGGGGAAATTGTCGGTGAGGGAAATCCGAAGTTGAAGGATATCGGAGCGAAATTGGAGGAAATTGGATTACAACCGCTCGTAGCAGACTAAAGCAAAGAAAAAGCCCGTTATCTGAAGAGATAACGAGCTTCTTTTATAATTTAGGAATGTTGAATTTCTTTACAGAGGTAAAGAAATTCAACATTCCTTCCATTCGCGCAAGCCCACTAAGAAAAGATTTCGTCCACTTGTAGTCTCATTGGAAGTGATACAAAGCGAAGGAACGGAGAAAGGGATAAGAGTCGCCACCTAACCCCTTTAGGGGCGCGAAGCGTTTGGCGACTCCCTTTCGTAGTGAAAGAGCGGACTTCCTGGCTTCAGTGCGAACTTCCACAGAGCGTAAAGGGACGAAGTCTTTTCTTACTTAGCCGAGATGTTTCTTGTACAACCACAATACTCCGCTTTTCATAACGCGAGGCATCTGTCCTACGAGTGAGAGCTTACCCATCATACCGAAGCCTTCTTTTTTACCCAGCGAGCCCAAAGTACCTTTCAGCTTAATTTGTGGAAGGGATGTTGGAAGGGCAAGTCCTTTTATTTGACTCATCAGGACCAACGCGATTTGCTCACCTTGACCTTCCGCTAACTGGGCGCTTGGAGCAAATGGTAGGCTGGCACAATCTCCAACTACGTACACATTGGGATAGTTTGGAATTTGGTGCTGGGCGTTCAACAGAACTCGACCAGACGCATCGTGCTCAACTGGCAGTTCTCTTACAACTCTGCTTGCTTGAATTCCCGCTGTCCAAACAATTGCGTCACTAGCTAGCTCTTGTTCACAGTTGTACACGACTCCTGGTTCAACGCGTTGTACATTGGCTCCGGAGATTAATTCTACATCGTGTTCAAGAAACCATTGAGACGCGTATGTTTGCAATTTTTTCGGGAATGGGCTTAGGATGCTTTCCCCACGGTCGAGGATTCGGATGTGCAGGTCAGGACGGCTCTCACGCAGCTCAGAAGCTAGTTCTACGCCACTTAATCCTCCGCCTACTACGGTAATTTGTCCGTATGGTTTTACGTTGTTTATGGCTACGTACGTGCGACGTGAGGCTTCTAATGTCTGAATGGAGTGAGTAAACTCTTCTGCTCCAGGAATTCCGTGATAGCGATCTTCACATCCAAGTGCAATCACAAGCCAGTCATACTCAAGGGTATCCCCACTGGCAAAATGAATCAGTTGGGCGTCCATATCAATTCGCTCAATTTCACCATGCTTCACATTGAGACGTGGATCTTCAGGAAATGGTGTACGAACAGCAACTTCCGGTTCCGTACCAGCAGCTAGTGCAAAGTATTCTGTTTTAAGACCGTGAAATGGCATGCGGTCAACAAGTGTTACAGTCACGTGATCAGGTAAATCTGGTGAGAGAATACGTTCAGCGATTCTTACTCCCCCGTATCCTCCACCAAGAATGACAAGTCGTTTCATAGCGGGTTATGTCCTTTCTGTGTCCTAATTAATGTACTCATTCTATTTTTGTCAATTTATTGACAAAAAGCAAGTGAAAAATGACTTCCAGCATGTTCTAGGCTAGACTTTGGGGTCGATACAGGTAAAATAATAAGGATAAGAAATAGAGAATCAGGCAGGTGAGTTCAGCTGAAAGCGTTAATTGAATTTTGCTCAAGTAATGTTTCATCCTATACGAAAGAACTGATTACTCAATTAGAGAATGATCCATCCATAGATGTAGACGTTGTGGAATATGGCTGTTTGGGGCATTGCGGGGAATGCTACATGGGCCCATTCGCATTGGTTAACGGGACATTCCTCCATGCCTCAACGACTGAGGAACTTTACGCAAAAATAAAAACGCAATTGCATAAAGATGAAGAAGCGTTGGACAAAGATCTGCCATATTAACCGCAAAGCAATGGAGAAATCATGACAAATTAGAGGAAGCTGGACCCATAAACTACCATGGGGTCTGGCTTTTTTTAATTTCATCACTGGAGAACCTAGATAATGTCTAGAAGATCGAAAGGGGGAAGCAACATGTCGTTAACCCAGGTGTTTTTTACAACCGTAAGCGCAGCCAGTGAACAAGATTTGCAAAGGGAATTGCGAAACCTCGAAAAAACGTATCATACCCGTACGGCTGGCGGCGACTTAACTTATGAAGTAATCCCGGACCCATCACAGGTGAAGTTCGTTGGACTAATACCGCAAGTATTCAATGTAACGGCTTATGCGAAGAACAAATAACACACAAAAAACGCCCCCAACCGAGAATGGCTGGGGGCGTTATATTTTTGAGACATTTCCTTATTAGTAACGTTTAATCACGTTGTAGAAGGTGTCGCGTTCAACGGCTTTTTTGCCTGCTCCTTCAACCAACCAGACCAACTCATCTACAGTCAAGCCTGCCTGGGTAAGAGCGCCAACGGCATGGCTGATGCGTTCTTCAATCAACGTTCCATGAATATCGGAAGAGCCCATTGTCAACGCCACTTGTGTCAGCTGAGTCCCGATATTGATGAAGTACGCTTTGATATGGTCAAAATTGTCCAGCATCAAACGACTGATCGCAATCGTTTTGAGGTCGTCAATGGCAGAGGTACGGCGCTTGATTCCTGCTGTAACCTTCATTGGTTGCATAGCAAGCGGAATAAAAACCATATAGCCATTGGTGCGGTCTTGCAGTTCACGAACACGGTGCATGTGAATCAAACGTTCTTCCTTTGTTTCAATGGAACCGTACAGCATGGTTGCGTGGGTTTTAAGTCCCAGTTGGTGAGCGGCTTCGTGCGCTTCCAGCCATTGGTCTGTAGAAGCTTTTTCAGGACTCATTTTTTCGCGGTAGCGCTCCGTGAGGATTTCTGCGCCGCCGCCTGGCATGGTATCAAGACCCGCTTTGATTAACTCTTGGATGACTTCACGGAAGCTTAAGCCGGAGATCCGGGAGAAGAATTCAATCTCCGCGCCGGTGTATGCTTTAATCGTTACGTTCGGATATGCCTTTTTCAAGGTACGAACGGTGTCGAGATAATAATCGAATTTCTGGTGTTGATTGTGTCCACCAACGATATGGAACTCTCGAATCCCTTCGTGGTAGCGTCCACCTACATAATGCAAAAGCTCATCCATGCTCATGGTATAGGCGCCTTCTTCACCCAAATCGCGACGGAACCCGCAGAACTTGCAATTGGCTTCGCAGACATTGGTAGGATTAATATACATGTTTTGAATAAAGTAGACGTTATCCCCGTTTTTCCGAGTATTCACCAGATTAGCCAGCTGACCAATTGTGAGCAAATCTTGAGAGTTATACAAAACAAGGCCGTCTTCTACTGAAAGGCGCTGATTATTCAATACTTTTTCGGCAACTGCCGCGAGTGATTGATCTTGCGTTTGAATCGTAAAAATGGAAGACATCGTTCCAACTCCTCTTTTATTATGAATCATAAAGTTTTCGTATAGGGTATGGTGTATAAACAGAATAGATTTAGCTGGGGGAATTGTTTTACAATCTGAAATAATCGTGCAAAAAGTCTCCGTATGGGTACTTTATAGAGCATAATCATTATAAATCTCTTTTGGACAGTGAACAACCTGTGAATGAAATGAATATGCTTCTTGCGGGATTAATTGTATGATTTGTAAATAAATGGGACGGTTGTTTGGTAGGACAAAATGGGAATTTATGTTTGCTTATATCATTATCTTCCTGTATAATCAATCTAAATCGTTGTATTTTATTTAGGCAAGGAGGAGATTGGTCATGAGGGACAAGTTACTCGAAAAAATCGAACTCCTTCGGCAGCAAATGATTGAGATTGGCTTAGAGCGTGGATTGGACCATCCAGAAGTGCTTGAATGTAGTCAGAAGATCGATCAACTTCATAACGAACTGCTGGAGTTAGACAAAAACGAAGTAAAATCAAACAAACTGAAAAGGAATTATTATTCACTTTTCTTGTATGAGAGCCGCGCTCATTTTGCATAACGTGCAGATTTAGAACCTTATAGAAATCCATGAAGAAGGACCAATGTCCTTCTTCGTTTATTTTTAAAATATAGGAAAGTTCAATTGCTTTACAATGGTAAAGTAATTGAACTTAACCATTCGTGCAAGCCCGCTGAAGAAAAGATTTCGTCTTTTCTTATATGTATATAGTGCTAACCTTGTTGGTTGAGAAATAAAACGGTATACTTTATATTAGTAAGCGACGAAGCAAGGAAGACCCAAAGGTTAGGGGAGGGCTCAACATGATTGAAGTATCGGAACAAGCAAGCCTGAGAATCAAGGAATTGATGGCTGCTGAAAATAATCCAAATCTATTTTTACGTGTAGGTGTTCAGCCGGGCGGTTGCAGTGGATTCACATATGGTATGGGACTTGATGAGGATATGCGTGAAGGGGATCAAACCTTCGAACAGCATGGAATTAAAATTGTCGTAGATGCCGCAAGCTATCCGTACATCAAAGGCACCCAAATCGACTACAAAGAATCCATGATGGGCGGCGGTTTTACGATCAACAACCCGAATGCAGTAGCATCATGCGGTTGCGGAAGCTCGTTTAGAACCGCAAAGGATGAGGGTAAAGCGGAGAAGTGCGATTAATTGTTGCAAATATCAACCTTTCCAGGCTTGTGTATGATGCGTGTACACATGTTTTGGGGAGGTTTTTTTTCGTTCAAAAATGACAACTCAATTAAGTGCAAGAAAATAATGTCTGTAATTGTAAGTTTATGGTATAGTGTTTTATTGGTAGATAAGTGAAAATAAACCAATAAAAGGAGGATGAAATAATGAAGGCTTTCCTTAAATTTACTTTGATGATTGTAATATTATTTTCGTTTACTGGAAGTGCTTTTGCAAGAAATCCACTCCCACCGGGAATAGTAATAACTTTCAAGACACTTTCTAGTAAGTGTAATCTAGGTGATACTGTCAATCTGGAACTCGAAACTACATCAGAAGAACCGATTCAAAGCGTTGATGTCAATGTTGTACTGCCAGATGGAAGCACTAAGAGTTTAAGTACAAAAACAACGAATCCTATTAAATACACGTATACAACAACTGGAACTTATAAGCCAGGGGTAGCAGGAACTCATACCATTCAGGTTACGGTAACTTCAAAAGATAAAAATGGTGAAATTATTACAGGAGAGAATTCAAAGTCCTTCACAGTAAATAACCCAGATGCATTCTCAATTGTCTCTATTACTCCCAAAAACGCTACAATCTCACTTGGTCAAGAGATCCCATTACTAATCACTTATAAATCTAAGACCTCCGTTCAATTCACGTTTAGCCAGAAAGTGGAAGAAGTTAAAACGTATAAAGATGGCGGAGTTTATAAGAAATTAATCATTCTTAAACCTACAAAAATTGGTGAAAACCCTGTAATTATTACTGGCAAGAATAAATACAACGCTGATATCAGACCACTTATAATAAACGTAGAAGAGTAATAAATCAGACAGTAGCCTACATTTCGATGTAGGCTATTTTGTTTTACTAATCTTTTACCAAACTTTTGGGCAAGGTAAAAAAGAGAACTAACTAAGGTTCCCATGAAGAGATTAGTGAAGGAGGTCAACATCATGATCAAGTGGAAGAATATCTGCATTGCCGCTTCTCTCTCGGCTGTCTTATTGGTTCCAACAATTGCATTGGCTAACGAAACATACGACCTTGGGCATTTTCATCGGGATCGCGGAGGAGATCAGATGCGTGTAAAGCATGCAAGTATCATGCTAGACCGTATCCATCGTCAAACCTACTTTACGTTGTTATCCGAGAAATACACGCCTGAAAGTACCAAGCAGTGGAGGGAAGTCTTTGCGGAGCGTGAGCGTTTGATCAAAGAAATGAAATCCCTGCAAAATGGAGCGGAAAAAACCGGACAAATCAGCAGGACAGAAGAGGAGCAACAAGAACATCAGCAAGAACATCGAGAAGAAATGAAAATGCGTCATACGGAAAAGATGGCGCTTTACGAGGAATTTACGGAAGCCGTTCGTTCACAGGATCAACTCAAAATCAAAGCCGTGATGCCTAAGATGCTGGAGCAATCCAGACAAATGAATAAACAGTTCGCCGAAAGAATTGCCGCTATGAAAAAGAAGTAGCTAAGCTTGCTTCAGTCGCCCGGCCCTCAATACGCAGAACTTCCGCCTCTGATTGCTCTGTGATGACAACGAGTTGTTGCTGCCGACAGACAGGGCACCAGGTTACATGGAGGCAGAGGTGCTGAAGTAAATCCGGATAGCCATTCGAGAGTTTCGAGTCATCAATTTCCATATAGGGACTGTAGTCGCCGAAGTAGTCAGCCAACCGTCCCGAATCATCGAGCAGATGGTTACAGGTAGGGCAGGGTGCTTGCATTCGAGTTAGTCCGTTACATACCATGCAGATGGAATTCATGGTTCATCACCTCGTAACTACTTTGCGCTTGAACCAATCGGAGTATGCAAAACCCCCCCTCGTCAGAAGACAAGGGGGGTTTCGATATGGATACACCTGTTAGTGAATCCTTATTTTTTGTCGAAATCCATGCTAGAAGAATGGTGTGGCTGAACTTTTGCATCTGGATAAATATAGGACATCGCATTGTTAACAGCAGTTGGAGCTTCACCGAAACCAACAGCGATCAGTTTAATTTTACCAGGATATGTGGCAATATCACCAGCCGCGTAGATACCAGGGATATTGGTTTCCATTTTGGAGTTAACGACAATGGAGCCTTTCTCCAATTCAAGTCCCCAGTTTTTGATTGGACCCAGGGAAGAGATGAAACCGAAGTTCACGATAACCGCGTCTACTTCAACCGTAGTTTCTTCTTTGGTCACATTGTTCACCAGAGAAACCGCTGTGATGCGATCCTCACCGTGCAATGCCGCAATTTCGTATGGAGTCAAGACGTTCACTTTGGATTTCATCAGAGTATCTACACTGTGCTCATGCGCGCGGAACTTGTCACGACGGTGTGTCAGTGTAACCTCTGTTGCGATTGGCTCGAGCATTAATGCCCAGTCTACAGCAGAGTCTCCGCCACCTACGACAAGAATTTTTTGTCCTTTGAACGCGTTCAGGTCAGTAACAAAGTAATGAAGGTTTGATTTTTCAAAATTGACTGCGTCTGGATGCTCCAGTTTGCGAGGCTCGAAAGCGCCGCATCCCGCTGTAATCATAACAGCGCGAGACAAATGAATCCCTTTATCCGTTGTAATTTCAAAAATGTTGTCCGCATTTTTGAATACGTTTTCAACTTTTTCTTCGGTGCAAATGGTTTGATCAAAGTGAGACAATTGTTGTTTCAATCCGTCAACCAATTCTTGAGCGCGAACTTTTGGGAAGCCAGCAACGTCATAAATGTATTTTTCGGGATAAAGAGCAGTAAGTTGTCCGCCAATTTGAGGCATACTTTCGAGAATTTTCACACTTGCATGTCTCATTCCACCATAAAAAGCAGTGAAAAGACCAGCTGGTCCCGCTCCGATGATTGTAAGATCCCGTACTTGTTCATCCCTGTACAAACTCACTTACTTGCACCTCCGAGCTAAAATTGGAATTCTTTTAAATACACAATGCTTATTATAAACATCCTTGTAAAAGAACAAAAGTAAAAATCCTCTTCTGGAATAAAGAGCCCCGTTGAATTTTACACGATTCGACCGGAACAGTCTGTGATAAAAATCACTTGCAAAAAGTGTTCAACGAAATTAATATAGAGTTAAAGATGTGAACGCTTTGTGACAATAAAATGGAATGTTCGTGAATTCAAGTGAGGATTAGCGATCAGCTAAGAATGACTTGAACTCGAACTTATCTTTGTGCCTTTTTTCACAAACAATTATTTACGGCAATACTTGTTATCTCTTAATTCATTCATACTTGGGAACGTTAAATGTAAACCTAAACGTGAAAAAAAACGCAAACAAGCAGAGCGTTCAAAAAAAGGGATAGGGAAGGGATACAACATGGGCACACCTAAAATTCTGGTTTTAGGCGCAGGGTACGGAGGGCTAATCACCACACTGGAATTACAGAAAAAGCTGAATTACAACGAAGCGGAAGTGACGTTGGTAAACAAGCACAACTATCACTACATTACAACATGGCTTCATGAACCGGCAGCTGGAACAGCTTCTGCTGACCACGCTCGCGTAGACTTGGAAACCATCATCGATAAAAACAAAGTAAACTTCATCAAAGGAACTGTTGGCAGTATCCAAAAAGATGAACGTACAGTAACACTTGAAGACGGTCAAGTATTGTCTTATGACTACCTGGTTATCGGTTTGGGTAGTGAACCTGAGACCTTTGGCATTGAAGGTTTGCGCGAACACGCATTCAGCATTCGAAGCATTAATGCGGTTCGTCAAATTCGTGAGCATATTGAGTATATGTTTGCCAAGTATAAAACGGAACCAACTCGCCTCGATTACTTGACGTTTGTAGTGGGTGGCGCAGGCTTTACGGGTATTGAATTTTCCGGAGAACTGGCGGATCGTATTCCAGAGCTGTGCAAGGAATTTGACGTAAATCCCGAATTGGTGAAAGTATACAACATCGAAGCAGCTCCAACCGCTTTGCCTGGCTTTGACCAAGAACTGATCGATTACGCAATGAACGTCTTGTCGCGCAAAGGCATTGAATTCCGTATTAGCACTCCAATCAAACAATGCACGCCTGATGGTGTAGTCCTTGCGACTGGCGAAGAAATCAAATCCGCTACCGTCATTTGGACAGGTGGGGTTCGCGGTAATGCCATCGTGGAGAAATCCGGATTTGAAGTAATGCGCGGCCGCGTGAAAGTTGACGAGTTCCTGCGCGCACCTCAACATGATGAAGTATTCATTGTAGGTGACTGCGCATTAATCTTTAATGATCAAGGACGCCCATACCCTCCAACTGCTCAAATCGCTGTGCAAGAAGGTACGAATTGTGGCGAGAACCTCGTCTCCCTCGTTCGTGGAGGCAATATGAAGCCATTTGTTCCTGCGCTCCAAGGTACTTTGGCATCCTTGGGTCGTGGCGAAGGTATGGGGATTGTGGGTAAGAAAAAAATATTTGGAACAAGCGCTGCTCTGATGAAAAAAGCAAGCGACCTGCGCTATCTTTACAAAATTGGCGGCGTTGGTTTAGCATTGAAGAAAGTAAAATTATAGTAAGGGGTACCACCTATGCGCCATTGCAGCGTTCAAGTTCGCGGACTTCTCACCAGAGATGAGCTGGATCGTTATCATAACCTGATGGAAGTAGGCTCCTATCTGGAAAGTCAAAAGCGTCACGACCTAGCGTATCATGTCCAAAAAGAAGTAGATCTTCTAATTCAACCCGCAATTGAACGGTTGAAGGATAAGGGCCGTGAGCGTGACCGTGAAAATCTGCGCTTCATGATCGACAATGGGTTACTGGATAAAGAGGACGAGGACGAGTAAAATCGTCCTCTTTGTAATTTCTACAAGCGAGCTTAAACAGAGCACGTTTCGGCCCCCCGACGTTTCAGTCCCCCGATGAGAGGGGATGAGAGGGGGTAGAGGGACGAAGTCTTTTCTTATTTGGAGGTGCGTTATGAAAAGATCCAACGTATGGCTTGGTGCCGCAGGAATCGTCATCAAAGAAGACAAGGTACTGGTCGTTAAGAAAAGCTATGGAGGCTTAAAAGGAAAATGGTCGTTTCCAGCGGGTTTTGTGGAGCAAGGTGAAACGGTGGATCAAGCTGCTGTTCGAGAAGTGCTGGAAGAGACCGGAATTACAGCGTCAGTGAAGCAAGTGGTGGGAATCCGCACGGGTGTCATCCGGGATGAAATTAGTGATAACATGGTCATTTTCTTAATGGATTATAGAGAAGGGGAGCCGAAGCCCCAACCGGGTGAAATCGAAGTGGCTACGTTTCTGCCAGTTGAGGAGTTGATTCATGACCCGCTCTCTACGGAATATTTACGGATTATTTTACCCAATCTTCCTGCCGATTTATCCAATGCGCTGTTGGGTGGAGAGTATCAGCCTGATCCCGTCTTTGGGTATACGAGTTACAAGGTTTTTGCACCGTCAGGGAAGAAGCATGAATAAGAATCAAACAAGAATTCAATAGTTATCAGAAAAATGAATAAATTTAATAAGAAAGGCAGAAAAACCGAGATGTGTACGCTTACATCTCGGTTTTTGCCTGATTTTTATTGGTTAAGGTAATTCACAAACAAAAATAGATTTGGTATAGTAATGCTCAAGCCAATAAAAATTAAAAATTCTGAAAATAATCAAGTTGGCTCAATTATGGGAAATGTGAAAGGAGTGTGCGCAATGACTCGTCGCCACAATGAACAGGAAGTTTGTCCGTACTGCAAGGGCCAAGGATATTTTCAACTAATCGTCGGCGGTTCTGAAAGCTGTCCAAACTGTGATGGGGCGGGAACTCCTTCACAAACGAGTATCCAACCGATTGCCTTGAAAAAATAAAACGGTCTTGACCGTTTTGACCGCTTGGCGGTCACATTTACTTTTATGAAAAACGTCGAGATGTTTTTCACAGACATAAATGACTAACGACCGAGCTGTTTAGCATCGGTCGTTTTTATTGTAATATTGGAAAATCCAGTTGCTTTTCAAAGATAAAGTGATTGGATTTTCTTACACTTCAAGCAAACGACGAATTTGATCTTTATCTGCCCAATTTCCTACATAGAAGGAACCAAATTCTCCGAAGCGAGCACTTACTTCATCAAAGCGCATTTCGTACACGATTTTCTTGAATTGAAGTGGATCATCGGACAGAAGGGTTACGCCCCACTCCCAGTCATCCAAGCCGACAGAACCAGTGATCACTTGTTTGATGGTTTCCGCGTATTTACGGCCGATCAAACCGTGACTTCTCATCATGTCACGACGTTCTTCCATGGTGAGCATGTACCAGTTATCATTGCCGGAACGTCTTTTGTTCATCGGATAGAAACAGAAGTGTTTTTTCGGCGGCAAAATTGGTTTCAAACGCGCTTGGATTGCTGGATCGGTATTAGGATCCACACCAGGTCCACCGATGTAGCCGCTTAATTCAACGACAGAAACATAAGAATATGTAGGAATTGTAAAGTCAGCGAAACGGGTTTTGTTAAAAGCGGTCTCCAATGCATTCAATTCCTCCAATGTTGGACGGAGATGCCAGAATGCCAGGTCTGCTTTTTGGCCGACAACGCTGTACAGTCCGGTGCTTCCTTCTTTGGAAGCCTCAACAGATTTCCACGCGTCAACAAATTCAAGAAGCTCATCGACTACAAGCTTACGTTCTTCAGCACTGATTTGTTTCCAAAGCGCCCAATCAATCGAACGAAAATCATGTAAAGAATACCAACCTTCAAGGGTAGCAACTGCTTCACTCATGATTGTTTCACTCCTTTACCTCATCTTATTCAATAGGATAGAAAAAACGGCATTGCCAATCATCACTATAGCACAGTTTCCAAAGCTTATCTATTTACAGGTTGAGAAAAGTGGTTAAAGTTCAATGACAAACGTCACAGTTTTTTAATCTGTACGGTATGTAGGAGAATTGCCCTTCTTTTTAATTTTGTGTACACTTGTAGGAATAATTAACCATCCGGAGGTTGAACTCTCAACATGAACATTATTCAATTTGTTATTTCGATTTTACTGTTTGGGATTCTTGGTTTTGGAATGGGCTTTATTTTGAATATGCTTTTGAGAACAACTTGGCTGCCTGTCGTTCTTGGGTTAGGCTTCGTTATCGGATATTTGCTTTATATGCAGATTGTACCGGGGATCTATGATGCGATTATTCTCGCTTTTGGGATCGTAGGATCGGTTATGAGCGGCTGGACGATCCGACTTCTTCGGAGCAAAGGATATCAGATGTTCTAGGGTTTCTATTATTTGGAAATTGTAATCTAGCAATTTTGTGTATATTTCCTCCGTTTCTGGACATTACTAGAAGCGAGAGGAGGTTTCACTAGGATGAAATGGAAGCTAACTATAAGTTTTGTGGCTGTATTACTATGCTCCATTCTGTTTCCAACGGACGGGTTCTCTTATAATTTGATAGATTCAGATGTGGTTCATCACACATTCGGAATCAAGGAAGAAAAAATCGGAAGCAAAATCATAAAGAAGAGAACTGTCTCGGCAAGCTCAATGAATCAAATGGTAAACGATAAGGAAGAAGAGGAGAAATTCAAAGGTCAGTATCCCAAAGTAAAAGTAGTCGCAACCGGCTATTATGCGGGTTATGAATCAACCAGCAAACATCCAAGTCACCCTCAATATGGAATTACCTACTCAGGTGTAAAAGTACGACGTGATACCTATTCCACAATTGCTGCAGATCTACGCGTATTTCCGTTAGGGACTGTGCTTTATATTCCGGGTTACGGATATGGAGTGGTAGCGGACAAAGGTGGAGCCATTCGTGGAAACAAAATTGATTTGTATTTTGAAACGAAGCAAGATGTTTACTCCAAATGGGGCAAGCGGACAGTGGATGTGTTTATTGTCCACAAAGGCTCAGGATCACTCGATGAATATACGATCAAAGTGTTAAATGAAAAAGGAATTGCAGCGATGGTTCAACAGAAGCAATAGGAAAAAGACGTCCGTTCAACAGAGCGGACGTCTTTTTGAGTGCAAAAACCTAAGAGAGCATTAATTGATAAAAATGAACATCATGCCAATCATCAAACTTATAGCCTACTTCTTTAAAAGTGCCGATGAATTCAAACCCAAACTTCTTGTGAAGCTTAACACTGGCTTCATTGCCGCCAGTGATTCCAGCGATGATCGTGTGGTGGCCCAGCAGGGAGGCTCGCTTGATAATCTCTGATATAAGGAGTGAAGCGATTCCTTTTCCGCGGTGCGCTTCGGATATGTAAACGGAAATTTCAGTGGTTTTGGCGTAAGCGTCCTTTTCGCGAAAAGTGGATAAGCTGCAGTATCCCGCCACTTGGCCTTCGCTTTGGGCAACAATCAGTGGATGCTTGCCTCCGTACTTCTGGAACCAAAGCTTGCGTTGCTCGAGAGATTGTTCAACCAAGTCAAAAGTGGCGACAGTGTTGCGAATGGCGTCGTTGTAAATATCCAAAATTTCAGGCAAATCAGCTTCGATCGCATCTCTGATCAGTACCATTATGTGTGCCTCCATTCTCGGGATGAATCAGTGTCATGAGATATTCCAGTCCATCGAGGATACGGGGTGAAGGTCGGCAATACATCCCTTCTTCCAACAAATGAACTTGATTGTGGATAATGGCTGGCAAATCACGCCATTCTTCTCGTTCGGTAATCATGGTCGGCTTAATCCGTTTCAATTCAATTCCACACCAGACGACGCAGATGTGGTCGGGTTTGCGCTGGGCAACCATTTCCCGCGTGGCATGAACATTATCGGTATCAACATCTCCAAAAATGTTGAGCCCGCCAGCTAATTCACTTACATCCGTAAGCCAGTTGCGACGCCCCGGGGTGAAGATAGGATTGGGCCACCATTCCCAAAACAGGCGAGGTCTGTCGTTCACCGAAGTTGTAAGAGCTCGAATCTGATTCAAGCGTTCGGTAAACTGGCGGGCTACTTCCTCCGCGCGTTGCTCGAAGCCAGTCGCGCGCCCAATCAATCGAATATCGTCCGCAATATCATAAATACTGGACGGATTCAACACGATATGGGGGATACCCCGTTCTTGTAATTGAGCGACAATCTTCTCCATTCCAGGAACGCTTAGTGAAGCAACGACCAAGTCGGGTTGAAGGGCAGCCACCTTATCCATATCAATATTCAAATCAGGTCCGACCTTAGGCAAGTGTTGCCAGTGCAAAGGCCAATCGGAGTGGTCATCTATTCCTACAACATGATCGTCAAGGCCAAGGTAATACAGGATTTCGGTATTACTGGGACATATCGAAACAATCCGCATAAACGACCCTCCATGAGACATTTTTAATAAAATGAGTTGAAAAGAATGGCAACGATAACTCCGAGCCATCCCCCGATAAATACTTCAATGGGTTGATGGCCAAGCAATTCTTTTAATTTTTGGGCTTTTTCACGATTGGGTTTTACCTTGAAGGTCTTCATGCCTTCCAGCAAGTTATTGAATTCATCTACCAGTTTATTCAGAACGACAGCTTGCATTCCGGCATGACGGCGTACACCGGCAGCATCAAACATCACGATAATTCCAATGATAGCTGAAACCGCAAACATTGAACTGCCGAAACCTTCCCGAATACCAATCGCTGTTGAAAGGGCGGTAACCGCGGAAGAATGGGAGCTTGGCATTCCTCCCGTACTAAAGAGCAAAGACCAATTCCAGGTTTTCGTCGCCAGAAAATTAAGCGGAATTTTAATAAATTGAGCAATGCCGATGGACAAGAGAGCCGCCCACAATGGAAAATTCCCAAACACTTCAGCCATATATCCAGATCGTCCTTTCTCAAGAAGGCTTGCAAGGCTTACTCTATATTTTATCAGAATAAAGCTAAGATCATCCGTGAAGTTTTCGTAAGAATTGAGAGTTGTGACATTCAATACATTCCAGTTTTTATGGTATAGTATTGAGGAAAGAAAGGAATGCGGTTGGATGGACTATCCCCAGCAGTATCTTCAATTTATTGATCAGTTTAATCAAGGAGAATACTACGAATGTCACGATCTCCTCGAAGAAATATGGATGGAACAAAAGCACAACAAGTTCCTACAGGGACTGCTGCAACTATCGGTGGGCATCTATCACTTTGAATATGGAAACATTAAAGGAGCCCGGTGGATGTTCAACAGCGCGCGTAAATACTTATCCAACTATCCTAGCGTGACATGGGGATTAGAGCTTGGACCAGTGCTCGCTTATCTTGATCACTGCTTAGAGGTCCTGCCATCCGTTGATTCCATTCCTTTTAACGAGGTGAAGTCCGTCGCGTTTCCTACTATAACATTACATCTCCATGAAGAATAATTTCTATGGTAACGTAAGACGGGGAAAGAAGGAAGAGTGAAATGATTCAAGTTGTGGATTTAACGCATGATATTACTACAATACGTTGTGACGAGCTAATCATTCCGATCTATCAGGGAGAAACCTCTTCTGACACCATGAAAGAGCTGGATCGTTGTTTGGCAGGCGGGATTAGCCAATTGATCACTGACCAAGAAATTACAGGCGATTACAAGCAAGTCGTGATTGTACACACGTTAGGAAAAGCAGCTGCCAAGAAACTGGTGTTTGTCGGTTTGGGTTCCAAAGAGGCTGGCTCTTTTGTTCGAGTTCGCGACGCTTTCGCGCGTGCCGTTAAAAGTTTGACCGCTAAAGGGGAAGCGAAACACGTTGCCGTCCTTTTAAGCGAAACAGGTGAAGTATCCGTTGATCGTTTTGCTCAAGCAATTACTGAAGCATTCTATTTGGCTAGTTATACATATGAAGGATACCGTGAAAAACCTAAAACATCCAAGGTGTTGGCGAGTGTCCAATTGCTGGCGACTCCTGCTCAAAAAGAAGCGGCTGGGACAGGAGCGACCAAGGGAATTGCCCTTTCCTCCGGTACTGTATTGGCACGTGACTTGGTGAATACGCCAGGGAACTACCTGACTCCTACCGCTCTGAAGAATGCAATCGTTGAAGTAGCAGAGCGCTACGGTATGAGCTACGAGGTGTTCGAAAAAGCTCAGCTGCAAGGAATGGGCATGGGCGGGGTGCTCTCCGTTGCTCAAGGAAGCGTGGAGCCACCGTACGTTGTAGCCGTCAAATATCAAGGCAAAGATGCCTGGGAAGATGTTATTGGTCTCATCGGAAAAGGGGTAACCTTCGATACAGGCGGGATCTCCATTAAGCCAGTCGCAGGGATGGAAGAAATGAAGTCAGACATGGGCGGTGCTGCCGCTACGCTGGGGGCGCTTGAGGCGATCGGACAATTGAAGCCAAAAGCGAATGTCCTCTTGGTCATCGGCTGTGTGGAGAATATGCCATCCGGGTCTGCTTACAAGCCAGGTGATGTCATTACGACCATGAGTGGCAAGACCGTGGAGATTATTACGACGGATGCGGAAGGACGCCTTGTGCTGGCTGATTGTATCACGTATGCCAAGGAGCAAGGTGTAAGCTGTCTGGTCGATTGCGCAACCTTAACGGGTGGTGTGGTCGTCGCGCTTGGAACCATCTCATCCGGAGCCATGAGTAACAATCAAGAGATGGCAGATGAAGTTTTGGCACAAGCGAAGCAGGCTGGAGAGCGTTTGTGGCAGTTGCCTACATTTGAAGAATACCGCGAGTTGAACAAGAGCCGCGTAGCGGACTTGAAAAACTCTGGTGGACGCCAAGGGCATGCCATTATTGCGGGCGTATTCCTTGAAACTTTTGTTGGCGACACTCCATGGGTGCATTTGGATAACGCGGGTACGGCTTACATTGGTTCCGGAACAGATTTGAACCCAGCAGGTGCAACGGGAGCAATGAGCCGCACGATTGCCGAGTTTGTGTTACACAGAGGAAAATAATTCGTTAGTCGGAGGTGTCTTTATGGCTTTCCAGAATCCAAGCGATGATGTGTTGCGTCAGCTTTTGTCAGAGGCTAAGACAATTGCGGTGGTTGGTTGCTCAGATAAAAAAGACCGAACCAGTTATATGATTGCAGAAGCGATGCAGCGGGTGGGATATCGAATTATTCCAGTCAATCCGATCATCGCCGGCCAAACGGTACTCGGTGAAAAAGTTGCCGCTTCCTTGCAGGAAATTGATGAACCGATTGATATTGTCAATGTTTTTAGACGAAGTGAGGACGTATTGCCAGTTGCGCAGGATGCCGTGAAGGTGAATCCTACACCGAAAGTTCTGTGGCTACAACAGGGTATCGTCAACCAAGAGGCAGCAGACTTGGCAAAAGAGAATGGGATGGAAGTTGTCATGGATTTGTGTATCAAGGTTATTCACGCAATTTTGAAGCCTGTCCGTTCCAGCTAATCTCACAGCGATTTTGCTGAAATGAAAGACGCCTTTTGATAAAAAGTACCCGAGTCGGTACCTGTCAAAAGGCGTTTGCTATTTTTTTATCATCAGGGGTGACATATGAAGGTTAAAAATTTCTCTCTCGGTATACGTGGAAGATTGTTATGGATGTTTGCCTTTCTGATCATTGTACCGGTCACGGTTCTTGGAATCCTCAGTTATTCGAAGACGCAGATCCTAGAGGTTTCCGTACTGCTTGGAACAAAGCAAAGCCTCTCGGAGCAATCTTCCGAATTGGCACAGAAGTTCAATCAATTTGAACAGAAGCTCCTTCAAGTTTCGCAGACTCCAGATGTTCGGATAGACAAGGTTCAGCCAGGCATCGTGTGGAATAAATACGAAAATCTCCCCAAAGTAAATCGCCCTGAGTTGACCCAGCTGTATTCTGATTACTTCAGTAGGCTGGTGAAAGAGAACGGGTACTTCCATCAAGGGTTTATCGCCACGGCCAACGGAGCCTATTATGTAGGCCCAATTTATCCGAATGAAGATTTATCCGAGTACGATCCTTCAATCAAAGGCTGGTTCAAGGATGCGACTGCCAAGCCTGACCAAATCGTCTGGTCAGAACCCGAATTCGATTCAGCTAATGGGAGCAATTATATTACAGTGGCCAAAGCGGTTGTGGACGAGCAAGGGAAGGTCGTTGGAGTTGTAGGATTCGATGTTGATCTAAAAACTCTCTCCACAACTTCACGACAAGATATTGCCTGGTCCACGATTTGGATTGGACTGATCTCGATTATCATCGGATTGGGGATCGCTTACTGGTTCTCCAGCAGAGTAACCCGCAATATCTATCAGGTAAAAGCCGGAATTGAACAGGTAGCTGCAGGTGATTACAACGCCAAATTAAATATCTCAGGAAATCATGAGCTAAGCGAGCTGGCGGCCAGCTTTAATCAAATGACAGGAGAAATTCGTCAATTGTTGAGCCATTTTGGGGGAGCTGTGGAGCAGGTACACACCAGTTCCGATCAAGTCTCCGCTCAAACCACGCTAAGCCTGCAGCAGCTTCAGGAAGGGGCTCGGGCGATCGATGAAATTGCGATTGGCGCGACCAAACAAGCGGAGGAAATTGAACAAAGTTCTCGCTTTATTATGCAGGTCTCTTCGATGATTACCCAGATGGCGCAAAATATTGAAGAGATGAACAAGCTTAGCCGCCAGACGTATGAAGCGAGCCAAACTGGTCTGACCCAGATGGATCAAATGGAGCAATCCGTGAAGACCAGTGAACAGATGGTGTGCCAAGTCGTCGAGGACACTCAGCAGTTGCATGAAAAATCAAAGCGTGTGGGAGATATTATTTCTTTAATTAACAGCATCGCTAATCAAACCAATTTACTTGCGTTAAATGCGGCGATTGAAGCGGCGCGCGCAGGTGAACACGGTCGTGGTTTTGCTGTGGTAGCGGATGAAGTACGCAAGCTTGCGGAACAGTCCGCACACTCTACACAAGAAATCACCAAGCTGTTGGATGTCATTACAGAGAATATTGACCATGCGGTAGGTACCATGAATGAGTTGCAGGCAACGATTCAAGATCAGACGGTATCATTTGATCGAGTCAATCGACAATTCCACCTCATTGCCGGATCCATCAACACGATGGAGTCCAAAGCGGATGGATTAACCGAATCGGTTCAAGCGATCGAACATAATCAATCATTGCTGACTGCCAATATGAGCAGTGTGGCCAGTGTCAGTGAAGAGACAGCGGCAAGTGCCGAGGAAGTTGCGGCGACTACTGAGGAGAGCTATAAATCCTTTGCCCAATTGGAGGACGCTGCACAGCGACTGCGGGGAGCTGCTGGAAACCTGGAGCAACAGCTTGAGAAGTTTAACGTCTAGGCGATGTTCACGCAGAGCGACAAATACTTTCTTCCCCTTACAAGCTTTTCTTAAAAAGTGATAAACTATATACAACCTAAGAAAATGAGAGAAACCTTAAAAGGAAAGGGGATTGAATGATGTTCATAAATAAAAAGGCGGATGAGAACCGTGTACCGCCTAATCAGAAGCTGACGACTGGATTCCCGGTGCTTCACTACGGAGAAGTTCCGGTTTATGAGGATTTGACGAAGTGGGATTTTCGGATTTTTGGCCTTGTGAACCAAGAGGTAACCTTGAGCTATGAGGAGATGACCAAACTCCCTACCACTCAGGCAACCAACGACATTCACTGCGTAACCGGCTGGTCCAAGCTGGACAATATATGGGAAGGCGTCCCAGTGGAGGAGCTCGTCAAGCTGGCGGGCGTGAAACCGGAAGCCAAGTATGTCCTTTTGCATGCCGAACATGGCTGGACAGCCAACATGCCATTAGAAGACTTCCTCAAGGCAGGAAATCTGTTTGCATTTAAACATAATGGCGAACTACTTACACCCGATCACGGCTATCCGTTGCGCTTTGTGATCCCGCATCTCTACTTCTGGAAAAGTGCCAAGTGGGTGCGTGGCGTTGAGTTTCTGGAGAAGGATAAGCCTGGATTCTGGGAGAAGAACGGGTATCATATGTATGGCGACCCTTGGAAAGAGCAAAGGTTTGCTTGGGATTAAAAGAAATGGAGAAGAGGCGGGAAACCGCCTCTTCATTCGTTCCAAAGGAAACATTTATTTGATGAGCTTTCACCACTTCAAGGATATCGTTTATCAATCTCAAAAGGCTGGGCTTTTCCTTACTTTTCTCCTTGATGTAAAAAATTTGTCATGTCGTAATGAGCAGCTTTGGCTTTGTCTTCACTGATGACATCGAGAACATAATCAATACGAGTCCCATCATCATCCGTATCGATCAGAACGACGTAATCGCCTTCATGCAAGTCCGCGAATGAAAGCTTCTCTCCGTTCATATTGAAGAAATGCGTATTTCCACTAGTGTAATATAATTTGCCACCGTACTTAATTTGATTTACTCCATTGATCGAACTAATTTGAGCTGTAAGAATCGAATCGAGATTCGCATTACTTAAGGAATTCTTATTAAGAATCTCAACTTTTTCAGGATCCATATCATGAGTGTTAATGATATTGACTACACTTGAAAGGACGAGTTCTTGATCAGCGTTCACTGAAAAACCGATGAAATCTCCACGTGCCATGATTTCATTGCCCTCGTTAAGTGTATGATCCAGTTTGTATTCTTTCTGGTTACCGTCATTGAGCAATGTAATATAAAAGCTACCGTTACGAAGAGAGAATTTTTGAACTGTACCGTAGTCGAGAGTGCTAGTGACGCCATCTCCTGATGTGACAAACAAATACGCGACTTCTTTACCATTTTTATCGAGAATGTAATGTACAGTAAGGTCTTGATCATCGGCTAGTTCTTTAAAAGATCCTAATTTTGCATCCTCCAGCTCATCTCGGGTACCATCGGAGACATTACCCCTCATATCAAATACAACAGTTTTATCTGTCACGTCATATGAGTTTTTACCTACATGCAGAATGTTGTCATCTTCATCTGCCGCCTTATCCCACTCTTGCCCTATTAAAGTCTGCGATGCTCCCTCAGCGGCTCTAGTATCTAACAAGGTTACTTTTGTGACAGCCCCTTTGTCATTTAACTCAATGTTGACAAAGGAAAGTTTGGCTTTATTTATATCTGGTTTAAACAGTTGAAGTATCTGGGAATGAGTTGGTATTCCATATGTAACAATTTCTTTCCCGTCTTTCTTTTGAATTTTAGGGATTCGAAAGTTCTTTTTTGCTGCACTAAGGATTACGCTTGCTCCCTGATCCGACAATAGTTTGAAACTATAGGTTTTAGTTTTGGAATCATAAACGACTTCTTTGGTTATGATTCCATTAAATGTTGAGTGACTTACAGTATTCTGACTTTCTCCGTCGAGGGCGTATATCGGTACTTGCGGGACACAGAAACCTACTACGGAAGCTAACAATATTTGTGAAATGGCTTTTTTCATGTTGAATACAGAACGCATAGGTGAACCTCCTCCTATTTTTATAGTTTTTGGTTATTTTGATTGTGGAAACCTTCATGCGTCAAGAGTTGGTCCATGAAACTTGCTGTTCACGTCGATCAGGCCTACGGATTTTCACATTCCTTATGTGAGCAATCAGTTTATTCATCCTTTCCTCCATCTTATTTTCCAGTTACAAGACTGATAAACCGAATCTAATGGATGATTATATCATAATTTGAAAAAAATTACAGAAGAACGTACCTGGGTCTGAGTATCTCTCCGTCTCAGGTTGGATATTGTGATTTCTAGTCGATGTGGGGCAAGACTATGGTTACTTAGCGATATGTATGGCGATCCTTGGAAAGAGCAGCAGTTTGCGTGGGATTAACAATATCAACAGTTAATACTGTAAGGGCAATTAATCGTTATTCGGCTAATATACAAGAGTCACCTTATTGCTATTTTAAAAGTAATATGATAGCATGAGGTAAGCGCATACAGAACGGGTTGTAACTGTTAAATCAGGCAAAACCGATTACCTTAGAAAAAGGTAGGTTTTGTCTTTTTCTATTATCGGGGGTGATAAAGTGAAAATCGAGAAAATACTTAACAATAATGCCGTTATTTCAAGAAAAGACAAACAAGAGATCATCATCATCGGACGTGGAATAGCGTTTAAAAAACAAGTTGGCGATCCAATTAGCGAAGAACAAGTAGATAAAATTTTCACTTTAGAAAACGAAGATATCATGAAAAAGTTCAAGAGCTTAATAGCTGATATGCCACTCGAGTATATGGAGATATCTGAAAAAATTATTGCTTATGCAAAAATGAAGCTGGGAAAGAAGTTGAATGATAGCATTTATATTCATTTAACGGATCATATTCACTTTGCAATTGAACGCTATAAAAACAATTTGCCAATAAAAAATGGGTTGCTTTGGGAAACGAGGCAATTATACAAAGACGAGTATGAGATTGGATTAGAAGCTTTAAATATGATATGTGAACAACTTGGTGTCATTTTACCCGAGGATGAAGCGGGGTTCCTAGCCCTGCATATTGTGAATGCTGAATTGAATGAAGAGATGCCGGTTGTACAAAACATGACGAAGGTTATGCAAGAAATATTAACGGTCGTCAGATATCATTTTAAGGTCAAGTTTAATGAAAACTCTTTAACGTTCTATCGTTTTATTACACATCTGAAGTTTTTCGCACAACGTCTGGTCAAAGGCAATCATTACAACAGTACAACAGATGATGACTTATATCATGTGATTAAGGTAAAGTATCTGGATGCATATAAGTGTTCTCAGAAAATAAAAAGGTTTATTGAGAGCACGTACACCTATGAATTAACAGACGAAGAAATGATTTATTTAACCATTCATATTGAAAGAGTCGTAAAAAATAATACCGAATGATAATAGGGTTGCAACCTAAAGGGCAAAACCTAAATCAAACTTTCATCCTTGATGGTTTGGTTTAGGTTTTTTTATTGAAGAATTTATAGCATAAAGGAGAGAGAAAAATGAGTTACCAAAACCTTGGGAAAGAAATAGTCCACTTGGTCGGCGGAGAACAAAACATCTCCAGTCTTGTCCATTGCGCGACTCGGTTGCGTTTTAAATTAAAGGATCGAGCAAAGGCTGATAAAGCAGCGCTTCAAAATTTAAATGGAATTCTCAGCGTAGTCGAGAGCGGTGGACAATTCCAGGTTGTAGTAGGAAACCATGTGGGAGAAGTCTATAAGGAAATTACAAAAATCGCAAATGTAGGTGCGGCGGCTGATTCATCAGATGAGCCAAAAGGAAGCATATGGGCCCGCATTTTCGATGTTATTTCACGCAGCTTGTCACCATTATTAGGAGCATTTGCCGGTGCAGGTATGCTAAAAGCGCTGTTAACAATTTTAACGATGGTAGGATGGTTATCAGATAAAAGTGGAACTTATGCCATTTTATCCGCTGCTGGAAACGCTGTCTTTTACTTCTTGCCAATCTTTTTGGGAATTACCCTTGCAACGAAACTAGGCGCCAATCCGTATATCGGCGGTACAATCGGTGCGGCATTACTAGAGCCTAATTTTTCAGGCTTGCTAAAGAATGCGGGTGATGTCTCTCATTTCCTTGGTATTCCTGTTCTTTTAATGAGTTATTCATCTACTGTATTCCCAGTATTTATCGCAGTTAGCATTTACGCAGTTTTTGAAAAATTCCTTAAGAAAACGATTCATAAAGATTTGCAAATATTTCTAGTTCCGATGTTATCTTTAATTATTATCGTACCGCTTACTGTTATTGCATTTGGGCCGTTTGGCGTGTATGTAGGGAATGGAATCGGATCGGCTATGGGTTTCTTAAGCGCAAAGAGCGGTATCTTAACAGGTGCCATATTGGGTGCTGGTTGGACGTTCTTAACCATCCTTGGTCTTCACTGGGGGATTGTACCAATCTGTCTGGCGAATTTGGCAGCGGGTGGAGATCCACTTATTGCAATGGCTGCTGCCGGTCCATTTGCGCAAATGGGATTGGCCTTTGGGATTTTATTGAAAACAAAGGATAAAAACTTAAAATCACTTGCTGGATCTACGTTATTGCCAGCAGTATTATCAGGTGTAACTGAACCTATTATTTACGGTTTACTGCTTCGTTACAAACGTACAATTCCATATATCATAATTGCTGGAGCTGTTGGAGGAGCGATTAACGGCTCTCTTGGGGTAAAACAAATGTCATTTGCTTTTCCAGCTTTTTTAACGATCCCGGCATTTTCACCAATAGCAACTTACACGGTTGCCGTGCTAATTGCTTTCTTCGGTGCAACACTGCTCACAGTAGTATTTGGATTTGAAGATAAACAAAAAGCAGTCGTAACCAACGAAGAAGTAGCTCCGAATCAGCCACTTTTGAAAAAGGAAACCATTGTGAGCCCATTAACTGGAGCAATCAAAACATTAAACAAAGTAGATGATCAAGTATTTTCATCAGAAGTGATGGGAAAAGGGATCGCGATTGAACCGACAGTAGGTAAAGTCTTTGCGCCTGCAGATGGGATTGTGTCTACACTTTTCCCAACAGGTCACGCAATTGGAATTACATCTGAACAAGGCGCAGAAATTCTAATTCATATCGGGATAGATACGGTTCAACTAGAAGGTAAATACTTCTCACCAAAGGTTCAGCAGGATGCTCGTGTGAAGAAGGGTGATTTACTAGTCGAGTTTGACATTGAAAAGATTAAAGAAGCTGGCTATCAGATCACCACACCCGTGATTATTACAAATACGAATCAGTATATAGATATCGTAGAAACGCATCAAGAGAAGGTTGAAGCAAATGATGGCTTACTAACGCTTGTCATTTAAATTCATGATGGAGAGGGCTTTGTGAAGAGACCTCTCCACTTATTTTGGATTTTGGTGGGACGCATTCGTGTGGTCTGCGAAAGGGAGGAACATGAAGATGACTGAGCTGAATAAACGATTTCCGGAAGGGTTTTTATGGGGAGGTGCTACGGCAGCCAACCAATTAGAAGGTGGATTTCATGAGGGGAATAAAGGATTAAACATTGCGGATGTACTACCTGGTGGAAAAGAAAGACTGAAGCTATTACTGTCACCAGGTTTCGATTTTGAAATTGATACAGAAAAATACAGGTATCCGAATCATGAGGCAATCGACTTCTATCATTACTACAAAGAAGATATCGCATTATTTGCAGAAATGGGCTTCAAAGTATACCGTATGTCCATTGCATGGACACGAATTTTCCCCAATGGTACCGAGCTGGAGCCAAACGAGGCTGGATTAGCCTTTTATGATCGTGTGTTTGATGAATTGCATAAATACGGGATCGAACCGGTTGTCACGATGTCTCACTATGAAATGCCGGTCAATCTTGTGAAAGAATACGGTGGCTGGAGAAGTCGAGAGGTTGTTACACTCTTTGAAAGATATGCGAAAGCCATTTTAAATCGTTACAAAAATAAGGTAAAGTATTGGCTGACATTTAACGAAATCAATTCTGGCCTTGAAATGCCAATTATGGGTCTTGGTTTTGCGATTCAAAAGGAAGAAGATAAATACCAGCCAACGTTCCAAGCTTTCCATCACCAATTTGTTGCAAGCAGTTTAGCGGTAAAGGCTTGTCATGAAATCATTCCTGACGCGAAAATTGGCTGTATGATTTTATACGCGCCTACGTATTCCTTCGATTGCAACCCTGAAAATGTACTGTATGCTCTTCAAGAGAGCCGTTTCTTTAATAACTTCTGCGGCGATGTTCAGGCAAGAGGTGAATATCCTGCTTTTATCCAGCGTTACTTTAAAGAACATCATATTAAGCTTGAAATGGAATCTGGTGATTTAGACCTGCTTAAACAGTATACAGTTGATTTTATTAGCTTTAGTTATTATATGTCTCGTACAGAAAAGAAGGAAAAAGCCTTGGCGGAGATAGGTCAAGGAAATATCTTAGGAGGAGTAAAAAATCCATTCCTAAAAGCGAGTGAGTGGGGATGGGAAATTGATCCGACCGGATTAAGAATTACCCTAAACGAGTTATATGACAGATACCAAAAACCACTTTTTATTGTGGAGAACGGATTAGGAGCCAAAGATAAAGTAGAAGATGATGGTACGATTGGTGATGATTATCGAATTGAATACCTCCGCGATCATATTCAACAGATGCGTGAAGCCATTGAGGATGGGGTAGAACTGATGGGATATACCCCTTGGGGCTGTATTGATTTGGTCAGTGCTTCAACAGGGGAAATGTCCAAACGTTATGGCTTCATTTATGTCGATAAACAGGATGATGGTAGCGGGACATTAGAACGCAAAAAGAAAAAGTCTTTCTTTTGGTATAAAGACGTAATAGCAACCAATGGGGAAAGCATATAAATTTAATTTCATATCTATTTTGAACGGAATGAAGAAGAGGCGGAAAAACGCCTCTTCTTTTGTATTGATCCAAAGAGCGATTCACCAGGATGTATTTTTTGAGAGGTCCATCATTTCTGTAACCTTTCTGTAACCCATCTCTTTTTCAACCAGGATAAACTTAAGCCATCAAGAGAACATGGAGGCTTAGAAAATGAAAAATCTACACGGAAAGAAAGTTACTTTTTTAGTTTTGGCAGGGCTCATTGGTGCAGTAGGAGTCGTGACACCCCTAGTTGTTTCAGCAAAACAGACAACCTCAGTCCCAACAGTCGCAACTCAGCAAACCCCAAAAGCATCATCAAAAGTGGTTATTGGTCAAAAATTTGTAGCTCCCCAACTTAAACTTAAGGACAACACGTATACACTTGATTACAAAATCTCCGATGTTAACGGCGATTCAGTTCAGGACAAAGTAATTTTGGTAGGTACAAAAGAAATGATTGATGGAACATTGGATGCTTATGCCAGCGATTTATCTGTCGTCGTGCAAGATGGAAAAACTCATGGGTATGTAAAATATGATTGGGTGTACAAAGGAACAGATGGAAAAATGTATGGGGAAATTGGAAGAGAACCAAACCTAATTATTGGTGATTATACAGGCGACAAAGTGGACGATATTATTGTAACGGCCCCTCAAGGAGGCAACGGTGGATACGTGGATCATCTTATCCTAGCTTGGGAAGAAAATAAACTCAAAGCCATTTTTGCGGATAACCAAGATACTGTAAAACAATAAAACATTTCGTCCTTCATTTTTCGCAGTGCTTACCAAAAACTCGATTTCCTATAGGGACATCGAGTTTCTTAATGAATCCAAACTCTTAACGATAAAAATTCGCATTCCGCTAGAGGAATAAATTATTTACACAAATCAGCTTAGAAGAAATTGATCATCATTGAAATCGAAAGGGCAGTATACAGATGCATTGCATGACAAACGAACGATTCTTACCATTCGCAATAAGCGCTGACATAGATGAGGAGGCGGAACGGTATGCCTAAGCCACTGAATGGCAGTAGCCGCTACATGGCCGGGCTTGACGGACTGAGAGCCCTCGCTGTGTTTGCCGTCATCCTCTATCACCTCAATGTCGACTGGGCACCCGGGGGTTTGCTAGGTGTCGGCGTTTTCTTCGTATTATCCGGGTACCTGATCACGGACATCCTCATAGGCCAATGGAACAGAAACGGAAGGATTGATTGGAAAGACTTCTGGTTCAGAAGGATACGGCGTCTGATGCCTGCGATGCTCGTCATGCTTGCGGTCGTCTTGACATGGATTACGCTATTTGATCGTTCTCAACTGGCATCGGTGCGTGGGGATGTGCTGTCGACGCTGTTGTATGTCAACAACTGGTGGCGTATCTTTCACGAGGTTTCGTATTTCTCGAGTTTCGGTCCGCCTTCCCCGTTCGGCCATTTGTGGTCGCTTGCGGTGGAAGAGCAGTTCTACCTGCTGTGGCCGCTTATTCTCGTCATTGGACTTCGCTTCTCGCCGCGGCGATGGCGGCTTCTCAGGTTGACTCTCGTACTCGCGCTTGTTTCGGCGCTAGAGATGGCACTGCTGTACGAACCAGGTACTGACCCGAGCCGAGTTTACTACGGTACGGATACAAGAGCGTTCGCTCTTCTTATCGGCGCCGCGCTTGCCATGATCTGGCCGAGCCGCAAGCTCTCCGTAAATGTTGCTCCCAAAGCACGCCTATTCCTTGATTTCATTGGGAGCGCTGGTCTGGTGACCATTGTGGCGATGATCTGGTTGACCGATCAGTTTGACAGCTTTCTTTATCGAGGAGGATTTCTGCTGCTTTCGGTCGCTACGGCAGTGGTTGTGGCTACACTCGCTCACCCGGTTAGCTGGCTGGGTAAAGCGTTGGGCTGGAAACCACTGAGGTGGCTAGGTGTTCGCTCATACGGAATTTATCTTTGGCATTATCCGGTTATCGTACTCACTAGTCCAGCAGTCAACACCAGCGGGACTGACATAGTGCGCAGCATATTACAGGTTGGTGCCAGTGTTGTGCTTGCCGAGTTATCGTGGAGGTTTATCGAGGAGCCAATTCGTAACGGCGGTTTGAGTAAAGTATGGAAGCAGATGCGTGCTCGAGAAAAGCAGAGAAACCGAATCGGCCGCAAAATGGCTTCGGTGTGTATGGTGTTCTTACTTGTGATACCTTTAGTCGGCCTGACGAGCTGTACCTCCAGTACGACGACGGCCTCGGTTTCTCATGACGGCACATTGCAGTCGAACCAGACATCCAGGCCTGCTGACTCAAGTATGCCGAAGCCAAACAGTTCGAAACCGAACAGTTCGAAACAGCCCGTTGGGACTCCGAAGCCGATTACGGGGCAGGGAGTGACCGTGATCGGGGACTCGATCAGCCTCGACATCGCATCTTCTCTGCATAATCTTCTTCCTGGAATTACAGTGGACGGCAAAGTCGGCCGACAGCTGTCTCAGGCGAAGGATCTAATCGATGAGCTCAAGACGAAGGGCGAGCTAGGCGACGTTGTCATTATCGAGCTCGGCACAAACGGAACGTTCTCCGAGAAGACCCTCGACACACTACTAAATTCGCTCAAAAACGCTCAGCAAATTGTGCTTGTAAACACACGGGTTCCGCGTCCGTGGGAACACGACGTCAACTTAAGCTTAGCTAGGGCGTCGAAACAGTTCTCCAACGTGACGCTTGTCGACTGGTACACCGCCAGCACCGACAAAGATTCGTATTTCTCACGGGACGGCGTCCATCTTACCGAGGAAGGGGCGAAGGTATATGCTTCTCTTGTAGCGGAAGCGATCAAGCCTCAAGCTACCTAAGTCGAAAGACTTGGTAGCTTTTTCTTTTTCATATTGGAATGTTGATTTCCTCCAATCAGGATCATGCCGAGGATAACCAGAATTCCGCCTGACCATTGCTGCCATCCGGTTTGTTCACCTAACACGATGACTGACAATAATAATGAACTAAAAGGCATCATGCCTGATAAGGCGGCCGCTGTTGAAACCTGACATCTTTTGATTCCCGCATACCAAAATATGAATGCCAGGGCTGTGACAAAGGGGCCGTACCAAACCAGTGCCAGCCAGTCCTTCCACCCAATCACAGAGAGGGCGGACAGTGGATGCTCAAAGAGTGAAGGAATCAAACAAAGGACCAAAGCCATGGCGGATACCAGTGTGGTTTGAGTAATCGGATGAAGCGGTTCTCTGTGTGAAAGGTGGGTTTTTATAGCTGCGTTGCGTGAAAAAATATTAAACAGAGATTCGCTCACAGCAGCACAGATCACCAGAATATTGCCTATAAAATGATTCGTTGAAAATGTGACAACACGTTCGGGTATGAGTATCCCTTGTAATAGGAGGATCCCCCCAATTGTACTGAGAATGCCAAGAAGTGCTGTTCGATTTATTGATTCTTTCAACAGTAACAAGGCGAGAATAAGGGTGACAGCAGGTGTCGCTCCAGTTAATATCCCAGCCTCTCCAGCGCTTGTATGGGCAAGACCGTACAATAAAAACATACGAAACAAAAAAACGCCAAATAGCGATTGAGTTAATAGAAGCATCCAGTCTTGCAAAGACAGACGGAGGACAGTCTGGACGAGTCTTCTACCGCCCAATGGGACCAAGCAAAGTAAAGCCAAGAACAAACTAACTGCTGTAATTGTAAATGTTCCCACATGGTCATCAATAAACCGAGCGGCAATGACTGAGGTACCTGCAAGTGAAAAAGCGCAAACTAAGTAGAACATTCCTTTCAAACGTTCCAAATCATCACAACCTCCGTTACAGTCGTATATAGGGAATTATTCCATAATAGTAATAATTCGGTGTATTTAAGTAAAGAACTATGTACTTACATGTCATTTGATTCCTCAGCTTGGATGATTCCGCAAAGACATAAAATATTCCAATATGCGCAATTAGACATGCTTGAATCGGATGTATAATAGGAGTGACCAAAAACACAGTGATCCATATGCGATAGGAAGGAATTCAACTGTTGGTTCCTGCCTTTGAAATGAATTTACATAATTCATATAATACAAATCGGAAAACTGTGTTATAGTTTGATAATCAGTTAATTATGCTAAAGGGAGTGAGCAGAATGCCTGTTGAAACATTCAAAGCAACCGCACATCTACAGGAGGGCTTGGTTGTTAAGGCCAATTCCAGAAATTTTGAGATAACAATTGATGAACCAAAAAGCCTGGGCGGATCAGATACTGGAATGAACCCCGTTGAACTGGTTCTCTCGGCATTAGGTGCATGCCAGTCAATCGTTGCCAGAGTATATGCCAAGAAGTTTCATGTTCGCCTCGACGATTTTTGGGTAGAAGTAGAGGGCGATCTCGATACGGATGGCTTCATGAACAAATCTGATGTTAGACGCGGGTATTCCGATATCCGATACACATTTCATATCAAAACCGATGCACCAAGAGAACAAGTCGAGTCCTTTGTGCATTTCTTGGAAAAGACTTGTCCAGTAGGAGACACGATCGCGAATACGGTCAATCTCAAATTAAACGGAATCGTGATTGAAAATTAATTACAGAAGAGCTGTAGGACGAAAAGAGGCGGAATTCCGCCTCTTTTTATTTTGGAGCAAATTTAATCTGAAAAGTATACTTTTGGATAATATCGGCTGCTGAAGCGACCGTGATACACTACAGCGTAGCATGATCAATTCAGTTTCCAAGAAGTCATTTAGCCATGGATTCATCCGCACCAAACGAAGTGGAGCCAATAAAACGAGAGGAGAGTGAATATTCTGGTTTAACTGAACGTAATTGACGCGAAAAGGGAGAAGCACGTTCATTGACGGAATGCTTCCATGAAATTGGGAGGACTGTTTATGAACCCGGATAACAAAAGAGAGGTCATTCGATTAATTCGCGAGGTGTCCCGACTGTTGAATGAAGGGGAACTGACCCCGGATCAGATCTTGCAAGTCGTCCTGCAAGCGCTTGACCAGGAGATGGGCTTTCGCAACTCCATGATTGTGCTTCGAAACGCCGTTCTGCTGCAGAAATATATGGAGTCATTGTCGAATGTATTGCCGGTGGATGAGACGATTTCAAAGGTCGAAGCAACTGGCGTAAGGTTAACAAAGCGGGAGACAGAGGTAGCGAACCTTGTTTCTGTTGGTTTAAGCAATGATGAGATCGCTGAAAAACTGTTTGTCAGCAGCAGAACGGTGACGACACATCTGGATCGAATCTATAAAAAGTTGGAGATACACTCTCGCACAGCTCTTGCGCATTACATGGCCCATCAAATGAAATAAGTAAATGGCTTAATTTTTTACACTTTATTTTGCGAGTGAATAAATATTTTGGAGGAGTAATGAAAATGGGAATTAAATTTATCAAGATCTCTGTTGTCTACTTTTTAATTGGCATTATTATGGGGATGTTTATGTCCATCACTCACAAATTTCAGTTTGCTCCGTCCCATGCGCACATTAACCTTTTGGGATGGACTTCTCTAGCTCTGGCCGGTGTCATTTACACGTTGTTCCCGCGGCTTGGATTAACCGGGCTGGGAAAATGGCACTTTTGGCTGCACAATCTGGGTCTTCCCGTGATGATGATTGGGTTGCTTGTGCTTGAAGCGGGCAATCCTGCGGTTGAACCGGTGATTGCCATCGGTGCTAGCACTTTAAGTCTTGGTGTAGTTCTGTTTGTCATCAATGTGATCGGTAATCTCAAGAGTTCTGTAGTCACCGGAGCGGATTCGAATAAGGAGCAATATAAAGCGTAATAGTACGGCACTTCCAGAGATCCTGAGGATACTTTCTTCCTCAGGATTTTTATTTTATGCTGTCCATCATTTCATCCGGAACGGGGTACCTTATCCGTAAAGGGGGATTATTTGTGAACATGCTCATTACGCTTGCCTTGCTATTCTCATGCGAGGCTTCCACTGTCCTGTCTCCAACTTCCGCCTCTGAAATCCTACAAGAAAAATCGGATCGGATTTCATTGTCATATAAACTAGCGCAAGTGTTGCCGGAACCTATTCATGTGAAGGTTCTGGAACAAAAGTTGATCAGAACAATCATCCAGAAACAACAAACGGAGTTGGGTGAGTTTTTCCTTTTTCAAAAGCCATGGGATGTTGAGAATGTCTTCGCTGGATTTAAGGGGAAACCAACATTATACGATCTGGGAGTGGTGTCTCATTCCACGAAAGAGGTGAGCCTCACACCAGTTGAATTGTTTGGCAAAAAGCTATTGGAGATAAAGGGCCTTGGCGGCGCAAAGTGGTCTTACCATAATTATTACGACGTGGAAAATGGAGTGCCTAGAATTGTTGGTGGTTTCCCGGCGCTTAAATTATTGATTGTAGGACAAGGCAAGAAGCAGTATGCAATCGTTACAAACCTACTTGGAGTAGTCCCGACCGTTTGGATTTACAAGCTGGAGAACAACCAGGTAGTGCGGGCTGATCTTGCTGAAGCACTCCATGCCCAGGCTGTACAATACGTGCCGGAACGTAATGAATTTCGCGCTGACTTTGGGCAAAACCGGGTGAAATACTACACCCTCTTAGACGATACACTTATTTCAAAATAATAATATTGATCGAGGAAGTGTGCACTGTCCACAAACACCCCATGGAAGTTTCCATGGGGTGTTTGACAGAAACCTTGGCGTTTAGAGATTTCCTTTGATCAATAGCGTAATCAGTTGACTTCTTTTTTTCACACCCAGCTTTCCAAAAATAGCGGAGAGGTGCTTTTTTACAGTCACTTCGCTAATAAACAGCTTCTCGGCAATTTCCACATTCGAACATCCCGCACAAACCAACTCAGCTACTTCCTGCTCCCTTTTGGTTAACAAGTTCCAGTGTAAAGATAATTCCTTCGAGCCAAATTGAATTCGTTTATGATCGCCAAGTTCTTCATTGAATCCTGATTGAAGCAGCAGGCGTGATAAAAATTTTCGCAGCTTGTCACCACGCGTATCAATGATGAAGAAAGGGGTAGGTGTTACCCCATCGTAATGGCAATGTGTGACGTCTGGTACGATTTCAAAGCCTAAGAATAGAAATACGTTCTCTACATATTTATTCGGCTGAGGAGAGATGACCAAAATACCACCGTTGCACATATAGGAGTTGATCAGTTTGATTCCCTCCGTCGACAATGACGGGTCTGTTTGATCCAGGTAATCCAGGGCCCGCATAAACCAGCCAGCCGGTTTATCTGGAGGAACATTGAACGTACTTCGCTCAGATGAGGATAGGTGTGCGAGATAGGGACCCAAAATGGGATCTCTCTCCAGAAACGGCAGGGTCCCTCCATGCAAGGGGACAACCACGGTCAATCCTTGTGCAGTTCCAGCTTCATCGCGGAGCAGCATCACACTTCGGGCATCGAGATCATAAAAGGCGTGAAGATCCAGATCCTGAATCAGGTAGGAGGTTTCTTCAAGGCGTAATTTCATCTGAAATTCAGAACCAGTATGCGGATCTATTATAGTGTGGGTAAAGCTTTTTCTGTTGCGCATCCTGTATTCTATGAAAGATTCCGCTTCGGCCAAATTAGAATCGGTCAAGGTGTCCCAATAATATGTGCCACTGGCCTGGTTGGTCAGTGCGCGAATGGATGAGTGCTCCACATAATGATAGAATTCTACCACTTCCCAGGAGACGCTGCTTTTCCCGGACTTTTCAAGGATGATCTCAGCATAATAACAGGCGGCTCGACCGAGTAGGTGGTGGTAGTAACGCGGTTTACGTTGTTTCAGTTGGGAACATGTGGCTTCCCGCATAAGATCATGAAACATCCAGCCCCGATCGGTTTTTTGCACAAACGAAAAACGGGTCAATTGCTCAAAAATATCTGGCTTAATTTCCTCTTCCAAGAGGTAGGAAAGCACCTCTTCGTTAAAGTGGCGGAGTACAGCGGCTGCCTCAACCCATTTTCGCTGCTCTTTTTCCGGCACTTCCTTCAACCACAGCGCTGCCAAATCACCAAACCAGTCGGACTCTATCCCGGAAGCAGCGTCCTCTTCATTTATTTGAGCCGCAACCGCCAACGAAAGGGTAAGCGGATGCCCTTTGGAGCGAAGCCAGATACGCTCCATTCGTTCCGCTTCGCTTATGTCGAAGCGTTGAAGATAGTCCAGCGTTTCCTCACGGGTCAGGTGTTTAACAGGCATGAGCAGGATTTTGGAGCGCCAGGCGGGAGAATAAAACCATGAATCCGTCAGTCGTTGGCGCCCGGCGATGAGAACAAGCACACGGGATGGAAGCCATTTTAGAAAATGCTCCCGCAGCCATGTTTCAAGCTCCATCATTTCTTCAAACGTATCAAACGCGATAATTACCTTTCTGTACGCTGATATCTCACGGATTGTGGCCACCGTGGATTCTAGAAGCTTCGAGAGGTCCGTTTCCTTTGGCGCGGTCTCCGTCAACTGCTGAAGCAATGCCTTGCATAAATCATATCCCGTATGGCTGAAATCCCTGCTCCCCAGTTGGATATAAAGAGCACCTTTCTGTATCGCCAGGAGACGAAATCCCTGCAGGAGGGTGCTCTTTCCGATGCCGCCTGTTCCGTACAGATTCCAGATATGCTTGTTGGTGGACGAATCACTTTCCAAAAAGTCAGAAAATAAGGAAAGCTCTTGTTGTCGGCCAACAATGTAGCGATTTTCCCACATGTCAAAATCATTAATTATCGTCTGCAACAGTATCAGCCCTTTATACAGGAAGAATCAAAATGGATGATAACACTTCGGGTTTTCGACGAGCTGGATCATTTTTCCTGCTGTAAGGTTTAACTCCTGAACCATTAGCGCTTAAAAGGTATCCATTTATTATCCGAAAGTATAATTTCTGACAACCCCAAATCTTGGTAAGGTAATAACAGCGAATCAAGCCATCCAGTATAAGGGAGTGTAAAAGATGAGTTCACTGGATTAGAAAAAAGTGATGAAGCCGAAATATTTTAGTTTCATCAAAAAATGCGTATAGGTGAAGCGGGAAAATACGTAATTCATCCGATACCAGTTCCTGTTGCTACGATCTATACTGATACTTGTTTTTAATTGTAAGGAAAAATTATCAAATAAAGGGAGTAATGTGAAGAATGAAAAAGATCGTGTCAGTACTTGTAGGGACTTCGCTGTTGATGTCAGGAGGTATCGTGTCAGCGCATGGAGTACAGCCGCATCCTGTTCAACCGGTGGTGGCAGATGTGGCGAAACAGTCGCAGGAGGCACCGAAAGCCAACGAGGAGCTGACTGTTTTGGTCAATGGTGTAAAAGTGGTCTCAGAGGCCAATCATATCGCTTCCGACAAGAAAGTGTACGTGTCCGTCAAAGCGTTCGCTGACCTGTTCGGCAAAACCTACACGGTTGCCCAAAATAAACATACAGTCACATTAAATGGCAAGACGATTGACGGAATCAGCATGAAGTCTGGTGAACCGACAGCATGGGTGGAGGATCTGGCCAAGGCGGTCGGGGCGCAAAAAGTAAGCTGGGATGAAACGAACAAAGAAGCGTATGTCCTCGCTCTCCCGGAAGGTACCATTCAGGTGACTGAAGTCGTTCCCGCGATGGGCGAACACTGGGGGAATCCGCAGGAGCTGCCGCTCGGTCCAATCTATGGAGTGTATAAAGGAAAGCTTGTTTTTCTAGAATACATGATTTCTCAAGCGGATTTGGCCCAAGGAAAAAGTCTGGCGAACGTGCCTGGCATGAAGGGTCTTCCGATGCCTGGCGTTGTTCAGGTGGATTGGGATTTTGAACCGAATGGACATCCGGGATTTGAAGTCCCGCATTATGATATCCATAACTACTTCATATCAGACGAAGAGCAGCAGAAGATTCAGTAAAGACGAGAAGTGGGAAAGGGAATAGGGAGTGGATGAAATGAGTGTTAGCAGCTTGGATTTGGCCTCGGTTCTCGATGAGATGGTGATCGAATGCGGGAATCAAAAGGCGGACTATGATAATACCCTCCGCTCCTTTTGCAAGCAGCTGCAGGAAATCAAAAAAAGCCTGCCTTTTGACAAATGGAAGGATGAGGTCGCCCGCACTTCTTTGACCCATCCGTTGCAGAAGTTTCTGTTAAAGGATCCTTTTACTCGTCGGGCGTTGACGAAGCCCCGTGGATATGCTGGAGACGCCATCATGATGGATATGCTCTATGCGGGGGATGGTACGATTGCCGCTCCGTTCGACGGGACGATTACAAAGGAAGGCAAGAGATTGTTCGAGTCTGTATTGAGGCTTTCGACCGCTGAAGGAGTAAGGAATCGCAAGTACATGATTGCGAACAGACTGGATGAGTTTGCTGAAACGAACAAAGATACGGGCGTTCTCGCGGTGGCTAGCGGACATTTGAGAGAGGCCCGACATTCCACTGCCCTGTATAACGGGAAGATAGGAAAATACGTCGCGTTGGATAACGATCCGCTGTCGATCGAGCAAGTACGTCAGGAAGTAGAGAAGCTTGGTGTTACGGCGGTGGAAGGCTCCGTGCTCGATCTGATTCGGGAACGCATGCAATTTTCATCCTTTGATTTCATCTATTCGGCGGGACTCTATGATTATCTGCAGGAAAAAGTGGCAAAACGTCTCACCGGGAAGTTATTCCGCATGCTTAGACCAGGCGGTGTTCTATTGATCGCCAACTTCCATCCCGACCACCTCTGCTCAGCCTACATTGAGGCTTGTTGTGACTGGTGGCTCGTCTATCGGGATGAAGCGGCCATGAAAGATTTGCTGACGGATATTCCTCAAGGCAAGATCGGTACCGTCAAACTGTACAGGGATCCGACGAAGTCAATTTTGTTTCTGGAAGTAACACGTATAGCGTAAGGGTGCTCAAGAGTGAAGCTTGTGCATCATGCGATTAATATCGAAAGGAAAGTGTTCATATGTCTCGATTAGGTAAATGGTTTCTTAGTTTAACAATGGTTTCCAGCATCTTGCCGTTGAGCGTGGTCGGAGCCGAAACAAACGGCGATCTTGACACTAGCTACAGTGCCAGCGCCAATTACAGCGTCTGCAACGATCTTCCGACTATCAAAGCGGGATTTGATTATAATATTGCGCTCAAGACCGATGGAACGGTATGGGCTTGGGGGAGAAACAAGGAAGGGCAGCTGGGAGACGGTTCGGGCGGCTCATCATCGACTGTGAGTAAAATTGATGCTCTTTCGAATATTGAGGGGATTGCAGCCGGTTATGCTCACGCGCTAGCGGTGGATGAAAACCACCATGTCTATGCGTGGGGAATCAATGATGCCGGACAGCTGGGTGATGGCTCAACCAGCCAAGGCAATACACCGAAGGAAGTCAAAGGCTTGGATGACGTCTATACCGTTGCGGCAGGAAAAAAGCATTCCCTCGCAATAGATAAAAAAGGGAATGTCTGGGCCTGGGGAGACAATAGCTACGGTCAGTTAGGAGACGGTTCAGATAAAAGCAGAACCTCTCCCGCTAAGCTCAAAAGTATATCCGAAGTAAAGGCTATCTCAGCAAGTGAAATGTTCTCTGCGGCTGTAAAAGAGGATGGCAGTGTCTGGACTTGGGGCTTCAACGGCGAGGGAACGCTCGGAACAGGCAAGGACAGCGACAGCTTGGTGCCAGTGAAGGTAAAAGGCTTGGAAAATGCAGTCGACATCGCCACCGGATGGAGACATACCATTGCGCTGAGAAGTAATGGAACTGTCTGGGCCTGGGGTCGCAATACGGAAGGACAGTTGGGCAATGGCACCAATACCTCGTCCAACGTTCCAGTACAGGTACAGGGATTGACCAACGTGGTGGCAATCGCGGCTGGGAACAGCAGCAGCTATGCTGTCAAGAATGATGGCACCGTGTGGGCGTGGGGGCAGAACCTGAATGGCAAGCTGGGTGACGGAACAGAATCCAAACAAAATACGCCGGTGAAGGTGCTAGGTCCCAATGGAAGCAGTGCGTTAGATCATATCTTCTCCATCACATCAGGGAACGATCATGCTATTGCGGTAGATGAAGATGGTGTAGCTTGGGCGTGGGGCGGCAACGGAGTAGGTCAGCTGGGTGACGGTTCGACGAGCAACGCGCCGACTCCGATTAAGGTGAACCATGATTTTGTGATAAAGCATCATTTGAAATCTCTGACCCTGTCCGCCGGAATTTTAACTCCCGCTTTTTGCGGCAAGGTCAAGCAATATGAAGCGCGTGTTCGCAATGAAGTGGATAGCTTGACATTGAAACCAAAAGCAGTTGATTCCAATGCGGCCATCATCATCAGCATCAATGACAAACCGGCCGGCAGCGTGGCAAGCACAGAGACAAGTGAACCACTGCCGCTTGTGGTAGGCGAGAACCGAATTGAGATCAAAGTGCAGATGTTGGACGGCGCGACAATCTACAAACTCAAGGTGACACGCGATAAGGAAGGCAAGCCAAGTGAAGGAAACAACCTCACCGTATCCGAAAAGAATTTGCTCCTCCAGGTGAAGAAGACAGCCAATCTGAAGGTGTATGTCACCGAAAAAAGTGGCAATCTGCTCGACGTCACCAATGATAAGAAAACCAGCTTCGAGGTAAGCGATCCACAAATCGTGACCGTCGCCAAAGGCAAGGTGAAAGCAGGTACTCAGGAAGGGGAAGCGACCATTACCGTTACGTATAAGAATGACAAACTGGTAGTGCCGGTGAAAGTGTCCAATATCGGAGTAAGCAAACTGATTATTGCCGACAAGAATATAGAAATGAAAAAAGAAGAGACAAAACAGCTCGAGCTGTCCGCCCGGATGACCAACAAGGAGACCAATCAAGTAACCGAGTTAGCCACCTGGACTAGCGACAATCCCAAAGTGGTGGCTGTAGAAGATGGCAAATTGAAGGCGTTGAAAGAAGGAAAAGCGAAGATTAAAGTGATTTACGGCGGCAAAAGCGTCACGATTATGGTCACAGTGAAGAAGTAAAGACTAGTTAAACCAAAGCACCCACTGCGAAAATCATTCAGAAGTGGGTGCTTTGATTTTGATAGAAAATAACGACTACCTATCGAATGGAGTTGAGCAAGATGACCAGTCAATCGACGACCTTCACGATCAGGCATGCTCGAATAAACGATGCGCAAGAGATTACGAACCTGATCGTATTATGTGATATCAACGATCATGGAGTTCCTGATATTACGCAAGAAGACCTCCTGAATATGTGGAATTCCATCCACATTGAGACCGATACCTGGGTAGCGTGCTCCCCGAATCATACGATCATCGGATACGCTTTCTTGGAGCGGCACATAGAGAGTCGAATGGATACCTGTGTCTTCGTGCATCCCGAGTATGAGAATAACGGAATTGGCTCTGTGCTGCTATTGAAGGTGGAAGAAAGAGCAAATGAGCTAGCCGAAGGGAGTACAACCGATCAAAAACTTATGAACCATATCCCTTTTACCAATCGTGCGGCAAGAAACCTTGTGGAAAATAGAGGATTCACATGCTGCCGGTTGTATAAACGGATGCAAATTGAACTGACAGAGCAGCCAGCAAAGCCCTCGTTCCCTGCGGGGATTACCGTACGTTCTTTTCAACCAGACCACGATGAAAAAACGATTTATGAACTCTACGATCAAACCTTCTGCGATTCCTGGGGGTATTCCAAGACGGATTATTCGCAGTGGATTCACAAGCAAAAGGGGGAGCAATACGATGCTAGCCTCTGGTTTATTGTCAGGGATGATCAGGAGCCTGCAGCCTTTATGATGTGCAGGTGTCAGGAAGATGGGTTATATATCGAATTATTAGGGGTAAAACGCGCATGGCGTAAACAAGGAATTGGACATTCCTTGCTTCTTCACGCGTTTCAAACCGCATATCAAAGAGGCCAGAATACGGTATTCCTGAACGTCGATTCCGAAAGCTTGACCAACGCCCACTCCTTATACGAGCGTGTCGGAATGCGCGCAGTCTTCCAAAGCGCACTTTATCAGAAAAAGCTTTGAGTTCCCAATAAGTTAGTAAGACGGTCGCTAAACGCATGCTTGCTTGGTCGTATGCGATCGGTGGCCGTTTTGTTAATTCAATAAACTGGAAATAAGAATAGGAATCAGGGAATGATGAGGCGAAGTAATCAATGTCAGGAGTTACGACAGGGGGGGAGTATGAGCGAGTATACTTACGCTACATTAGTTAAAAGTAAAAGCCAAGACAATATTTTAAGTTGTTTAAAAGAAATGAAAACAGAAGGATATTTTTTGGAAGCAAACGAAGACTGGTTTGCCGTTGTCATAAATAATGATGTGACAAAAGGCAATGAAGTAGCCAGGTTCTTCTCTGATAAATTAGACACTTTTTCATTCTTTTTCTGGAACTGTGAAGATCATGGTTGGGGATATTCGCTATTCTATAGAGGAGAAAAGGTAGGATCATTGCGTATTGATTATGAACAGATAAATGAATCTGATGTGAGCGAAGCTAATGTGGGTGCTTTAAAAGAGATTGTCAAAAGAGAGAAAGAGTTTAATTTATTGAAAGACTGGATGCTAAAAGTGCCTACCGATATCTTAGAAGGCATTCAATATTATAAAAATGCTTTTGCTTTTGAAAAAATAGAATGGGTTTCCTATGACTATTTTTCCTCTCTCGGTGATGATGCTTTAGAACAAATGGGGATCATGAACGCCAATGTGGAAGGAAACCCAAAGCTTCAGGTAAGTAAAATCATCTTGGATGTATTGGAATGGCCATTGGGGAAATTAGGATATACATGGCGAAAAGATAAAAAATATGGTGTATATCGAGGGGAATATGTATTTCTTAAAACGATTGATCGATTTGAGTATGGATTGGTCATTAGTACGAGCCAAAAAAATTTGGTGGAAGCAAACATTTTTTCTCCGGTTATGCGTGGAGTAGACATGTTTCGGGTAATCGAAAGAGATAATCCACCGACTTTTCACTATAAGACAGAACGAGAATTACGTTTAGTGTTAGGCCAAATCCTCCAATATTTTTTGCTAAAAGGGGACAAGTGGCTAAGTAATCATGTAGTGAAAGCTTAATGCAAATGAGATATATGATGAACTAGTTGATCCGTATCTGGAAAAGCGGCACTTTAACAGAGCATATACGAAAGAGAATGTATTTGATGGTGGGGAAATAATATACGTCAAGAATGATACCAAAATTGTTTTTCGTCACTTCAATCCGTTTACTAGTTTACAAGTAAACATTTTCGAAGGAAATCGGGAAGTTCCATTAAGTCAGTTCATTATCCATAACAGAGAGAAGCTAGGGATCGATTTAACTCAAATGAAGATGTGGTTTCGAGATCGACCTGATTTTAAGGAATTGTTAGAAACAGTACTTAAAGTGATTGGAATCTATTTTGATCAGAAAAACACTCGGGAATCATAAGCTTTCAAACAATCGATAGGGTAGCCATTTCTGTTACTGTAAAACCATAGACACCATCCGTTAACTGACCCCATTAGAGCTGGATAAACTGGTTCTAACAATAGGGGTCATTTCTTTATACATTGGTCATAGACCAAATGAAGCAGTAGGAGGAATTAAATGACAAAGGAAGTACGTGAACTCCAAATTCAGAAGATCGCCGAGTTTCCGGCCAAGCTTAGGCAAATCGTCGGGAGGTTTACGCCAGCACTATTACAATTGAACTGTCCACCCAGTCATCCCACTCTTGATGGCGATTGGACATTGGCCCAAACGATTCATCACATCGCCGATTCTCATATTAATAGTTACACCCGTATGAAATTTATACTGACAGAGAATCGCCCTACGATTAAAACGTGGGCCCAGCAATCATGGGCAGAGCTGCCAGATGCAAAAGAGTTAGATGTTGAGGATTCGGTCGCCATACTTGTTGCGTTGCACAAGCGTTGGGTAAACCTGTTGACAAACCTGCAGGATAGCGACTTCGACCGTGTCGGGAATCATCCAGTGACCGGGGAAATCACGATTGCGGACTTGCTCGAGACCTATTCCAGACATGGCGAGGATCATTTGGAGCAGATCGAACTGCTTTTGGCACAAAATCAGAATTAATGATTGTAACCATTTTGTAACCCTATCACTTTGTGGATTGTTTACGATAAAGGAGAAATGATACCACATAGTTGAGAGGGGAACCATCCATGAATAACTGGAACAAACTCGTAAAGGGAATGATCCTTACATCTGTACTTTTCATTGGACAAGGAGTAGAAGCTCAAGCGGTAAGCAATGCCTCATCCGATAAAAACATGCAAGTGCTGGAGACACAACAAGCAGACGTAACGGGAGACAAAACAGCCGATACTGTCGTTTTATATGGTAAAAAACTGGATAATTCAAGTCCATACCTTGACGAGCTCGTAGTGAAGGTAACTGATGGGAAGAGCAAAAAGGTAATGACCATCAATTTGAACGATGGCGGTTACAGTCCCAAAATGTCGCTGCAAGATTTCACCGGTGACAAAGCGGCCGAGATTATGGTATCAGCGGATACAGGAGGAAGTGGCGGCTATACAACCACCCACATTTATTCCGTGAAGAACGGGGTAACCCAAGACCTTGGCTGTCCGGGATTGGGAGAAAATAAGGCAGGAGTTCTAGGAAACGGTTTTGTTGCGTTGAAGCCAATCACTTTAAGCCAAAGCAAACTGAATGTGTTGCAGGGTACAGAGCGTCTGATCGGTTCTACGAATGCGGATACACGAGGCTATCTTAACTCCCGATGGCAATGGAACCATACTAAATGGGAATTGATCAATGCAGATTTTCAAGCAGCTTCTCAACCATTGACTGTCTATGAAGACAAGTTCACCAGCAGTGATTCCGACTTCGCTTTCATGGCGCCTAAATCATGGAATGGAAACGTTCTAGTTCAAGAGCTGACTGGATCCAAGGCTGACGAAGCCATGCCAAAAGCCAAAAGTGTCACCAGCTTTTTGTTTAACACCGATAACATGCAGGATCGTATGCCGATAATCGAGATCTATGCGTTTGATAAAGCAGATTGGAATAAAATGAATCACCCGGAACAAGAGCCGCCTGTCGGCATTGAGATCGCGGAAAACGCGGCAACTCATACCGTTTACGTAGCAGCCTTGCTGCAAAGCAATCCGTACGATACGGCAACTCTACAAGGGAAACAGTATGATTCTCTCTATAAGTCACTTGGTGATGTCAAGAAAGCATTTGTTTTACTGAAACGCTAAACCATTCAATTTCAATTTCCAGTGATCCTCTATTGAACCCCCTTTTCCTCCCAGGTAACATGTAATACCTGAGAGGAGGGGGTTTTACCATGAAAAAATGGAGTATTGTGGCTTGCCTCTTGATGTTGTTTGCCGGTATGGCATTGCAACCTATCCAAACAGCCGAGGCATCGCCACTTCTCACTTGGGGAAGCAATAGCGGAGATGTATGGGATCTGCAATATAGACTTCAATTGCTCGGTTTTTATGACAGTCCATTAGATGGGCAATACGGATATCAAACACAACAGGCTGTAAGAGACTTCCAGAGCGAATATGGACTTGCAGTCGATGGCATCGCAGGTTCTAAGACCTGGACCAGCTTAAAACAACATTCCGTTAATGCCGCTGAATTGGACATGCTGGCCCATCTTATCTACGGAGAGGCGCGTGGCGAATCTTATACAGGACAGGTTGCCGTTGGAGCGGTTGTGCTGAATCGTGTGCATTCGGGAATGTTTCCTTCGACGGTAGCAGGCACCATCTTTCAGTCAGGTGCGTTTACCGCTGTAGATGACGGCCAATACTGGTTAACTCCTAATGAAACAGCTTATAAGGCTGCTTGGGATGCCGCACGCGGGTGGGACCCTAGTGGCGGTGCGTTGTATTATTTTAATCCTGACACGGCAACCTCCGCATGGATATGGAGTCGTCCACAAATTAAAAGAATCGGTCAACATATTTTTATGGATTAAATGTGGAAAACGATTGACTTTGGAAAACGCGTAACCGTTTTAACGTGTAACGGCCCTGTGATGGATGAGTCATACGGTTTTTCGTGGTAAACGCAGCTTTATATCCGACAGATGCAAGTGCGGAAATGGCGCTCTCTGTATAACCACCGTAGGGATAGGCAAAAATGGTAATGCTTTTATGCAAGTGTTCTTCAAGGACTTGTTTGGAAGAGGCTAGCTCATGAACAAGTTGTTTGCTTGTTAGCTTTCGAATATCGGGGTGAGTAACGGTATGAGACTCGATGTCAATCAGACCGCTATTCTCCATTTCCATTAGTTGATCCCAGTTAGCGTAATTGGATTTTCCTACAGCTCCGGTGATGATGAATAAGGTGGCCTTCGCCTGATATTTCTTTAAGATTGGAAAGGCATGTGTGTAGTTATCCTTATATCCATCGTCAAATGTAAGAACAATTGGCCGAGTCGGCAGCTCTGATCCATTTTCCCAAGCCGAAATTAACTCACTTGCGGTAATCGGTGTATATCCATGTTTGAGTAAATTACTAAGCTGCCTTTCAAACTGTTCGGGAGCTATACACAGCGAGTTATTCTGGCGTGAAATAGAGTGGTACATCAACACGGGAACAGAACCCTCAGGATGGGCAGCATTCGTTGTTTCTGTGGAGACGCTTGCTATTGCTTGAGCCACGAAAGAACTAGCCATGAATTGAATCGTATACAATAAACCTGCGAGAAGCAGGTATCTTCTAAAGTTTCGAATCAACTTCATCCACGTCTCCTTTCATACCGCTTTGTCCGACAAGAGGAGAACATTCTGTATGCTCATTTATTTTTGGTTCCGTTTCAGTAAATCGCTGACTGTAACAAATTGATATCCTTTCTGATGCAATTCGGGAAGGATTTTTTTTATTGCCTCTACGGTTTGACGTCCTCCATTATCGTGAAACAAGACAATATCTCCATTTCGAGCGTTGGTAAGCACCTTGTTGACTATTTTTTTTACACCAGGATTACTCCAGTCTCGCGTATCCTGATGCCAAGACCACATGATCACCAAGTTGTCCATTTTCTTGGCAACATGAACAAGCGATTCACTGTAATATCCACCCGGTGGACGAAAAAGGCTAGGCGTATTTCCGGTAACAGTACGAATGGTCTGGTTTGCCTTAGAAATCTCTTCCTCTAATTTAATGGAAGAAATCCTTCGAAGGTCTGGATGGTTTTGGGTATGATTACCGATTTCGTGTCCATCCTTGGATAAAGCCCGTACAATATTAGGAAATTTTTTTACGCGTGATCCTACAACGAAAAAAGTGGCTTTGGCGTTATATTGCTTAAGTAAGGCTGCTAATTGTGGGGTGTAGTGCGGATCAGGTCCGTCATCAAATGTTAAAGCAATGACTTTATCTTTGGTGGGGACCTCCCAAACAATTTCTTTTCGTGATTCATAATATTTTCGGCCTTTTTTTGCTGCCAATAATGGATCGGCATTTTGTGCAATAGCTGAACCACATAGGGATGTAACCACCAAAGCAACAGTTACAAGTACAAGAGCAACGGGTTTCATCATGGATTCGCCTCCATAACAAGGGTACACAGTCCCAAGGTAAGCAATACAGAAGTATGTAAACTTGTCTTAGCTTTATAATTCGAGGCGAGATACATGCAAGGAAGAATTTGAGAGGGCCAATTGGTCAATAATATTCGGGGGCGTGATTAATCAAATTCACATTAAATAGGGTGAACCATTTGAAACGGTGTCTGTTATGGTTATTGTATTTGCTAATTCTTTTCCTACCGCTTGAACATACGGATGCCAAAGAGCGACTTGTTCTTACCGTGACAACTTCTCCTAACTCCAGTTATTATTCAGAAATGACCATTGAAGACAGGAACAATTTGGCTGGTAAAATCCTGAAAAGCGCAGCCGTTAATGCAGCTGAAGGACCTGATTTGCCTAGAGCCAAAATTGGGATTGGAAGTCGTGTATTCCTCTTAGATTCGTACCATCGACTGTATGAGCCAACACGTGGGAAGAGAATTCTTATTTCCTCCTGGATACAAAATCAGTTAGACGGTTATGTGAACAAATTAGAAAAAGCCCATTTCGGTAACCCTCTGGATTGGGACAAAGTGAGAGAACAATTCGGCAGGATGAAGTATGCGGAAGTGATCGACATGGAGACGGGTGAGAAGTTCCGTGTGCAACGAAGGGCGGGGAGTCGTCACGCGGACGTTCAGCCTTTGACAAAGCAAGATACGGCTGTTTTTAAACGAATTTATCAAGGGAAATGGAGCTGGAGAAGAAGGGCCATTCTCGTTTCCATTAACGGGGAACGCTTTGCGGCGTCTATGAATGGTATGCCGCACGGGGCCGGAGCTATTCGGGGGAACAATTTTCCAGGGCATTTCTGTATTCACTTTCAAGGTAGCTCCACCCATAAACGTACGGAGCCTGACCCAGCCCATCACCTCATGATTACCAAAGCGTCGGGGGATCTTAAGAAATTAATTCTTGAGGCAAGTTTACAAAAGCTAGTGGAAATTTACTTGCTCTCTCTTCAACAAAATGATCTTTCCACTCTTGAAATGACCACTGATGGTTTTACCCCGTCATTTTCATTAAAAGAGATTGATTTAACCAAATACGTCATTTTGAATCTGAAAGATGATAGGGCAGAGCTTCTTGCCTCAGAGGTTCATGTTACTGCCTCTTATATTGAAAATGGCACGAAGAAAAAGAAAGCGGGATGGGTATTCCATCTAAAACGTCACTCGCCTTTGGAGCGTTGGAAGATTTGCGGTTTAGAACAAGAGAAAAAAACAATGGAAAGCCCCCAGAAGGGAGCTTCCATTCAACGGTGAGTGTGCATCATCATTCGATGGTGGTGAGCTTTCATTCTATGATAGTGCTCTCTTTCTGCATACGCGTGGTGCATTCTACGATCATGAGCGTGGGCAGTTTTTAATGTTCGGAAGTGCTCAGCCATCCTCAAATGTTCATTCATTCGTTGACGATGATATTGAATCGGATCCATTAGGAGACCTCCTTTTTCCATGGTATTTCATGGTATGGAGAATAGATCCTCATTGCTTGTTCGATTGTCCATTGGAACTTAAGAATAGGCAATTTTTTTGAAAACAGCCGTTGATTGCACGTAAAGAATTCAACTTCTTTAAGTGATTTTCCACGGCTTTTCTTATTTATCTGAAGCGACGACCAAAAAACGGTGATTCACGAAAGAAAAACGGGGATTCACGGAAGAAAAATGGAGATTCGCGGAAGAAAAACGGGGATTCAAACCCTCTGGTTCTAAAACCGTCTCGAAAGCCTCTTTCTCCTCGAAAACCTCCTCCAAAACCTCTTCCTCCTCGAAAACCTCCTCCAAAACCTCCTCGAATCGGTGGATCGTCTTGCATTGCACAGGAGTCATACATCATAGAACCCATGGATGAGTCGCAGGAGCATCGGCAACGTTTACGTGACAAGTAAATCCCTCCTTTTGGATATGTTTATACATATGTGTTTGAACCATGAAGCGTATGGACGAATGGAATGGTGGTTTTCGTCTAAATATTTCAGCGTATTTTTGTATGAAGAAAAAAAGGTCATCCTCCGCCAGTTGTATCTCTTGGCAGGTGATAACCTTTTGGGGGTGATTGGAGCTTAGTTTTGCAATTGCCGCTCCACATCACGATCCATAATGAAAACTTCAATCCGTTCGCCCATTTTGGTACTGATATCGCTATGACTGGAAAGAACCTTACATCCTGTCATCTGTTCCACAATGCCTTCATATTCCTTGCTGTACATCTCTCTTAGGACTTGGCGCATTTTTTTGACCAGCTTTTTGCCGGTTTCGTTGTTGACCAGATGCTTTTCTTCAACGGTAAGGACACCCTTAAAGCGTATGATCACCATGTCGCAAACGATGTAGGCTTTCGCTTCCTGTGGCCCCCGTCCAATCAGTTCACGCTGGAATTTGATAAAGGCTTCACTTAAATCAGCTTCCAGCTTTTTTTGAGATGGTGCTTTCATAAGACAAGTTCTCCTCTCTGCACGCTTACGAGGTTAGCTGACGGATTCGGGCGTGAGAGTCGCCCTACTCAGACTTCTGAGATTCACCCCAAGGACATGTTGTTTGGCCTCCATTTGGTTCCCCCGTTCTTCTTTTTAGGAAGACTAAGCGTTCAAAAAAATATTGTGTAATGATGAATAACGTATTGTATCTTACTCTCGATCAGATGTGTTTGTAAAGAACAATTTACCAATTTTTTATAGCAAGTAGTTGTACTTGTAGTAATGGATCAATTAAAACTAAGAGGGTTGATATGTAGATATCACGAATAAGAAGGGGACTGGAGGTGTTTGGGTGTCAGCTATTGAACGGATCAGTGAGCATATCTGGATCATGCATGCGGAACATAAAACGGATCGTCCGATATTGGCAGCGATCTGTGGTACGAAACGAACACTTCTGATGGATGCAGGGAACTCTCCTGTGCATGCCACCTTATTTCGTGAAGAGCTTGCCAAACATGGCGTACGTTTACCGGATCTGCTCGTTTTGACGCATTGGCATTGGGATCATACCTTTGGCATGTCGGAGTGGGAGCTTCCCACGATTGCCCAGGAGGAGACGGCAACGGGACTGCGCAGACTGAAAGGGCTGGACGGGTCGGATGAGATATTGGAGCGGCTTGTTCAGGAGAAGATTTTAAGCGAAGAGACTGTTGGTCACATCAAGCTTGAATATGGCACTGAGCGGAACATTACCATTATGGAACCTGATATCATTTTCAAAGATTCGATTACCATTGAGCTTGGCAGAGTGACTTGCGAAGTAAAATGGGTAGGTGGCGATCATACCTCGGATGCCTGTTATGTCTATGTGCAACAAGACCAGGTGTTATTTCTGGGGGATGCGTTGGGACCCAGTGTCTATGGCGGTCCTCGCTCTTATACGGCCCCAGCGTTCCTTCGTCTTCTGGGAGAGGCGTATTCTTATGAAGCCAAGGTATTCGTGGAATCTCACGGGCGACCAATGGAACGAGAAGCTTTTATACAAGATTTGAATGAATGGGAACAACTTGCTAGACTTGTGGAAAAATACGGTGGCGATAGAGAACGAATTGCAGAGGAATTAACTGCATGGTTGAAGGTAGAGGAGCTTTCCAAAGATTTGAAGAGAGGTCTCGAATATTTCATGGCTGGTTTGGGGCGTGGAGAATAGAAAGGGTACTCACTCTCGGATTGCTCGAGTGTAAGTACCCAATTGGTTTTTCTTTACGATTACTTAAGACCGAATCGACCCAACAGGCTGGAGCATCGTGCCCTCGTTGGCATAACGAATGTGCCAGGAGAATGCTTTGGCAAGATCGTGTGGGGTTTGGCCACCCTTTTGCAGTGCTTCTTCGTAATATTCCAGCAATTGCTCACGATACATTGGATGAGCGCAGCGCTGGATAATGAGAGGTGCCCTTTCTTTTGGAGCCAAACCGCGCAAATCAGCGTAGCCTTGTTCTGTCACAATGACGTCCACATCATGCTCGGTATGGTCTACATGAGACACAAATGGAACGATGCTGGAGATTTTTCCGTCTTTGGCAATCGATTTGGTCACGAAAATTCCGAGTCGTGAATTGCGTGCGAAGTCACCTGATCCACCAATGCCGTTCATCATATGGGTCCCGGAAACATGTGTGGAGTTGACATTGCCATAGATGTCCACTTCCAAAGCTGTATTGATGGAGATCAGCCCCATACGACGAATCAGCTCAGGATGGTTGGAGATTTCTTGTGGGCGAAGAACAAGCTGATCACGGTAGCGGTCGAACTCGGAAAAGACCTGCTTCATTTTATCGACGGAAAGGGTAATGGAGCACCCGGAGGCGAATCGAACCTTGCCCGCATCAATCAAATCAAATACAGAATCCTGCAACACTTCCGAATACACCTCTAGATCATGGAAATCGGAGGTCAACAGACCATGAAACACGGCGTTGGCAACCGAACCAATACCCGATTGCAGCGGTGCCAGTGTGTGCGAAAGACGACCCTGAGCCACTTCCCGGTGCAAAAATTCAATCAAATGCTTCGCCATGATGGACGTTTCTTCATCCGGTGGAACAATGGTGGATGGAGAGTCGGCGGAATTGGTGATGACAATGCCTTTGATTTTCTTGGGATCAACAGGAATTCCGAGAGTACCAATACGCTCGTCCACTTCTTTTAACGGGATTGGGTTGCGATTTCCTTGGGCGCCCGCTTCATAAATGTCATGAATACCTTCTAGGCTGAGTGGTTGAGCGAGATTCAGCTCTACGATGACTGCTTTTGCTTTTTCGACAAAGATAGAGGAATTGCCAACAGAGGTTGTCGGGATAATCATACCGTCCTCTGTAATTGAAACCGCTTCCACGATTGCGTAATCAATAGGAGTTAGTACGTCTGCGCGAATCCACTCGGCTGTGTGCGACAAATGCTGGTCGACAAACAGCATCTCACCTTGATTGATTTTTTTGCGCATGGTGGAGTCTGCTTGAAACGGAAGGCGTTTGTTTATAATTCCAGCTTCTGCCATTACTTTGTCAATGTCGGAACCTAATGAGGCGCCAGTATACACATTGACTTTGAGCGGGTTTTCCTTCGCTCTGGCAACGAGAGCCAACGGAACGGCCTTAGCGTCACCCGCACGTGTAAAACCGCTTAATCCTAAGGTCATGTTATCTTCTATCCAAGAGGCTGCTTCTTCTGCTGTCACGATTCGGTCAAGTAAACGGGAGTCACGCAAACGATCGGATAAATGTTTTTCCACAGGAATTCTCCTCTTCACTGTTTTTTCACATTTTACCAGCGATTCGTTCTTGACTCATCGGTTTATGTATGAAAGGCCTTCATTTTGATGCAAGCCAGAAAATTCACGACATTAGCAAGGAAGATTAAAAGTTAAGGACCTTTCGGAAGTAACTGGAAAAGGACTGGCTGACTGGAATCTTGGTCTGATCCTTCATAATCAACAAAAAAGTAGAATGAGAGTCTGGTTGGATTTCGTGGATGTAGTTGATATTAACGATGTAGGAGCGATGCACGCGAATAAACTCATCGGGCGGAAGAATCAATTCCAACTCGCTGAGATTGCATTTGTGATAGCCTTCGATCCGTTGCGATTTGACTTTTGTTTTGCGGTTCTGAGCTTCGAGATACAGGACTTGCTCATTGGGAACGGGAATCCAGCGATCATCGGTCTTTACTGTCAAAAAGGCAGGCTGAGACGGCTTGTAAGGCAAAATTGCCGTAATACAAGCTTGGGGCTGACCTTCCTCGAAAATAGGGACTGACATCCCAAAATAGGAGGTTCCAAATACGCTGGAGTCGATATATTCTGACAGTCGATGCTGAACGGACAGCGCTTTGGAGGTAAGAGATCCTTCTTTGATCCTATCCCCAGGTTGAATAGACAAATCGATGGATTTGCTTGGCTTGTAGTAAATATATTGGTGTCGATCCGAGATGGCGATTGACGTATGCTTCGGGAGCAGCTCACTGATGACTCCCATGATTGAGGTAATTGTTTGAGTATCCACTGTTTTCACCTTGCCATTACTAAATAATCTTTATTATAAAGGCAAACGGTTTCAATTCGCAGTTTTTTTTGACGATCTGATATAATCTTTACTATATAATTCAAGGACGTATTTGAGGTGGAACAATGCTTACGAAGTTCGGGTTTACCCAGTCAGAAAGCAAGGTTTACGAGATTCTGCTGTCCAGCGAAGAGCCTTTGGACGCAACCCAAATTGTGAAATATTCGGGTGTGCCAAAAGCCAAGATTTATGAAGTATTGACACGCATGATCGAAAAAGGGATTCTTCTGGACTCTGTGTCTGATAAAAAGAAATTCTATTCCGCATTGCCTTTGAACCTCGTGATTGATAAGCTGTCAGCTGAGTTCAAGGATAGCATTGAGCAACTCAAAACGAAGACGCCGAAAAAAACGATTTCAGACGATCGGGTATGGAGCTTGAAAGCTGATTCGTCCATCCGCGTGCAATCGCGGGAGCTCTTGCAGGAAGCGAAGAAATCTATTCGAATCTCTGTTTGGAAGGAAGATTTTACGGAGTATGTTCCGATCCTGGAAGAGAAAGAACGAAACGGTGTCAAAGTCGAGGCCCTTGTCGTAGGAGATGTGAAGACGAGCCTATCCAACCTCTATATCCTGTCGCCAAATGAAGAACATCGATCGTTGGAACGGATTCGCTTGATGATTATCGACGATGAAGAGATTCTGTTTGCTGGTGTGGAGAATGACTCCTGGCAAGCGATGAAAACGAAGTCGAAGCCATTCGTAAAGTTTTTTACCGAATTCTATTACCACGATGTGGCTTTAACCAAAATCACCAAGAAATACGAGGATATCTTGATGCAGGACGAGGAAGTGCGAAGCATCCTGATGCAGCTTCGCTATTAATAGCGGGAGGGCGATTCCAATGACGATTTACATAGCGCTGTTGCGTGGGATTAATGTGGGCGGGAAGAACAAGATCAAGATGGCTGACTTGAAGCGCATGTTTGAAGAGATGGGATTGAGCCGTGTGCAGACCTATATTCAAAGCGGCAATGTCCTATTTGAGTCAAATGAAGGAGAAGAAGCGCTGAGCAAGCGACTTGAGCAGGAGATCAAACATGTCTTCGGATTATCGATCTCGGTTATTTTACGTGCAGCTACAGAGCTGGAACAAATTGTTGTGAATTGCCCTTTCACGGAGGCTGAGATCGCGGAAGCGGAAGCATCTGGAGAAGGAGAAAGCCTTTACGTTGCCTTACTGCCTCAATCCCCTTCAGAGGAAGGAATCCAACGGTTGAGCACTTATCAAAACGAAAACGAACAGTTTCGGATCAATGGACGGGACATCTATCTGTTATTTCAAAACAGCGTCCGAGATTCCAAGCTTGCCGCACAAGTTGCGAAGCTAAATGTACCCGCAACCGTACGCAATTGGAAAACGACGAATAAGCTCGTCACGCTGTCAAAAGCGATGGAGGAGTAATCAAAAAAGGCTAATCCTTTGTTCAAAAGGATTAGCCTTTGATCTGACCGACGCCAGTGGGTTGGCAATCGGAGAGTTAAAATTTTTATTTTTGGAAAGTATAGTTGCTTTACATAGTAAAGTAATTATACTTTCCTTCCATTCGCGTAAGCCCGCTGAAGAAAAGATTTCGTCCGCTCGCCGCTCATTTTAAGCGAAACCCAGCGGAGGGAACGAAGGAAGGAAAAGAGTCGGCATTCTTTACTTCAATGAGAAGCGAAGTGATTTTCTTGTCGACTCCCTTCCGTAGAGAGCGGAGCGAACAGTAGAAGCTACAAGCGAGCTTAAACAGAGCATAGAGGGACGAAGTCTTTTCTTCCCTTATTCCCCAATCAACGCATCCAACGCCATGATAATCATATCGTTGAAAGTGGTTTGACGCTCTTGTGCGGTGGTTTCTTCACCAGTAAAGATGTGATCGCTTACTGTGAGGATGGCAAGCGCATTCACGCCGTATTTAGCTGCGGTCGTATACAAGCCGGTCGCTTCCATTTCCACAGCGAGAACCCCATAGTTCCCCAGTTTCTCTACCATCTCCATGCTGTCACGATAGAACATGTCAGCAGATAATACATTACCGACGCGAATCGGCATGCCTTTTTCTTTACCTACTTGGTATGCCTTTTGCAGCAAATCGAAGTTCGCGCAAGGAGCGAAATCGAATCCTGGGAAGATCAGGCGGTTGGCGTTGGAATCTGTGCAGGCGGTCATGGCTAGAATTACGTCACGGACCTTGATATCCTTCTGAATGGCCCCGCAGGAACCTACACGAACCAAATTCTTAACTCCGTAATCGCGAATCAATTCGTTCACATAGATGGAGATGGAAGGGATGCCCATTCCAGTTCCTTGAACCGAAATCCGCTTACCTTTGTACGTCCCCGTGAAACCGAGCATTCCGCGAACTTCGTTATAGCAAACAGCATTCTCCAAAAAATTCTCCGCGATATATTTCGCGCGTAATGGATCACCAGGTAATAGGATGCTTTCTGCAATATCCCCTTGCTTTGCGTTGATATGAACACTCATCGACCTATGGCCGCCCTACCTATTGATAGGACGACCATCTTCACCTCCATATAAGTTCGTTGGTTTATAGGATTCCCGAATACGGGAGAGTTACCTATTCTGAGATTTGGGCTTGGCGCTGGCTCACTGAAGTTCTAGTGATGGAGAACCAGGCACAGAGGAAAGCTACGATGGTAAAAATTCCCCCGATAAAAGCATTGTACACTACGGAGTATTGATTGATAACCATTCCGCCAATCATTGAGCCTAACGCGATACCAAAATGCAAGGCTGAATTGTTCAAACCCTGTTGAATCTCTGATGATTCAGGGGCGGATTCAATCAGATAGCTTTGTTGTGCAGGGGTAATCGCCCAGCTTAGCGCACTCCAGATGACCATGACTGCGATAAACAAAGGGATAGAGAAGGTAACCGTCGGAATGAGGAAGAGCGCAATGGTAAACAGGAAAATGATGAGCAGGATGCTTCGTTGTGCCCCCCATTTGTCGGCAACCCAGCCGCCGATTCCGCCGCCAAATACAGCCGATATCCCAAAAATAAAGTAAAACACGCTAATCCAGGTCGCATCCAGATGCAAAGTCGACTGCAAGAACGGTGTCAAATACGCGTAAAGCGTTAGATGTCCAGTTAAAAAGAGCATCGAGGTGAGCTGTGCGGACATCGTTTTGCTGTTTTTCAATGTGCGAAGCTGCTGTCGCAAAGGAATCAAAGGCTTGGGCTCGATTTTGGTAAGGAACAGGGCGACCCCTGTCATAGAAATGATCGTTAAGACCGAAATCAGCAAGAAGATCATCCGCCAACCGAAATTCGACCCGATGACAAGACCAATTGGAATTCCCAACACCAACGATCCGCTGATCCCCATGTAAATCACACCGATGGCGCGAGCGCGAAACTCTTCCTTGGCTATGCTTGAGGCGATGGTCATGCATAGCACAATAAGAAGCGAGCCACTGGCGGCAGAGATGATCCGAGACATAAGCAGAATCAAGAAGGTGGGGCTAAAGAACGCGATGAGATTCCCCAAGAAAAAGATCATGAGGGTCCACAGGCACAAGACTTTCCGTTCCAGTTTTGCCGTCAGGGTGAGGAGTACAGGTGCGGCAATGGCAAACACGAGCGAAAAGACGGTAATCAATTCCCCAGCCGTAGTGACAGAAATGCCAAAATCACGTGCCACCTGATCCAGAATTCCCCCGATAATCAACTCCACCATGCCTACGACAAAAGAGACGAGGGCCAAGATATAAATACGAAAATCCACAGATGAACTCCTTTCTGCGTTGTTATTCTGAGTGGTTACTACTGATATAGTAACCTGAATCAGAACGAAATCTCAAGACTAATTTTTAGCATTATGAGGAATCAGTTTTTTGGATTTCACAGAAATTCCAATGTTATTTTACAAAAATTCTTTTATTACTTTACAAAATTTCATAAGATAGAATTGTAATCATGCCAGACAATTTTGTTAAAATAAAACCAATCCGATAATGAATCGTGAGGAGTTACTAATGGAACGGGATAAATTGAGCAAGGTAATTGAGGCAGCAAAGCTTTATTATTTACTGGATTATAATCAAAATGATATTGCCAAAAAATTAGGAGTTTCACGCCCGACTGTTTCACGACTTCTGCAAATCGCCAAAAGCGAAGGAATTGTTCAAATCAAAATCATGGATTCCACCGAGGATATAAAAAACTTGTCGGAAGAGCTTGAACAAAAGTTCAATCTAAAAAAAGCGGTCGTCGTGTCCATCCCACAGTATGAAGAGTCGATTATCAAAAGTTATCTGGGTGAGAAGGCGGCAGGCTACCTGGGTGAGATCGTCAAGGATGGCGATATTATCGGGGTTACTTGGGGAACCACACTATATCATGTGGCATTGGAATTAAAACAGAAATTTATGAATAACGTGAAAGTGGTTCAATTAAAGGGCGGAGTTAGTCACTCCGAGACACATACCTATTCATCTGAGATTTTGTACCTTTTTGGAAAGGCTTTCAATTCGACTCCTTTGAATTTGCCGCTCCCGGCCATCGTGGATCACATCGTGGTGAAACAGGCCATGGAAGCCGATCGACATATTCGCAAGGTGCTCGAGATGGGCAAAGAAGCCAATATTGCCATGTTTACAGTTGGCCCGATTAAATCAGAATCTTTGCTTTTTCAGTTGGGATACTTTACGGATAAGGATTTGGAAATGATTTTTTCCAAGGCCGTAGGGGATATTTGCTCCCGCTTTTTTGATCGGGAAGGCAAGGTTTGCAACGAAAGCCTGGATGAGAGGACGCTCGGGATTAATCTGGATGAATTCAAGAAAAAAGAATATTCGATTCTCGTCGCCGGAGGAGCGAAGAAGATCGACGGCATTTACGGCGCGCTTAAGGGCGGGTATGCCAACGTCCTCATCACGGATCAATTCACCGCGCGTTTCCTTTTGGATAAGGATCAAGACGAGTAGGGTAAGAATCAGCATGAACCAGCATGAGTAGTACGAGAATTAGGAGTAGACAACTAGGAAATTATAAGAAGAATAGGGATAAGTAATGTAATACTCCTGCAAGTTTGCAGGAGTTTTCTTTCCTTCGGCATTCTTTACTCCAGTGAGAAGCGGAGTGATTTTCTTGTCGACTCCCTTCCGAAGTGAATGGAGCGGACAGCAGAGGCTTCATGCGAGCTTAAACAGAGCTTAGAGGGACGAAGTCTTTTCTTCCTTCACACTTTAGACAAACACTTTAACAAATGTTCATAACGCGATTTACATATGTTCAGGAACTATGCTATATTTACGTTGTAATCATTACTGCCCATACCACAATGAATGAACGGGAACGTTTTTGAAAAATGTAAGCGTTATCGACAATGAATCAACTTTGGAAAATATGGGGGCCTTAACATGAGAATGGTCGACGTAATTGAAAAGAAACGAAATGGTGAAGAGCTTAGCCAATCAGAAATTCAATTCTTGATTGAGGGCTATACCAAAGGTGATATTCCAGATTACCAAATGTCCGCTTTCGCGATGGCTGTCTTTTTTAAAGGGATGACCCAAGAAGAACGTGTCTATTTAACGGAAGCCATGGTGAAATCAGGAGATCAAATCGATCTGTCCCGTATTGAAGGGATCAAGGTGGATAAACATAGTACTGGTGGCGTAGGTGACACCACGACGTTAGTTTTAGCTCCGCTTGTTGCTTCCGTCGGAGTTCCGGTAGCCAAAATGTCTGGTAGAGGACTTGGCCACACAGGCGGAACCATCGACAAGCTGGAATCCGTACCTGGTTTTCACGTAGAGATCACCAATGATGAGTTCATCAACCTGGTGAATACCAATAAAATCGCGGTAATTGGTCAAAGCGCTAATTTGACCCCTGCCGACAAGAAATTATATGCCCTTCGTGACGTAACAGCAACCGTAGACTCCATCCCACTCATCGCAAGCTCGATCATGAGTAAAAAAATTGCCGCAGGAGCGGACGCGATCGTGCTGGATGTGAAGACAGGTAGCGGTGCGTTTATGAAAAGCCTTGATGACGCCGAAGAACTGGCCAAAGCAATGGTTCAGATCGGAAACGGCGTAGGGCGCAACACTAAAGCGATTATTTCGGATATGAGCCAACCGCTTGGATTCGCAGTCGGCAATGCCCTGGAAGTAATCGAAGCCATCAACACGCTCAAAGGTGAAGGTCCAGCTGATCTGCACGAATTGTGTTTGACACTGGGCAGTCATATGGTGACGCTGGCAGGCAAGGCGTCCAGTCTGAGCGAAGCCCGCGAGATGTTGGAAGAAGTAATGCGCAATGGTAAGGCGCTGGAGGCCTTCAAGGTGTTCCTTGCGTCCCAAGGCGGAGATGCTTCTGTAGTCGATGATGTCTCCAAACTTCCAACAGCAAGCTACAAGATTGAGGTTCCTGCCAAAGAATCTGGTTACATCGCAGAGATCACGGCCGAAGAAATCGGAATTGCAGCCATGATGCTTGGCGCTGGCCGACTCACCAAGGAATCCTCCATTGATTTGGCCGTAGGGGTCATTCTTCACAAAAAAGTGGGTGACTCTGTTCAAGCGGGAGAATCGCTCGTAACCATTCACAGCAACACCCAGGATGTAACTGAAGTGATGGACAAAATCTACGGAGCTTATCGAATTGTGGGCGAAAAAGTAGAGGCTCCAACATTGATTTATAAAGAAATCCATTAAGATCAAGCTTGGAAGGGAAGATACGAAGACAATGACTACTCAATTAGCAGGAATGATCGACCATACTTTGTTAAAAGCGAATGCCACCAAAGCTGAGATTTCTAAGCTGGCGGAAGAAGCGAAAACTCATAAATTTGCCTCTGTATGCGTCAACCCGACATGGGTCAAGCTGGCTGCTGAGATTTTAAAAGATACTCCTGAAGTAAAAGTTTGTACGGTTATCGGGTTCCCTCTTGGGGCTACAACTTCTGAGGTAAAAGCGTTTGAGACAACCAATGCGATTTCCAACGGAGCAACCGAAGTTGACATGGTGATCAACATTGGAGCACTCAAAGACAAGGATTACGATCTGGTCAAGAGTGACATTCAAGCGGTTGTTCAAGCTGCCAAGGGCAAAGCGTTGACCAAAGTCATCCTTGAAACTTGTTTGTTGACAAAAGAAGAAATCGAGAAAGCGTCTCAGCTGTCTGTAGAAGCTGGCGCTGATTTTGTCAAAACCTCTACAGGCTTCTCAACAGGTGGCGCGACAGTAGAAGACGTCGCTTTAATGAGAAAAACAGTGGGAGCAGGCGTTGGAGTCAAAGCTTCCGGTGGAGTTAGAAGTTTGGAAGATGCTGAAGCAATGATCAAAGCTGGGGCCAATCGCATCGGGGCAAGTTCTGGCGTGTCCATTGTAAAGGGTCAAACCTCTACAAGCGATTATTAATTGGTGAAGGAACAGTAGGGGAATAGGCGATTGATTCAGTAGGTTGGTTCTACTAATTGGTAGAACCAATCAGGGTCGCCAAACAGTGAAATAATGGCCAAGCATTCCAGAGAGATGGAGATGAAGGTTATGGATAGACAAGCATTAATCAACGAAGCGATTGAAGCTCGCAAACAAGCGTATACGCCTTATTCCAAATTTCAAGTTGGAGCGGCTGTCCTAACGGAGAACAATCAGATTTTTCGTGGATGCAACGTAGAGAACGCGTCTTATGGATTGACTAATTGTGCGGAGAGAACGGCCATTTTCAAAGCGGTTTCAGAAGGTGAACAGGAAATCAAGGCCATTGCGATTGTTGGGGATACGGACGGTCCGATCTCACCCTGCGGAGCTTGCCGACAAGTGATTGCGGAGTTTGCCACGGACGAAACGAAGATCATTTTAGCCAACCTAAAAGGTGATGTCGTGGAGACAACCATTCACGAGATATTGCCTGGATTTTTCTCTGCGAAGGATTTAACTGCTAAATAGGCACTTGATTCGCGTGGTCACTTTGTAAGCGTATACAGGATTTGCTTGCTTTTCCATCTAAGAGTTTTTATTACAACAAGTGGAGGACAACATGAAATATCTGATATCCATTTTAGGGTTACTCGTCGTTTTTGGTCTCGCCTACCTTGCTAGTAACAATCGTAAAGACGTCAAGTATAGACCAATTGTCATCATGATCGTCATCCAGCTATTATTGGCTAGTTTATTGTTAAACACCCAATTTGGTTTAGTCCTCATTCAAGGAATCGCCAAGATTTTTGAGACGCTGTTAAAGTACGCTGGTGAAGGTGTCAACTTCGTTTTTGGAGGCTTGGCAAAAGACTTTACATTCTTCATGAATGTACTGCTTCCCATCATATTTATCTCTGTGCTGATCGGTATTTTCCGATACTTGAAGATTCTCCCTTTTATCATGAAAGGTATTGGACTCTTGTTAAGCAAGGTTAACGGTATGGGGAAATTGGAATCCTATAATGCGGTTGCGTCCGCGATGGTCGGTCAATCGGAAGTATTCATTACCGTTAAGAAAGAGTTAGGCAAGTTGCCAGCTCATCGGATGTATACACTTTGTGCATCTGCAATGTCCACTGTATCCATGTCTGTTGTCGGTGCTTACATGACGATGATTGATCCCAAATACGTCGTAACCGCACTGGTCATCAACTTGTTCGGGGGCTTCATTATCTCCTCCATCGTCAATCCTTACACGGTTGACCCGGCTGAAGATATTCTGGTCATCCAGGAAGAGAAGCAATCCTTCTTCGAGATGCTCGGCGAATATATCATGGACGGATTTAAAGTTGCGATTATCGTAGGCGCCATGTTGATCGGTTTCATAGCGCTGATGGCAGCAATTAACAACACATTTGAACTATTGTTCGGCATCTCCTTCCAACACATCTTGGGTTATGTCTTTGCTCCAGTCTCCCTCATCATGGGTGTTCCGCTTGCGGAAGCAGTACAAGCGGGTGGAATCATGGCAACCAAATTGATTACTAACGAGTTCGTAGCCATGACGGACCTGGGCAAAATCGCGTCAAGCTTCAGCCCTCGTACATTGGGAATCATCTCTGTGTTCCTTGTCTCCTTCGCTAACTTTTCCTCCATCGGGATTATTGCCGGAGCAGTAAAAGGTCTTAATGAAAAACAAGGAAATACCGTCGCTCGTTTCGGACTCAAGCTTCTTTACGGAGCGACATTGGTGAGTGTGTTGTCCGGTATTATCGTAAGTATCGTCTTGTAATCGTTCAAAAGAAAAAGCAATTCCTCTGCTTCCAAGCAGGAACTGCTTTTTTCTTTTTTGGTAGATAACTGATTGGATAAAAGGAGGGAGGTCGTGAAAGCTTCGAAGCCCCTTCGAATTCACGACCGTTAGAATGGGTTACGTAGGATTATTGCTATCAGGTGCTACGTTGTTTTTGAACAGTTTGATGCTGCAAGGCAAGGCGGAAGGAAAAAGCGTGGCCGTTTTCAATTTGTTTGTCGGTGCTTTGCAGGTGATTTTTCCTTTTTATATGATCGTTACTTCCGATATGAGCAACTGGGTGCTGTATCAGGATGCGGCCGTCTTTTTGTTCGGACTAACCTATTTATATGTAGGTGTAACGTTTGGCAAAGGGTTAAATGGAACAGGCTTGGGATGGTTCTCGCTGTGGGTCTCGATCATCGCCATTGTCTATACCGTCGTGTCCATCGTTCATTTTCATAATATCGTGGATGCTCTGACGTGGCTGATGTGGGCATACCTTTGGTTCTTGTTTTATTTGCTTAATGTGCCGGAGATGGACATTGCCCGCTATGTAGGGAAGGTTGCCATGGTTCAATCGTGGGTAACCCTGACGATTCCAGCCTTGTTTTATTTGACAGGTGTAGGGGGAACTCCGATGGTGAATCAGATGTGGATCGCGGTATGTTCGTTCTCGCTGCTTTATTTTGTGGTAAGTGCCATTCAATTAAAAGTGTGGCGGAAAGATGAAGCATTCACCAAGCGGAAAATTGTTTAGTATTCAGTTCAGAGAGAAGCAGGAGCAGGAGGATAATCCTTTGTTCCTGCTTTTTTCTACCCATTCTAATTGGATGATTTACGAAAACCTAACTTAAGTTAGGTTATTTTTGTTTAGAAAATTGGTACAATTCTTAAATTCCATAAAGGAGAAGATACAGCAAGATTCTAGGTGAACTTGATAGATTGTTTGTAGTCTTATAAAAATGATGAACCATGATAGGAGGGAACTAAGCAATTGGGTAGCTTTATGTCAAGATACAACCGAACTTTTATTATTCTTGTTTTTAGCCTGATCATGCTATTCGCCAACGGATTCGTGAGTAGTGGGAATCAAGCATTGGCTGCCGGAACTTGGACGGCGAACTATGCACCTGGGGTGACAAGTAACTTCTGGGGTGTTGCTTACGGAGGCGGGCAATTTATTGCGGTCAGTGATTCTGCAACAATTGCCACATCACCAGATGGAGTAGGATGGACTGCCCAATCTGTCCCATTCTACACATCTGGTTCAACAATTACATACTCCAGCGGGGGATGGCTAGCAGCCGGAGATAACGGGAATATCTACACTTTAACTAATGGGACAAGTTGGACGATCAAAAAGTCTTTTTCAGGCTTTACCCCATATTCTGCTGCATCATACGGCGGCACTGTTGTGTTCGTTGGATTTCAAGGAACTAAAGCGGCTATCCTTAGCACTTCAGACGGTATTAATTGGAATAATACCCCTGTTTCTGCTTTGAAACTATATGGTGTCACATACGGTGGAGGACAATTTATTGCAGTAGGAGAGCAAGGAGCAATCTATTCTTCGCCTGATGGAGTAGCGTGGACTCAACGTACATCGGGAACTACCACTTTATTGAATGGAATCAGCTTTGGCCAAGGCATGTATGTTGCGGTAGGTAATTCTGGACAGATTTTGACTTCAACGGATGGAGTCGCATGGGCCAAACGAGATTATCCAACAACGACCCCTGTTAAAGACTTATACGGAATCACTTATGGAGCCAATAAATTCATTGCAACTGGAGATGGAGGCACGATCATCACTTCTCCTAATGGTATCACTTGGGAAAGTGAAAAAACTCCTGCGATAACCAATAATATAAATGCTGTTACCTTTGGGAATGGTAGATTTGTAGTGGTGGGCGATTCAGGCATTACAGCCAATCAGGATGTATCTACCGATGCCAATCTGAGTAATTTGACGGTTAGCGCTGGAACGCTCTCTCCCGCTTTTTCTTCGGGAGGAAACAGTTATACCGCAAGTGTGTCGTCCTTAACGAGTTACGTACATGTTACTCCAACACCAGCCAATAGTTATGCCACTGTAAAAGTAAATGGAAACCCTATAATCTATCAAGAGAGTGGTTATGTTACATTGAACTACGGTTCGAATACGATCTCCGTCAATGTGACTGCTCAGGATGGAGTGACGACCAAAACCTTCAATTTGATCGTAACCCGTGCGGCACCGCTTTCTTCCAATGCAAATTTGAGTAATTTGGCACTGAATGCGGGGACGCTCTCGCCTACATTTGCGCAGGGCACGCTTTCCTACACCACGAATGTAAACAACGCAGTGGCGAATATATCCGTGACACCAACTGTAGCCGACAGCACGGCCACAGTAAAAGTGAACGGAAATGCGGCAGTTAGTGGAAGTCCCTCAACGTTCCAGTTGAACGTCGGACCCAACACGATTACTGTCGATGTGTCCGCACAGGATGGAACAACGAGCAAAAAATATACTGTGGTGGTAAATCGTGCAGATTCACTTCCTACTATATCCAGTCAGAATTTTGATTCTATTCCGGCTGGAACGCGTAGTTCTATAAATGGTTCATTAACTTTCGATGGGATGACTTATTCAACAGATGCAACAGGTGACCAATTAGTAGTCGATACAATTGCCAATATTGCTGGGGGATTTTCTAGTCTTGGTAGTGGTAATGGCTTGTCTGCCATATGGGCAGGGACAAATACAGGAACTTTCTTTCAATTTGCTGCAGCCAATAGCGCTGACAATTTTAAGTTACTATCTTTTAATGCAGAAGTTATGGGGCATATTTCAAATAACAGCCAAAGTTACACATTGATTGGCTACGATAACAATTTGCAAAAAGCAACGGCAACCGTCAATTTTGCTTTTGGCGGCACTTATGGCACAGGTAATTCGACTGTCAGCTATACCCGATTATCAACTCCAGATGAAACGTCAACTGGAGGAAATTGCGGCACACTAACCTTTAGCGGAAGTGATTGGGATAATATTGATCAAGTTAAAATGATAGTTGCCGATGCGCTTCCCAATACTATTCTTTTTGTAGCGATCGATGATCTTAAAGTGGATGTCCCAGTGGTAGTATCAACGTATACATTGAATTATACGGCTGGAGCGAATGGAACAATTACTGGAACCACATCGCAGACAGTGAATAGTGGAGGAAACGGAACGACGGTGACAGCTGTCCCGAATGAGGGTTTTCACTTTGTAAGCTGGAGCGACGGGAAAACCACGGCGAGCCGAACAGACAGGAATGTTACGTCGAACCTGAATGTTACCGCAACTTTCGCTATGGATACGTATACTTTGACGTATGCGGCAGGAGCTAATGGAACAATTAGCGGAACAGCCTCGCAGACAGTGAACAGTGGAGGAAATGGAACACCAGTGACAGCCGTTCCTGATATAGGGTATCACTTTGTAAGCTGGAGTGACGGGAAAACCACTGCGAGCCGAACAGACAGGAATGTTACGTCGAACCTGAATGTGACTGCGAATTTCGCTATGGATACGTATACTTTGACGTATGCGGCAGGAGCCAATGGAACGATTAACGGAACTGCCTCGCAGACGGTGAACAGCGGTGGAAACGCAACGACGGTAACAGCCGTTCCAGATACGGGTTATCACTTTGTAAGCTGGAGTGACGGGGTCACGACGGCAAGCCGCACGGATAAGAATGTAACTGCAGACCTGAATGTAACTGCGAACTTCGCTATTAATACGTACACATTAGATTACGTAGCAGGAGCGAATGGGACGATCAGCGGAACAGCCTCGCAGACAGTGAACAGTGGAGGAAATGGAACGACTGTAACAGCCGTTCCAGATGCGGGTTATCACTTTGTAAGCTGGAGCGACGGGGTCACGACGGCAAGCCGTACGGATAAGAATGTAACGGAAAACTTGAATGTGACCGCGAACTTCGCCATCAATACGTACACTTTGAATTACGCGGCAGATGCTAACGGAACAATTAGCGGAACAACATCGCAAACGGTGAATAGTGGACAAAGTGGAACGACTGTAACAGCCGTTCCTAATACGGGTTATTACTTTGTAAGCTGGAGCGATGGGGTCACGACGGCAAGCCGTACGGATAAGAATGTAACGGCAGACCTGAATGTAACCGCGAACTTCGCCATCAATACGTACACTTTGAATTATGCGGCAGATGCTAACGGAACAATTAGCGGAACAACATCGCAAACGGTGAATAGTGGACAAAGTGGAACGACTGTAACAGCCGTTCCAAATACAGGTTATTACTTTGTAAGCTGGAGCGATGGGGTCACGACGGCAAGCCGTACGGATAAGAATATAACGGCAGACCTGAATGTAACCGCGAACTTCGCTATTAATACGTACACTTTGAATTACGCGGCAGATGCTAACGGAACAATTAGCGGAACAACATCGCAAACGGTGAATAGTGGACAAAGTGGAACGACGGTAACAGCCGTTCCCGATACAGGCTATTACTTTGTAGGGTGGAGTGACGGGGTCACCACGGCGACTCGAACTGACAAGAATGTAACGACAAACCTGAATGTAACCGCGAACTTCGCCATCAATACGTATAATTTGAATTATGCGGCAGATGCTAACGGAACAATTAGCGGAACAACATCGCAAACGGTGAATAGTGGACAAAGTGGAACGACGGTAACAGCCGTTCCAGATGCGGGGTATCACTTTGTGAGCTGGAGCGACGGGGTCACGACAGCAAGCCGTACGGATAAGAATATAACGGCAGACCTGAATGTAACCGCGAACTTCGCTATCAATACGTATACCTTGAACTACGTAGCAGGAAGCAACGGAACAATCACTGGAACAACCTTGCAAACAGTGAACAGAGGAGAAAATGGAACGACAGTGACAGCTGAACCGAATACGGGGTATCACTTTGAAAGCTGGAGTGACGGGGTTACGACGGCGACTCGAACTGACAAGAATGTAACCGCAAACCTGAATGTAACCGCGAACTTCGCCATCAATACGTATACCGCGGATTTAAGCAATCTGACGATAAGTCAGGGAACACTCACTCCTGCTTTTGCAAAAGGAACAACGAAATACACAGCAGAAGTGTCCAACGCCGTGACAAGTACGGATGTAACGCCAACAACCGCAGACGGTTCGGCAACCCTAACCATCAATGGCTCTCCGTCAACAAGTGGAAACGCAAAGACTATCTCATTACGTGTAGGCACGAATCTAATTACAATGCTTGTCACAACTCCAGATGGGAAAACAAAAACCTACACTATCACAGTGGAACGCAAAGGGGCAACTCCACCTCCGTATTATCCGCCACCTGTGGTTTCAGTTACGGGAGTTAGTCTAGACCAGAATCACTTGACACTGCAAGTTGGTACTTCAAGCACTGAAATACACGCAACCATTACCCCTGCCAACGCAACAAACCAACAAGTAAGATGGAGCAGCAGTGATACAGGAGTAGCTACCGTTGACCAGAATGGAGTCATTTCGGCGCTAGCCGCAGGAGAAACAACCATCTCCGTATCGACGATAGACGGTAACTATTCGGCTTCTTGCTCTGTGAAAGTAGGGGAAGAGAAGCAGTTCGAACTGAAGGCTTCAGAACAACATGTAAGGTTGAAACCCAATAAATCAATGAAGTTCGACGTGTACGCAGTCTACCCAGACGGCAAAGAAGTAGACATCACTTCAGATAAAAATACCACCTATTCTAGCAGTTCATCGGTCGTTACAGTTAAGCCGGGAACCATTAAGGCGGGGAAAAAAGAAGGCGTAGCCACTGTAACCGTCAGCTTCGAGGGGAAAACGACAGAAATTGCGGTCAAAGTATCCAAAGCAGAAGTGAAGGAGCTGGTTCTTCCAACAGATCATCTCACACTGGAAGTTGAGGCTACCAAACAATTGGAGGCAACAGCCAAGCTCACCAATGGTACGACAGAAGAGGTGACGCAGGATGCCCAATGGTCATCGGACGATACCGATATTGTTCAAGTGGACGCAGGAAAACTAACTGCAGTTGCTCCTGGTAAAGCAACCGTCAGGGTGTCGTATGCTGGCAAGGAAGCTAAGCTGAAGGTAGACGTAATAGAAGAAAAAGCGTTGAAACGACTAACCGTCAACCGAACATCGGTGAAGCTTGCACCAAGTAAACAGTATCAGATTAAACTGACTGCTTACTACCAGGACAACTCCAAAACTGTGATTACAGACCAAGCGGATTGGACGACAAGCGATGAACAGATTGCTACCGTTGAAAAGGGTGTAATCACTGCAATTGGGCCTGGCAAAGCGACAATTCAGGCAAGCTACAAAGGGAAGAAGGTCTTAATTAAAGTCACCGTAGTGAAATGATGAATCCCATATGTTGTCCAAAAAACTAACCTAGGTAAGTCTTTTTGGTGGAGCATGAAGTGGTCCCGGTAATATTTTTCGACCAACCCCTAACTTTAGTTAGGGGCTTTTTTATTTCAATCTCGCTATGATTTTTATGAAACGTATAGTTATGTCCTATTTTGCCGGATGCGGGGAAAGGTTCTGTATAGCATCTAAAGTTATTAAATAATCTAACCTGTAAAGGAGGATAAGGATGAATCCGTTCAGGAGTTTTGAAGAGAAACGAGGGAAGATTTTGAAAGTGTTAATAAAAAAATGTATTTCATTTGTTGCTTTATTCATGATCCTATTTGCTTACTTGGTCCCCTATGTGAAAGCTGATCAAGTCATCCAAGACTTTGAGTCTGGTACTTCTAGTCAGAATAATTTCATTTTTTTGGATGGAACAATGTATTCTAGTGATATCACAGGTCAATTAATAGTCGATACATTTGCCAATGGTGCCCAGTTGTTTTGGAGTTCCAGTGCGTGTAAAAACAAATGCTTGATAATCGATTCCTTACTGTACGGGAATGGATATGGAACTACCTTTAGATTTAATAAATCTAATTCTAGCAATTTTAAACTCACTTCATTTAATGCGGAAGTTTTGGGCCATCAATTAGAATATAGCCAGATATATAAATTGATTGGTTATGATGATCAAGGTGTGCCAAAAGCAACTGCCACTGTCGATTTTACTAATGGCACGAAGGATTTTGGAGAGGGTAATTCAACTGTAAGTTATACCCGATTATCCACTTCGGATGAAACGAATAATGGCGGAAATGGCGGTTCACTAACCTTTACCGGAAGTAATTGGAGCAATATTAATGTATTTGAAATGAGGGTTGACGATCCAGATAATAATAGAAAACTTTTTGTAGCGATCGATGATCTAATAATGGATGATCCTGTGGTACCGAAGTACACCTTGAATTACGTAGCCGGAGCAAATGGAACGATCACAGGAACCGCATCGCAGACGGTGAACAGCGGAGGAAACGGAACGACGGTAATCGCTGTACCGAATCCGGGGTATCAGTTTGTGAAATGGAGCGATGATGTTACGACGGCAAGCCGGACGGATACGAATGTGACGGCAAATAAGATTGTGACGGCGAGCTTCGCTATCAACAAGTATACCTTGGACTATGCAGCCGGAGCCAACGGAACAATCACTGGTACGGCATCGCAGACGGTGAACCACGGAGGAAACGGAACGACGGTAACCGCCGTGCCTAACGCGGGGTATCGCTTTGACGGCTGGAGCGACGGGGTGACGACGGCAAGCCGGACGGATACGAATGTGACGGCAAACAAGATTGTGACGGCGAACTTCGCTGTTAATACGTACACCTTGAGCTATGCAGCCGGAGCCAATGGAACAATCACCGGAATCGCTTCGCAGACGGTGAACCCAGGAGGAAGCGGAACGACGGTAACCGCCGTACCCAATGTGGGGTATCACTTCGACGGCTGGAGCGATGGAGTGACGACGGCAAACCGGACGGATACGAATGTGACGGCAAACAAGAGTGTGACGGCGAACTTCGCTATTAATACGTACACCTTGAATTATCAAGCCAGACCCAATGGAAAGATTACCGGAGCAGAGGGCCAGATAGTGAACCACGGAGGAAGTGGAACGACGGTAACCGCCGTGCCAAATCCGGGGTATCATTTTGAGAGCTGGAGCGATGGTTCCACAACGGCCAGCCGAACAGAAACGAATGTAACGACAGACCTGTTCTACTTCGCGACCTTCGCTATTAATGAGTACACCTTGAACTATGCAGCCGGAGCCAATGGAACCATTACCGGAACCGCAGCTCAGACGGTGAACTACGGAGGAAGCGGAACGACGGTAACCGCCGTACCCAATGCGGGTTATCACTTTGTAAACTGGAGCGACGGAGTCACAACGGCAAGCCGGACGGACGCAAATATCGCGGCAAACCTGAGTGTGACGGCGAACTTCGCTATCAAAACTTACACCTTGAATTATCAAGCCAGACCCAATGGAAAGATTACCGGAGCAGAGGGCCAGATCGTGAACCACGGAGGAAGCGGAACGACGGTAACCGCCGTGCCAAATGCGGGGTATCATTTTGAGAGCTGGAGCGATGGTTCCACGACGGCAAGCCGAACAGAAACGAATGTAACGACAGACCTGTTTTACTTCGCGACCTTCGCTATTAATGAGTACACCTTGAACTATGCATCCGGAGCCAATGGAACTATTACCGGAACCGCAGATCAGATGGTGAACTACGGAGGAAGTGGAACAGAGGTAACCGCCGTGCCCGATGCTGGGTATCACTTTGTGAGTTGGAACGACGGGGTTACGACAGCCAGCCGAACGGATGCAAATGTCACGACAAACCTAAGTGCAACAGCAAACTTTGCAATGAATACTTATACCTTGGATTATACAGCCGGAGCGAATGGAACCATTACCGGAACAGCATCGCAGACGGTGAATCACGGGGAAAGCGGAACAGAGGTAACCGCTGAACCGAATCCTGGATATCACTTTGTAAGCTGGAGTGATGGACTTACCACAGCAAGCCGAACAGACAAGAATGTAACAGCAAATCTGAGTGTAACGGCAATCTTAGCCATTAATGAGTACACCTTGGATTATGTAGCCGCATCCAATGGAACCATTACCGGAACCGCATCGCAGGCGGTGAACCATGGGGAAAGCGGAACAGAGGTAACAGCGACCCCTGATACAGGGTATCACTTTGTGAGTTGGAGCGACGGGGTTACGACAGCCAGCCGAACGGATGCAAATGTCACGACAAACCTGAGTGTAACGGCAACCTTCGCAATGAATACTTATACCTTGGAATATGCAGCCGGAGCCAATGGAACCATTACCGGGATCGCACCGCAGACAGTGAACCACGGGGAAAGCGGAACAGAGGTCACAGCGGTCCCGGATACAGGGTATCATTTTGTGAGTTGGAACGATGGAGTTAAGACAGCCAGTCGAACGGACAAGAATGTAGCATCAAACCTGAGTGTGACGGCGAACTTTGCAATGAATACTTATACCTTGGATTATGCAGCCGGAGCCAACGGAAGGATTACCGGAACCGCATCGCAGAAGGTGAACCACGGAGAAAGCGGAACAGAAGTAACAGCGATCCCGGATACAGAGTATCATTTTGTGAGCTGGAGCGACGGGGTCACCACAGCGAGCCGCACGGATAAGGATGTAACGTCTGACCTGAATGTAACGGCGAAATTCGCCATTAATGAGCACACCTTGGATTACGTAGCCGGAGCCAACGGAACGATTACCGGAACCGCATCGCAGACGGTGAACCACGGAGAAAGCGGAACAGAGGTAACAGCGACCCCGAATACAGGGTATCACTTTGAGGGCTGGAGCGACGGGGTTACGACAGCAAGTCGAAAGGACTCGAACGTAACGGCAAACCTGAGTGTGACGGCGAATTTTGCAAAGAATACTTATACTTTGGATTATTCTGCAGGCGACAATGGAGCAATCACTGGAACCGCATCGCAGACGGTGAACCACGGGGAAAGCGGAACAGAGGTAACAGCGATCCCGGATACAGGGTATCATTTTGTAAGCTGGAGTGACGGGGTCACCACGGCAAGCCGAACAGACAAGAATGTAGCAGCAAACCTGAATGTAACAGCGAACTTCGCTATTAATACGTATACCGCCGACTTAAACAATTTGACGCTAAGTCAAGGAACGCTCACTCCTGCTTTTGTGAAAGGAACAACGACTTACACAGCCACCGTGCCCAACGCCGTGACTAGTACAGATGTAACGCCAACAACCGAAGAAGGCTCGGCAACCTTAACCATGAATGGCTCCCCGGTAACAAGCGGTAAGTCGGAGACGATATCCTTACGTGTAGGCAGTAATCCTATTACAATGGTTGTTACAGCCCCAGACGGAAAAATAAAAACCTACACCATTACCGTGGAACGAAGAGCGGCAACTCCGCCTCCGTATTATCCGCCACAGGTGATTCCGGTTACGGGAGTTAGTCTAGACCAAAATAACGTGACACTACAAGTTGGCGCTACTGGTGTTGGATTACATGCAACCATTACCCCTGCCAACGCGACAAACCGACAAGTGAAATGGAGCAGCGGTGATTCAGGAGTAGCTACCGTAGACCAGAACGGAGTTATTACGGCGGTTGCCGCAGGAGAAACAACCATCTCCGTATCGACGCTAGACGGCAACTATTCGGCTTCTTGCTCTGTGAAAGTAGGGGAAGAGAAACAGTTCGAACTGAAGGCTTCAGAGCGACGTGTACGATTGAAACCCAATAAATCAATGAAGTTCGAAGTGTACGCGGTATACTCAGATGGTAAAGAAGTAAACATCACTTCAGATAAGAATACCACCTATTCCAGCAGTTCATCGGTTGTTACGGTTAAGCCAGGAACCATTAAGGCGGGGAAAAAAGAAGGAGCAGCCACTGTAACCGTCAGCTTCGAGGGACAAACAACAGAAATTGCAGTCAAGGTTTCCAAAGCTGAAGTGAAGGAACTGGTTCTTCCAACGGATCATCTTACGCTGGTTGTTCAGGCTACCAAACAATTACAGGCTACTGCCAAGCTTTCCAATGGGACGACAGAAGAGGTAACGCAGGATGCCCTATGGTCTTCCGACGATCCTGATGTGGTTCGCATAGAAGCTGGAAAACTAACGGCCGTCACTCCCGGCAAAGCGACCATCACCGTCTCATATAGCGGCAAGGAAGCCAAGCTGAAGGTAGACGTAACAGATGAAAAAGAGTTAAAACGTCTTGCGGTCAACCGATCACAGGTAAAGCTTGCCCCAGGTAAACAGCAGCAGATTAAACTGACTGCTTACTACCAAGACCAAACCAAAGCGGTGGTTACAGACAAAGCAGAGTGGACGACAAGTGATGAACAGATCGCGACGGTAAAAGAAGGTATGATCACTGCCGTTGCCCCTGGCACAGCGACGATTCAAGCAAGCTACAAGGGGAAGAAAGTTACGATTAAAGTTACGGTATTAAAATGATAGAAAAACAATACCAGTCCAAAAAAACCTAACCTTGGTTGGGTTTTTTTTGCGATAAGGAATAGTAAAATCATATAAGAACATTTTTATCTAGGAGGGGGAATGAGCTTGAATCGAAAATGGTTAGTAGCCGCGATTATTCTATCAGGTCTTGGATATCTGTTCGCATTGGGCTTTGATCAGCTGTTATTCCGTTGGATTCTTAAGCCGTTAACCATGCTTTTCATCATTTGGTTTGCAGCAAAGGTAGGTAGCGGTAGTGATTCTCCCAAATATAAACGCTTAATTATCATTGGGCTGATATGCTCAATCGTGGGAGATATCATGTTGTTGAGTAAGGGCAACCAGCCGTTTATCGTTGGTTTGTTTTCGTTTCTCATGGCCCATGTCGTTTACTTTTTTGCGTTTATGACGCAATGGAAGTTTAAGCCTGCTCAATTGTTTGTTCTGATCCCTATCGTAATTTATGCTGTCTTTTTCTTGAACGAGCTACATACCAGCATGTTTGCTGACAATGGGAAGGCTTACGACAAGCTATGGATACCAGTGGTTCTCTATGTTGTCGTGATATCCAGTATGATCTTCAGCTCAGTTATCAGCAGGAACAAATTAGCCATCGCAGGTGCCGTACTCTTTTTCATTTCTGATTCGCTGCTTGCCTGGAATATGTTTGTGACCCCGATGCCGTGGTTAGGGGGATATGGTGTCATGATCACCTACTATACGGCTCAATTCCTCATTGCCAACAGCATCACGGTTCGTGAGCGAACTTCTTCTAGTAAACTCTATAAACTGTAAATGGATTGAGAATAGAATGTTTCCTACATATTTACTAGAAAACCTAACTTTGGTTAGGTTTTTTTATTTGTCGATTTTGCTAGGATTGTGAAGAGAAAAGTGGCGGATCAGTTGAAAATCTATTAAAAAAGAAAACAAAGCGAGGTGCACTTCGTGAAAAGAATGAAAATTGCGGAAATGCGCATCTGCCTTCTCCTGTTATTGCTAATAAGCCTAAGCGTAACAGGCAAAGCTTCAGCTTTTACTGTGAATGAAGTAAATCATGATCCAGTGATCTCGATTACGGATGCTACCCTTGACCAATTCGCTTCAGCAGTAATTGACCACACCACCATCTCCATCACCGGAATGGTATCAGATGAGGATGGTGATGACGTCACGGTAAGCGCGACAATCGGCGGGGTCACGAAAAAGATGGTTGTGCATCAAGCACCCCCAATTGCCGAATCGGATAATTTTTTCCTATCGTGGGACGTCGTTAATGACAACTTGACAGAAGGTGAAATTCCGGGGTTATCTATCGTAGCGGATGATGGGAAATCGGGAAGATCAAGCGCAACGTATGTCGGGGTTATAAGCGTGGACAAGACCGCGCCAGGTATACCGACGATTCAATTCAGATCTCCGGAGGGCTTCGTCTCAGGGAGCAGCACTAAGCAGCCTGTTTCTTTTGATGTGGTAGATGGTTCTGATCATTCATCCGGTACACTGAGAAGTCAATATAGACTCAAAACAGACAATGAACCCTGGGGAGACTGGATTGGCTTTGAAAAAAAAGTCACCATCAGAACAGCAGGAACCACGCAGATTGAAGCGATCACGATCGATCAAGCGGGGAACGAATCAACTGCGGCAAACGCTGAAGTGATTATTACGCCTTCATCGCTACCGACGATCACACTCACCAATCCTAATGCCGATTTGTATGCAGGTGGATGGATGGGCCACAATACTGTAACCATCACCGGAAAAGTATCCCATCCTGACGGAGCCCCTGTTTTGATCACAGCGAAAATTGGCGGTGTAGAGAAATCGGTTATCGTTTCCTCGCCACCAACTTCTTTGCCTGATTCCGATAACTTTACCATGAGTTGGGATGTGTATGACGCCCCTATTCGTCCTCAACAAGGATTGAACAAGGACGTAGCGTTTGTTGCTACTGATTCCAATGGCGGCGAGAGTCAGGCAATATATGCCGGTGAAATTTGGTTCGATGTCACATCGCCAACGAAACCTACTATCCAGTTCACTTCACCCCCAGGCTATACATCCGGCAAACAAACGGATCAGAATGTCACTTTCACTATCGAGGGTGGAACGGATGATGACTCTGGTGTGAAGGGATATGCCTATCAAATTGGAGGGCCGGATTTTACATGGGGGCCGTGGATCAATTATACGGGCCCGGTAACCATTAAAGATATTGGCTTTACATTCATTCGGGCTGCAACGAGAGACAAAGCAGAGAATATGTCAGACTGGGTCGAAGCAACGGTTTACATAAACCATGCGACCAATTTTTCGTTCCCGAACGCACATGATCAAATTGTCTCCGATCGAGAAGGCAACCGCACGATCACGATTTCAGGGAAAGCATGGGACGTAGATGGAGATCCGTTTAGAGGTTATATGGAATTTAGTGGAAATAGCTATCAGGATTTTTCTATTCCACGAGGGGAATTCACAACAGAGCCAGAGACGGACAACTTCACGCTGACTTGGGATGTCGTGGATAACAAACTGCCTGAGGGCGTCTATCCGAGCTTAGCAGTTTACAACGGCAGCGCTTTTGGGAAAGTACAGGTCACTCATTACCCGGCAAAGATCATCATCGACAAGACTCCGCCAACAGCTCCAACCTTGCAGTTCACCTCGCCAGCTGGTTACACATCAGGTACCGAAACGAGTCAAGCGGTTACCTTCCGCATTATAGACGGAACGGATGCCACCTCAGGAGTCTTGAAATCGCAATACCGGACCCGACAAGGAAGTGGAACGTGGGGGCCGTGGACGGATTATTCGACATCAGTCACGATTCGTGCTCCTGGATCCACTCAGATCGAAGCGAAAACACAGGATCGAGCTGGGTACGAATCAACCACAACAACTGCCCAGGTTGTCATAATCAACTCGCCACCTCCATACTACCCGCCGTCTCCGTCCAATCCGGTGACAGGAATTCGATTGAATCTGGAGAGCTTATCCCTTAATGTTGGTGATTCCGGCGCGCGATTGCAGGTCATGATTACACCGAGCAACGCTACCAACCAGCAAGTAAAATGGACCAGCAGCAATCCGGAAGTGGCGACCGTTGATCAGAATGGGGAAGTAAAACCGGTTGCCCCAGGTCAAACCACGATCACCGTAACGACGATAGATGGAAGCTACACCGCTAGTTGCACCCTATACGTTGCGGCAAAGGGCGACAGGCTAATCAAATTAAAAACAGTCAAGCACGTCAGATTGAAACCAAAAGCCTCCGAGAAGTTCTCTGTCTACGCTGTCTATGAGGGCGGACGGGAACAAGAAATCACGAAGGATCCAAACATCCAATACTCAAGTAGCTCTTCAGAAATCGCTACAGTAAAATCAGGTTCAATCAAGGCGGGCAAAAAAGAGGGAAAAGCGACCATTAAGGTCAAGTATGGCGGCCAAACGGCGAATATCCTCGCCACCGTCTCCAAATGGGAAGTAAAGGAACTGCTGCTCCCTGCGAATAAGCTGACATTGGAAGTAGCGGAGACGAAGGACCTGGTGGCAAAAGCCAAGCTGTCTAACAGAACCACAGAAGACGTCACCCAAGAAGCAACCTGGACGTCGGACAACACAGACGTACTGACAGTCGAAGATGGAAAATTACAGGCAATTGCGCCAGGAAAAACGACGATCACCGTTTCATACGGTGGGAAAGATGCGAAGCTGAACGTGGAAGTAACCGATGCCAAGAAAGTAACACGATTGGCCGTTAACAAACGAAACGTTAACCTGGCGGTGGGCAAAACACAGGAAATCAAGCTGACGGCCTTTTACCAGGACAGAAGCAAAGCAATTGTTACTGACAAAGCGGAGTGGCAGACAAGTAATGAGCAGATCGCAACCGTGAAAAATGGAGTGATTACCGCAGTAGCCCCTGGCACAGCCACCATCCAGGCGAAGTATCAAGAGAAGACTATTTTCATTACCGTAACGGTTAAGCAATAAGCAATAATCAAAGAGGCCACCTTCTGATGCTGCTGAGGCAACGTTCAGAGAGTGGCCTGTTTCCTATCGAGATCGGAAATCCGAAGCTCTACCAAGCCCACGTCATGCTGTGATCAGTCTTTTGGAAGAGTGTGAATGAGGCCTTTTCTGATTAAATTGGCTGAAACGGGCTGCTTTCCCACTTCTCTAGCCCAGATGGATAATTGTCCAATATGATGGTTTTCATGTGCAATCACGTGGCGAATGACTTCACCCCCAAGCGTGTGTAACGATGCTTCCATTAGCGGGACGTCCTCACACCATTGGAACCACTCTTCTCGAACCATCCAATTATGTTCTCATAGAGATCACTCCAGGACGTTTTTTTTCCCTGATAACCCTAATCTCGGGAGTATTGCAAAAGCGCCTGAAAACGATTTTTGACATCCTGCCATTCTTCATCAATGATACTGTACACGACATAATCCGATTCATCGTATTTTTTCCTGAGAATGCCTTCCTTTTTGGCTCCCAGCCGCTCAATCGCTCTTTGTGATCGGATGTTCGTCAATGCGGCAATTATTTCAACACGAACGGCTCCCCATACCTCAAACGCATGCTGCAGCAACAAATATTTGCATTCCGTGTTGACGGATGTTCGCCAAACCTGGGGGGTATACCATGTCCAGCCAATATTCAAATTTTTATGGACAGGCGAAATCCTTAAATAACGAGTCGTCCCAACGATTTGGTTCCGTTCGTTATCAAATACGGCATAGGGAAATTCTTCTCCGGTGTCCCTTGCTGAAATCGCTGTCTGAATGAAGCTTTGCATTTCGGCAACCGTTTGGGGCTTTGATGGGAGGTGTTCCCAAATTTCAGGGAATTCTGAGCATTGTAATAATGATTCGGCGTGTGCAATTTCTAAAGGAATTAAAGAGATTCGCTTTCCATGTAATGGAGTGAAATTCATCGTTCTAACGTCCTTTCAAGTGATGGTGGAAGCCATCATTTATCTGGTTTATTTCTATTATATGGAATATAGTGGAGGTATTAAAGCAAAAGGAGAAATGCAGAATGACCAGTCTCAAGGAGCAGTTGATCTCGATCCAACAGAATAATTATCAAGCCCCTCCACATATATTTGAATGGGTTATCCAGATGGTGGCGCAAATCGGTTCACTTGATGACGAGCTTCGCGATGATCTGATCTATTCCATCCTATCTCAGTGGATTCAGGATGGGGTGCTTACTGATGAGGAATTATCCAGGCTGGTCTCAATCATTCTGGACGATCAGCATCTTTTCTATCAAATAGGGGAGAATGGGACCGATTCGGTGTTTACACGCTCTTTTTCCGTGCTGCAGATTCCCGTCCTGCTCATTCGCCACAGAAACCAGCCATTCCTGACGAAGGAACAGGTTCATGAAATCAAGACGAAGGTATTCAACTATCTCCAAGCCGAAAAAGATTTGCGTGGTTATGTGGAGGGCAAGGGATGGGCGCATGCTGTTGCTCATGGAGCCGATGCGTTAGCTGAACTTGCTCAAGCGAATGAACTGGAAAAGGAAGACTTGCATACGATCCTCAAACTTGTTCGCTCCACGGTAACCACACCGCAAAGCATGTATACCGATGAAGAAGATGAACGAATGGTTAAAGTGGCAATTCGTGTGTGGCAAAGAAACCTTGTAACCCCCGAAGAAATGAACGCATGGGTTCGCAGTTTAGCGGACCTGGAAGGCAGCGGTTATACACTTCGGATCAGACAAGTGAACACGAAAAGCTTCCTGAGAAGCCTCTATTTCCGAGTCAAGCTCGTTGGAGTAGATGGGTTGTATGAACTGCCAATTGAAGAGGTCTTGCGATCACAGGGAAGATGGTTGACTGTTTAATGAAGGAGGCTTGTTCGTATGTTGCGAATGCGTAGTTTTTTGAGAATGTTCCTGTTTTTACTGTTATTTGTTATGGTTGGTGGAATTGCTCATGCGCAATCTGCAGAGCGCCTCCTGCCTTTCGATCGAATCCAATTGGATGGCGATCAATTATGGGGTTATTTGGATCAGGATGGCAAGGAAAAGATCAAACCAGCGTATACCACGGCTGAGCCATTTGATGAGAAAGGTACTGCCATCGTAGGAGTTTCTGAGGGTGAGGAAGTCAAGTACGGATTGATTGACGTGACCGGTCACTATGTCTGGAAACCGGAGTACAGCTATCTGAAAAAATGGACACCTGATGTTTTTATTGTGCAGACAGCGCATGAGACCAAATTGGTAACCAGAAATGGTCAAACACTTCTCCAAACGCAAGGATTACCGGAAGAACCAGCAGAAGACATGGCCGTTTTTCAAAAGAACGATCATTACGGCTATCTCGATTCCAAGGGGCGCGTCATGATTCAACCGCAGTATTCGTTTGCGACTTCTTTTAGCAAAGGGGAAGCAATCGTGACTTTGTCCGATAAGCGGTATGTGGTCATTAACAAGCAGGGCAAGGTGTTAAGAACGCTGCCTTACACAGCTGGTCAGGTATACATCGGAGAAATTCAAGATGGATTGGCTGTTGTGACATACACAGATCAACCGAATCATACCGGACTGATCAATTTCCAAGGAAAAATGGTTGTTCCCGCCACCTACACCTCTATCAACAGCTTGCATAATGGAAGGTGGGCCGTGGGCAAAGGGGACGAATCCTTAGATTATCCTCCAGGTGGTCCTGAGCATTACGCTATTGTGAATTCTCAAGGTCAATTCCTAACTGGTTTTGTGTATGACAGCATGGAGCCATTTGAAGGAGAGTATGCGGTTGCCTCGACAGGAACCTCTACATTTTTCATCGATCAGCATGGCAAAAAGGTAGAGAATCTCCCCACAATTGCTGGAATCGGATCAGTCTCTATTCAAGGGAACGTGATTACGGCGACGATTGATAACAGACTTCAATATTTGCGACGAGATGGCTCGATCATTTGGAAAGACACTCGTTCGTATGACCTCGGTTCAGGCTTGAAGGTTGCTGAAGCGAAAGTTCGCCCTCACCGTAACTATTTGGCTTATTATCCCGTTCTCCAAGGGATGAAAGACCAGCGCGTACAACAAAAAATCAACGACATGATGAAACACCAGAGTGCTGTGACTGATAGTGATTTTAACAGTGAGGACATCAGCTTCGATTTCTCAGTGGAAATGTACAAGAAGAATTTACTGGTGATCAGCACGACCTCCTATGTTTATCCGTTTGGAGCGGCACACGGGATGCCAGGACTCGAATACACGCATATCAATCTGAGAACAGGAGAGAAATTTAAGCTTGACGACCTTTTTCGATCAGGAAGTTCCTATAAGAAGAAGCTTAACGAAATGATTCGGGAGCAAATAAAAACCAAGGGAGAGGGCATGGGAGTATTCCCGGAAGTTTTACAGAATTTTGAACAGACCGAATTTGAAAATCACTTTTATATAGACGGAAATACACTCAACATTTATTTCTATCCATATGAAATTGGCCCTTACGCCGCAGGATTCATCACGTTCACCATTCCTTTGGATTCCTTAAAAGATGAAGTCAATGTGAACGGGGAGTTTTGGCAATCCATTTTTAACCCTTGACTAGAACGTAATTTCAGTTACAATAACCGATGGAGAGAATTTTTTGGTTGATTCATTTCAATTGGGAAGAAATTTGGAATATTCTAGCAAACTTGTAAAGTTATAGAAATTAAAACGAAAGAGGCGGAGGACTGCCTCTTTTCTTACATTTTGTACCCTCAGATCAATATCGACAGATGTGGTTGTAAAAGGAGTTGATTCAGGAAAATGTTATCTCGGGAACAAGAGTTTACTCGATCAGCGATGCATCACACCAAAAAAAGATCGCTCCGCTGGGTTCGCGCATTATGGATCATTGGGGCTTTACTTGTATACACTTTTATATCAACTGCTGCATTGGTATTATACGGTCCGTTCGAAAATCTTCGAAGCACCGTCATTGGCGCTATCCTTACCAGTCAGCATCCGTTTCTTATTGAACCGTTTTACTCTGCCGAAACTTTGGCCAAGTATCGACCTGTCGGATTGGACTCGATGGGCAAGGGGAGTATGTCTGCGGGTAACTTCTCGGCAATTAATGATACAGGGATTGAGGTTGTTCCGATCAAAACAGCCAAATACTCGGGAAGTCTCCTTATTATTAACGATCCCAAACGGGTTCATGTCGCTGTTACCAAAGAGATTAACAGCGTAGGTCAAACCGTAAGTGAGATGGTGAAGGACGCGAATGCGGTCGCTGGGATCAATGGTGGCGGGTTCTTTGATATCAAAGGACGTGGGACAGGCGGGTCGCCGCTTGGAATAACCATCTCACGCGGGAAATACGTTAGTGGAGATCAGCAGTCGGAACAACCAGTGATTGGGATGACCAAGGAAGGCGCACTGGTGATTGGCAAATACACCTATTCGGAATTGCAGCAATTGGGTATCACGGACGCGATTTCATTTGGTCCGGAACTGATTCGTGACGGTCAACCGTATCTGAAGGAATCAGACGGTTCATGGGGAGTTGCCCCTCGTTCCGCAATTGGACAGCGAAAAGACGGCGCCATCCTTTTATTGGCGCTCTCAGGTCGCGGAAATCAAGGAATCGGTGCTTCCCTGCTGGATTGTGAAGAGGTGCTGCTGCAAAACGGAGCAGACGTTGCAGCCAACCTGGACGGGGGCTATAGCTCGGAATTGTACTACAAAGGAGAATTCCTCGTGACACCGTCGAATCCTCTGGGAGAGCGTTATGTTGCCACGAGCTTCGTAGTAGATGGGGTGAAGCCATAATGAGGGGACAGAAAAAGACAACACGATCTTCTAAGAAGATAGTAAAGAGATGGATGACACTTTTTGTTTGCCTTACTTTGGTTCAGTTGCTAGTCCTGTTCGGGATTGATCAATTCTTGAAAGCTCCTGCGTTAGAAGCGCTTGCCTCGGTCAAGTCGGGACAAGAATCAACGGTGACTCGGCCGGAAGTACCGGCGGAGGCCGTTCAAACGGAATATAGCGGAGATAATAAGTACGCGGCCTACACGACAGCGGACAACGAGTTGGTCGTTTTAAAAGGAAACGAAGAAAGCTTCCGCAAAAAAGTTGGCGAAGTGAAATATATGAAGTGGCTTGGTGAATCCAACGCGTTAGTCTATTTCGTTGAAGGTAAAAATCTCACCGGATATTTGCTTCACGCGGACGGAGACAAACCGGCCAAAATATCAACTTGGAGCGCGTCGAATCGAGAGGTTGAGAAGACGTTCTTCTCTCCTTATATGGAGTTCCTGTATATCCAGTTCCACAATGGTGAGCGAACAGAAGTCTACAAGTTTGATGCCGCATACGGAATCAGCCAGATCCCGCTTGGGAATTTGAAGGTTGACGACATCCAGTATGATGACAAGAAAGACATCATGACGTTTACGACGCCTGAGGGCGAGGTTTGGCGTTATGAGGAAGACCGCTTGTATCGCCCGGATGGTTCTGAAGTGAAGCAAGCCAAGCCTGTTCATCATCGCAAGCCGAGTGAACAGGAATACTCCAATAAAAAATAGTAAGAAAAGACTTCGTCCCCTTACGCTCTGTTTAAGCTCGCATGTAGCATCTGCTGTCCGCTGCGTTCACTACGGAAGGGAGTCGACAAGAAAATCACTTCGTTTCTCAGTCTGATGTAAAGAATGCCGACTCTTTTCCTTCTTATGCTCTCTACGCTAGGTTTCGCTTAAAATGAGACGAGAGTGGACGATGTCTTTTCTTTAGCGGGCTTTCGCGAATGGAAGGAACATTCCAATATTATGAAAAAAGGGTACCCACTCGAAGTGGGTACCCTTTTTCTCACTCTATTAGATTGTCGTTCCAGTTCAAAAGTCGACTCCTACGAAAAAAGGTTACAATCGGCGTCAGGGTGTACCGATTGTAACCTTTTCGACTATTGAATGGAGATGCCCATTTCCTTAGAGGCTTGCTTCAGACTCTCTCTATTCACTTTGATGGCTTTCAAGATTTTGTCTTTATCTTTACTTCCAATCGCATCATCTAATGAGTCAAACTTCGTATGCATATCCTCCGATAATTTTGCGTTTTTCTCTTTGATCGGGGGAAGAACACTCGCGTGATATTCTTCATGAATTGTTTCGAACGTTTTACTTGCGCTGTCGATGTCACCTTTCGCAATATCGGATTCAATGCTGGCAAGACCATTCAATTCATCTTGAATCGCCTTTCCAAATTGGCTGCTACTTGGTATATTTGACTGATTGGATTGCTCTTGATGCTCAGGAGATGCTTGCGGGGTGCTAGGTTGTTGTGATCCACAACCTGCTTGTCCCAACCCCAAAAGCAAGATGAGTGAAACACTGAGAAGGCGATTCATTTTCATTATTCATTTCTCCTTTTCATACCTTTTATCATCGTGGATCCCGGAGCAGGCTTGCTTTTAAACCATATGAAAATACCTGTTAAACTGAGGACGATCATACAAATCGCCCCGATGTCCGTTATCCAAATCACAGAAAGATTACCGATTGTCCCAGAATGGATACCGAAGATTACCTTCTGCAGCTTCATCGATGTTTCTGAGCTGTAGCCAATGATGGATCGATGGTTCAATAGAATTCCCGTGAGCGCCATCACTAAAACAATGACAGAACCAATCATTCCGGTGATTCGGTGGATTACCCGTATAGTTCGATTCATAAATTCCCCTAATAAAATTCTTGTGTTAACTATAGTATAAGATTACATGAATCAATCAATACCGCTATAGCCTAGATGGGCTATTTGAAAAGAGACGCAGTCGGAATGTTTAATCTCTTTACAGAGGTAAAGTGATTAAACATTCCTTCCTTTCGCGTAAGCCCGCTGAGAAAAGACTTCGTCCACTTTTAGTCTCCTTGGAAGTGATTCCTAGGGAACTAACGGAGAAAGGGATCCGAACGGCCACCCAACCCCGTAGGGGTGCGAAGCGTTTGGCGGTTCCCCTTTCGGAGGTAGTGAGCGGACTATTTAACATCCATGCGAACTTCCACAGAGCGTAAAGGGACGAAGTCTTTTCGTGTTTGTGTCGTTTTGTTCACAGATTTACCCATGATATAGCCCAAATGGGTCATATTTTTCATTTAAAACACTTTGTTATAATGCCATAAGTTAAAAGTAAACGGTTTTGTGAGAGGGGTAAAAATCAGGTATGCGCAAGCCGCTCCTATATGTACTTCTGCTCGTTGTGTTCATACTTGCCAGCTTCCATGAAACAGCCTTGGCGAAGGGGCAATCTTCTAATAATCTGCAGCAGCTGATCGACCGAACGCCATCGGGTGGTACGCTGAACATACCGCCAGGAATCTACCAGGCTCCCATAATGATTACCAAACCGATCAAGCTTAAAGGCGAACGCGCAACTATTGCGCATGACGGCAAGGGGCCCGCTCTAACAGTCAAATCCGACCAAGTCTATTTGGAAGGAATACACATACAGGCTGCTCATCTCTCTAAAAAAGATCCGACGATTCTCATCCAAGGAAAGCACAACACACTTCAACAAATCACGATCGAGACGTCGGGGAGTGGGATTTTCTTGAGGCAGTCCCAGGATAATCAGATCAAACAGGTGGTCATCCGAGGATTATGGGACGGTACGAATGAGCAGAGTCGATTATCACAGAGAGGGAATGGGATCGATTTGCTTGAATCTCATCGCAACGAGATCAGCAACTGCCAAATATCCAGTATGCACGACGGAATCTACCTCGAAAGCAGTGATGACAATCGTGTGGTAGATAATCAGGTCAATCGCTCCCGATATGGCTACCACTTCATGTATTCAGCTCGTCCGATCCTTGAGGGCAACAGGGGAGATCAGAATGTGACCGGAGCGATGGTAATGGGTGCTGATAACGCGACTGTTGTGCACAATCAATTTCGCAAACAAAGCGAGAACGTCAATTCACAGGGTCTTCTTCTGTTCGAAGTGAATCATTCACTCATTCGGGACAATGTGATGGACGGGAACCGCGTGGGTATTTATGTGGAAAAATCATCGGACAACAAACTGGTCAAAAATCAGGTGGTTCGTAACTTCATTGGACTGCAAATGAAAGGCTCGGCAAATAACCAGATCGTACAAAACGATTGGCTTGCGAATGTCACACAGGTGGAGTCCATGGATAGTTCGAGCAATCAGGTCAACCACAATTATTGGGATGATTTTCAAGGGCTTTCGCTGTCTGGCACCAACGAAAGCGATCTTCCTTATCACATTAGTCCGTTTTTCCTGAAGCTTGCAACGCGCAATCCTGCGTACCAAATGTTTTTTCATGCACCCGGCACAGTTTTTCTGGAAGGGTTGCTTTATACAGACCAAAGCCAGGGGATGACAGACCCGGCTCCGCTAATGAAACCATCTACTGCGGGGATGACCGACAACGACAAGGGACAAACCGTTACCTATAGCGTATTCGTCAGTATGCTTCTGTTTGTATCAAGCTGCGTACTCTATCTACTTTTTGGGAGGAAAACAAGATGAAAAAAGGATTAGTAGTATTCGCCACGATCATGATGCTAGGCTTGACAGGCTGCGGGAAACAAGCTGCAGCTCCTGTAGATATCAATGAAGAAGCGGATAAATGTCAGGAATGCAACATGCAAGTAGCGAACAATTCAAGCGCCACAGAGATGATTTTAAAGAACGGGCAAGTCTATAAGTTTGACGATATTGGCTGCATGAATGAATGGAAGAAACAGCATGCATCTGAAGAAGTTGATGTCATGTACGTAAGAGATTATTATTCGAATCAATGGTTGAAGGAAGAAGAAGCGACCTATGCGTATGATCCTACATTCCCAACACCAATGGCTTATGGCATTTACTCGTTCAAAGATAGTCAAGAAGCGCAGAAGTTTGTAGACGAGCAGAAAAAAGGCAAGATCATGACGGCTGCTGATTTGGAAAAGCATATGTGGGACCGAAACAAAGATTCCATGGGCAATATGAATATGAATAACAATAATATGAATATGGGTCAACAACCGGCAAATCATTCGAGCCATAAATAATCGGAGGGGGAGTGAACGACCATGTATCTATGGAGTGTGGCCAAACGAGAAATGAGACTGGGATTCCGTAATCCATGGTCTTATTCATTTCTTGCTCTGTTTTCTTTTTTTACGCTGGCCTTGTTGGTCATTCAATCACAGGTTCAGATCACGGGCTATACCAGTACGACTGGAACCATGTTGAATCTTATCTTATATCTGGTTCCTCTTTTAACTCTATTGCTCGGTTCATTTTCTGTAACGGCTGAGAAGGAGGACGGTAACTGGCGGCTCTTGTCCACGTATGCCTTAAGCAGCTCCTCTTTTTTATGGGGGAAATACATCGGCTTGTGCGGGGTGCTTGTTTCCATAGTCAGCTTCGGCTACGGATTGGCTGGTGTCATCGGCGCTCTGATCGGGAAAGCATTTACGAGTGATATGCTGCTGCTCTTTTTCGTATTTACGGTGTGCCTCGTCCTCTTATTTCTCGGGCTGGCCATTCTGATCGGGTCTTTGTCCAAAAATAGATGGCAGGCGTTAACCATAGGGGTAGGCGTGTGGTTTCTCCTGATTCTGGGCTGGCAAACCCTGCTGATCTCCACATTATCTATTGCGCCATACCTTTGGATCAAACCGATACTGGTCATGGTTACTTTTCTCAATCCGGCGGAATTAATCCGTTTGTTTATGGTCGTAAAATTGGGAGGCGGCTCCGTACTTGGTCCCGAATACTATCAGTGGGTGGAATGGATCAAAGCTCCGATGGGAACGCCTGTCTTTTTACTGGTTTGCGTTAGCTGGATTGGCGTGTATGTAGGAAGTTCCATTTTACGCTGGGAGAGGAGCCGTTACCGTGACGAATGAAGTCCTGCATGTTGAGGATATTTCCAAACAGATTCAGAAACAGACCATCCTAGAAACCGTCAGCTTCTCTTTACAGAAGGGACAGGTCATGGCTTTGTGCGGAGGAAATGGCGCGGGTAAAAGTACGATGCTCCAAATGATTGTCGGAATCACTCAGCCTTCCTCGGGACACATTCTGGTAGACGGCCTGGAGCGTAAAAAAAATCGCAAGCTGTACGCTAATAAGATCGGGTATATGCCTGATGATTTTCAGTTTGGAAGCGCGCTTTCCGCACAGGAGACGTTGATGTTCTATGCGTCACTTCGCGGAGTTTCCAAAGACAAGGTGATACAGACTTTGCATGATGTAGGTTTGTACAACGTAAGAAATAAGAATGTGTCTACATTTTCCAAAGGAATGCGACAACGTCTCTTGTTTGCCCAATCCAATTTGTCTACGCCTTCTTTGCTCGTGCTTGATGAGCCGACGAATGGACTTGATCCCTACTGGATGGATGAATTGGCCGCTCAAATTCTTCAGTTGAAAAAAGCTGGGCAAACAATCATCTTCTCCACTCATCACTTGCAATTAGCAGAAACAGTAGCCGATCACGTCATTTTTCTTGATCGCGGTAAGATTTTGGATCACAATACACTTGAGTATTTTATGGATAAATATGCTTCGGGCGGGTTGAACAGCGCATTTACCGATTTGCGAAAAAGTAAACAAAATCAATAAAGGAAGAAGGAGCGCTTGTATGCAACGATCAATTCTACTTGTCGTCATGATGATTTTACTCGGCACTTTCATGGCTGGTTGCGGCCTAGGAACGAAACCGATAGAACTCTCTGACCAGAACGTGGTATTAACGAGCGATCCCGCAGAGCCAAAAGCGAAGGAAGATTGCACGTTGAGCGTTTCGTTTAAAGGGATTGAACCAATTAAGGACGGAATGGTACAAGTGGAAATCTCCAAGAAAGACTCAAAGAGAAAGCTGATGGACGCTATCATGCAATTGGATGGGACGTTCACGGTCAGCCCAACTTTTGCGGAAGCGGGCACGTATAATATCACCATTCATGTGACCACCCCAGAGATCCATCAAATTTTTGAACGGAAGCTTGAAGTAAAATAATAAGAAAAGCAATTGACGAACATTCGGCAAGGTGCTATTAATGGGAATCATCCGATGAGTCGAAAGGAGTTCCCTATGTCATCCTTTACGAAACAGGAAACAGGTGTTTTTCCGGCAGTCTGTCCGCTGGATTGTCCGGATCAGTGCGGTCTGTTGCTTCATAAGCAAGACGGTAAGATTGTCAGAGTACAGGGCGATCAGTCCCACCCCATCACCAAGGGAGCTATCTGCAATAAGGTTCGTCATATGGCAGAACGAGTGCATAGTCCAAAGCGCCTGCAATATCCGATGAAACGAGTAGGAGCCAAGGGTGAAGGGCGATTTGAACGCATCAGCTGGGAGGAAGCCATTGAAACCATTACCTCCAAGTGGAAGCAGTTAATCGCCGAGCATGGTCCTGAAGCCATCCTGCCTTACAGCTTTTATGGCAATATGGGGTTGGTTGGGACGGAAGGAATGGATCGCCGTTTCTTTCATCGCATGGGAGCAAGCAGGCTGGAGCGGACGATTTGTCAATCAGCCGGAACAACCGGTTATAAGTTTACGATGGGGGCCAATCTCGGGATAGACCCGGAAGAGACGGTTCACACGAAGTTGTTTATTTTCTGGGGAATTAATGCAGTCAGTACCAATATGCATCAGGTGGTACTGGCGGAGCAGGCTCGCAAAAACGGCGCCAAGATTATCGTCATTGACGTTCATAAGAACCAGACAGGACGCTGGGCAGACTGGTTCATCCCAATTCTGCCAGGAACAGACGGGGCGCTGGCACTTGGCTTGATGCATATCTTGTTTGCCGAGAATTTAGTGGATGAGGTGTTTCTGCAAGAGTATACGGTGGGACATGAAGAATTACGGGAACATGTCAAACCGTATACCCCCGAGCGAGTCTCCAGAATTACGGGAGTCCCGGTCGAGGATTTGCTTCGTTTGGCGCGGATGTACGCCAATACGACACCAGCTTTTATCCGTATCGGAAACGGCTTGCAGCATCATGACAACGGCGGGATGTCTACTCGCGCGATTAGCTGTCTGCCTGCGCTTACAGGTCAGTGGTCGCTAAAGGGCGGCGGAGCGATCAAATCAAACGGCAGCTATTTGGAGTGCAATTCCGAGGCGGCTCAACGTCCTGATCTGCTCGAAAACCCAAACACGCGAAGTATTAACATGATTCAGCTTGGCAAGGCATTGTTGGAGCTGGAAGAGCCAATCCGATCTCTCTATGTGTATAACACGAATCCTGCGGTTGTAGCGCCTCGTGCCAATAAGGTTAGACAAGGGCTTGCGCGGGAAGATTTGTTTACGGTCGTACATGATCTCTTTTTGACCGAGACGGCCGTTTACGCGGATATTGTGTTGCCTGCCACTTCTTCATTTGAAAACATGGACTTCTATCGTTCTTATTGGCATCAATACGCGCAAATACAACTGCCAGTACTTCCGCCTTATGCAGAGTCCAAGTCCAATACGGAAGTATTTCGCTTATTGGCGCAAGCGATGGGATATACGGAACAGGCCCTGCGCGATTCAGAAGAAGAGCTGATTCGGCAGGCGCTGGATCATCCGCGTAATCCCCGTCTGGAAGGAATTACGTTCGAAGGACTTGTCGAGAACAAGTTCCAGAAGGCCAAAGCGATTCCGCTTCTTCCAGGCAAACTGCCCACTCCAAGCGGCAAAATCGAGCTGTACAGCGAGACCATGGCGCAGAAGGGATATCATCCGCTGCCAATCTATTTACCGCTTGTACAAGACGAGCAGCATGAATTCTGGTTCATTCCGGCACCGAATCATAATTTCCTAAACTCCACCTTCTCTAATACCGACAAGCACGTCCAGATGGAAAAGGTACCGAAAATTCACATGAATCGTACAGACGCGGCAAGACTTGGAATCGTCGACAAAGAGCTGGTCAGAGTCTGGAATGATCGGGGAGAATGCGAGATGACCGTGGTGATCGGGGAAGATGTCTTGCCGGGAGTTGCTGTCAGCCAAGGATTGTGGGCGGACAAACCGGGAGCCAAGTGGCTGCTTAATTCGCTGACCCCTGACCGAATCGCCGACATGGGCGGAGGGGCGGTCTTCTTCTCGGGAAAGGTCAATATTGCCAAGTGTGAATAACGATGAAAAGGGCTATCCGTGAAGGATGGTCCTTTTCTTTTCGATAAAAAAACAGACTCTCGGTTAAGATAAGCTGGAATTTGTTACTTGGTCAAAATAGGGGGAGAATGGCTGATGGCACAACAGGCGCCACAACGTTACGCAAACATTATCCCAATGAAAGAGCTGGATACGGTTGAAAAGCGGCTTTCTCCGTTCCAGGTTATGGAGCAGCTGAGGCGCGCGACTCCCGTTCGATACGACCCAGACCGGGATTGCTGGGATGTGTTTCACTATGAGGATGTTCACTCCATCTTAAAAAATACCACGGTTTTCTCTTCAAAACGAGCGATAGCGGAGAAAGTAGAAAGCTTATTAACAATGGATCCGCCAAAGCACAGCCAAATGCGTAGCCTCGTAAACAAGGCGTTCACTCCTAAAAAAGTAAATGACCTCACTCCACGAATCATAGACATCACCAATGAACTCTTGGAAGATGTAAAAGCAAGCAATCAACTGGATATCGTCCGCGATCTGGCTGGACCGCTCCCGGTGATCGTCATTGCGGAGATGCTTGGCATTCCTTCCAACGATCGGATGTTGTTTAAGGAATGGTCTGATGTACTGGTCAAAGGACCTGAAGTGAACACGGACGAAGCGTATGAAGCGATTCTCAAGGAACGGGAGCAAACCATTGGCAAGCTGGCAGCCTATTTCCAAAACATTATACGAGAGCGCGGGAATAAACAGCAGGACGACTTGATCTCTTTGCTGCTGCAGGCAGAAGTGGATGGGCAGAAACTGCGGGAAGAGGAAGTGCTTAGCTTTTGCATTTTGCTGCTGGTGGCGGGAAATGAAACAACTACCAACTTGATAGCGAATTCCGTTCGATATATGACGGAGGATATCCAGCTGCAAGATTTATTGCGCAAGCATCCTGATAAACTTACGGATGCGGTCGAAGAATTCCTCCGATTCTATCCGCCAATCCAAGCGATTGGACGCGTAACGACTCAGGATACGGTCATTCGAGAACAGCAGATTCAAGAGGGAGCTCAGGTGATCAACTGGGTGATCTCGGCTAATCGGGATGAAGATAAATTTGAGAATCCGGGTGTGTTTAACCCGGATCGGAAGCCGAATCCCCATATTTCTTTTGGTTTCGGGATTCATTTTTGCCTGGGAGCTCCGCTTGCTCGTTTGGAGGGAAAGATTGCGCTGGAGATTTTACTCTCTCGCTATCAACAGATTGCCCTGAAGGAAGGGGAAGCCTTGATTCCGATTCCAAGCCCATTTGTGTTTGGCGTTAAGAAGCTTCCGGTTACTGTTCAATAAGCTCAGGCTGGTGTCGTGGTGACATCAGCTTTTTTGTTCGTAACGGTTTTGCGTAAAGAGAGTTCCTAATATTCTAAATTATATAGAAGGTGAATGAGGAATTCAGGTCGAATTTCTCTGGTACATAAGGATCTTACAAGGGGGAATGGCCATGAGCTGGAATTTGAATGAAAATTTAAAACGAAGCGCAACCATGTATCCAGATCGGGACGCGATTATCTATAATCAGGAGAAAATAACCTATGCCCAGTTGAATCATCATGTTGACAAGTTAGCGGCTGGACTCATCTCCCGTGGAATTCGCAAAGGGGACCGGGTCGCTCTTGTGCTTGGAAATAGCCTTGAATTTGTAAGCGCTTACTATGGGATTCTGCGAACAGGTGCGGTCGTTGTTCCGATTAATCCAATCTTTTCGGCACGTGAAATTGAATATATCCTGTCCAATTGCGAAGCTCAGGCGGTCGTAGCCCTTGGCGCCTTGGAACAGGTGATTGCTCCGATGCAAGAACGATTACCTCATGTACAATTCGTCGTTTATACAGGGGAGGTTGAAGGTCCAACCAGCTTTGCAAGTCTTCTGGAAGCTTCCCATGGTGAAACGACTTCCATGCCAGATACGACACCGGACGATTTGGCTGTAATTCTTTACACCTCAGGAACGACAGGCAATCCAAAAGGGGCGATGCTCACTCATCAGAACATGGCCTCCAATGCGGAAGCATTGCATCCGTTGTTTCAACTGACCAAGGAGGACCGTGTAGTCGCTGTGCTCCCGATCTTCCACGTCTTTTGCATGACGGTATGCCTTAATTCGCCAATCGCGCTCGGAGCTGCCGTGATCATCATACCGAAGTTCAGTCCGGCACACGTTCTGGAGATCATTCGGGAAGAGAAAGCCACCTTGTTTGCGGGTGTGCCCACGATGTACAACTTCTTGCTTCAATACCCGGAAGGACGGGCGCAAGATTTCGAAAGTATCCGGTTGTGCGTATCTGGCGGTTCGTCCATGCCGGTGGAATTGTTGTACCGATTTGAAGAGAAGTATCAAACGATCGTTCTTGAAGGCTACGGACTCTCGGAGGCGGCTCCGGTTACCACCTTTAATCCACTGGGTGGAACAAGAAAATCAGGTTCAGTCGGAGTAGAAATTGCCGGGGTCAGCAACAAGATTGTCGATGACGAAGGAAACGAGGTTCCCAGAGGGGAAGTCGGGGAACTGGCAGTCAAAGGCCCCAACGTGATGAAAGGCTACCTCGGCATGCCGGAAGCAACGGCCCAAGTGCTGAAAAACGGCTGGTTGTTCACAGGGGACATGGCGATGATGGATGATGAAGGGTACGTCTACATCGTCGACCGCAAAAAAGACCTGATCCTGGTGGGCGGCTACAACGTTTACCCGCGAGAAGTGGAAGAAGTGCTGTATCAGCATCCGTCGGTGATTGAAGTAGCCGTGATTGGGGTTCCGGACCAAGAGTATGGAGAAGCGGTCAAAGCCTTTGTCGCCCGCAAGTCAGAAGAGACCACTTCAGAAGAGTTGATTCAATTCTGCGAGGAGAAGATGGCCAAATACAAAGTGCCTAGAATGATAGAGTTTGTTTCCGATTTACCGAAGAATACAACGGGCAAAATTCTCAGAAAAGCTTTGCGAGAACATCTTACAGCAGAAGCTAAGGAGAATGTCTAGTAACCAAAGACGACCAGTAGGATTTCCTACTGCGTCGTCTTTTTTATGTCTCTATTAGAGACTTTTTTTATGGGATAAAAAAGTTCTTGCCGCTGTAAATTTAATGAGTATAATATTTCGTATGAGAAATTTTCTGGTACGAAATGAAATGGAGGGAGCGTGAATGGACAAATCAATCCTGCTCGGTGATTATCTGCGACGATTAAATAAAGTGGTTTCTTGTATTACGACGCGGGAGTTTGAGCAGCAAGGGATTACAATGCCACAGGTTCTGGTATTGCGGACCATTTTCCATGAGCCAAAGACAATTGGCCAGATTAGCAGTGCCGTACAACTTTCTTACAGTACCGTATCAGGAATCATTGATCGGTTAGAACGTGACCAACTTGTTCATCGCACGCGAGATGAGGAAGATCGGCGTGTGGTCTGGATTCATCGCACAGACAAGATTGAGGAAATAAAGAAACAGGTTCCATTTTTTCAAGAAGAGCTTACAGCTCGTCTGTTTCAGGATCTAACGGAAGAGCAAATAGACAATATCGTTTCAGCTCTGGAATTACTCATTCATCAATTAGAGAAGAAAGTTGAGGAGAAACCATGAAAAGAAAGCTTGTTCTATACTTGATTCTCACCGCTATGGTAGTGGCGGGTGGAGGAATCGGTTATTACTACTGGTACGAAGGAGCTCACTATGTGAAGACAGAGGATGCCCGGATTACGGGGGATATCTATCGGGTGATGCCTAGAATCGCAGGCAAGCTGACCTCTTTATCCATGGAAGAGGGAGATACCGTTCTGGCCGATCAAATTGTGGGTCAGCAAGATAACAGCAACATTCCAGGGAATCTCCTGGAGAATGCTTCCTTACGTTCCCCGATTAACGGAACGGTGATCAAAACTATGGCCAAGGTGGGCGAAGTGGTATCACCGGGGCAAGCGGTTGCGATGGTGATGGACGAGAACAATCTGTATATCTCCGCCAACATCGAGGAAACCGATTTATACAAGATTCATGTAGGCGAAGTGGTTGATTTCACTGTAGATTCTTTCCCGGGACAACAATTCTCTGGAAAAGTAAAAGAGATTGGTCAAGCAACCAATTCGACGTTCTCCTTACTTCCTGCGACCAATACAAGCGGGAATTTCACCAAGGTGACCCAGCGGATTCCGATTAAAATCTCCATCGATTCCTCGAATGGGGCGCACTTGCTTGGTGGAATGAACGCTGTGATCAAAATTCATTTGAAAGGAAACTAAGGTGATCATGCAGATGAAAAATATTGCTAGTCATAAATACATTCAGTCGTTTGTTGTTTTTACACTTCTTGCCACGTCGGTCTCTCTAGCTGGTTGCAGTTCGGATCCGGTCAGCGGGCAGGCACAAAGTCTCCCATCCGTTAAAGTGTTCAAAGTAGCGGATGGCGGTGCTGCGGGTGTCATGGCCAATGGGAAAGTGGCTGCCGCTCAAGAGATCCAAGTCGTTTCCAAATTGCCAGGCAAAGTAGCCAGTGTCTCTGTTGATGAAGGGACCAAAGTGAAAAAAGGCCAGGTGCTGGTTCAGTTGGAAGCAGATGATTATGTTCAGCAGGTGAATCAGGCTCAAGCTGGAATTGCCGGAGCCGAAGCGCGACTGAACGATCTAAAAGCGGGTGCGCGCTCCCAGCAGATTGACCAATTGAAAAGCACAGTGGACCAGGCCAAAGCTGGATACGACACTGCGCAAAAAGCCTACAACCGCATCAAGTCCTTATACGATGCCGGGGCAGTCTCGCAATCTGATCTGGATAAAGTACAATTAGACTTGGATAAAGGCAGAACGGGTTATGAAGCAGCCAAAGCAGCGCTTGATCTGGCTCAAGCTGGGGCAACGAGCAACAGCATTGCCGCCTCCGCTTCTGATGTGGAGCGCATGCGTTCCAGTCTGGCAATGGCTCAAACCACTCTCGGCAACACCGTAATTAAATCGCCAATCGATGGCGTTGTGTCCCGTCGTTCCATTGATCCGGGCGAGATGGCTTCACCAGCTGCACCTCTTCTCACTATTGTCAACATGGATACAGTGAAAGTGGAAGCGAGTGTCTCACAAGATCAGATCGATCAAGTGAAGCAAGGCTCCAAAGTAACTATCCAGGTGAACGGATTGCCGAATAAAACATTTACTGGAACCGTCGAATTTATCAGTCCGGTCTCAGATCCCAACAGTAGCACCTTCCCTGTGAAGATCGTTGTGCAGAATACGGAAGGCCTGCTTCGCGCGGGGATGATCGCACAGGTTTCCTTCTCTAATCAGCCGGTTAGTCGCTTAGAGCTACCTGCATCCGCGCTTGTAAAGAAAGATAATAAAACTTTTATCTATAAAGTAGATGGCGATACGATTCATCAAGTGGAAGTGAAGACAGAATCCAAAAATGCTGATTGGGTATATGTCCAAAGTGGCGTGCAAGCCAAAGATCAGATTGTACTCAATCCGAGCGACAAGCTTTCTGATGGAAGTCGCGTCCAAGTTGAATAGGGGGCGATACCGTGTCCCAAGCCAATGAACATTCACAACATGGTGAATCGTATAAATGGTTCGCTCTGGTTGCCATCGTTATCGGGACCTTCGCCGCTGTACTCAATTCAAGCTTGCTGAACGTAGCATTGCCCAGCCTGGTTTCCGTGTTCGGTTCAACGACACAGACCATGCAATGGGTATTGACAGGGTATATGCTGGCCTCCGCAGTGGTCATTCCGATGAGCGGTTTTTTGGGAGATCGTTTTGGATACAAAAAAATCCTGATCATCTCCTTGGCAGGTTTTACGGCAGGCTCTCTACTGTGCGGTTTTGCCTGGAGTGAAGAAAGCATTATCGCGTTCCGTGTCATCCAGGGGATCGCAGGTGGTCTGATCATGCCGATCGGGATGTCGATGATTTACATGATTATCCCGCGTCAACAGATTGGAATGGCGCTGGGGATATGGGGGATTGCTTCCATGTCTGCCCCAGCGATCGGTCCTACATTAAGCGGATATATTATCGAGATTTTTAATTGGCGGATGTTGTTTTTCATGACGGTTCCGATCGGGATCCTTGCCGTTTTCATGTGCATGATTCTGCTGCGAGAAACACCCGTCAAGAAAGAAGCCACGTTTGACAAGGTTGGAGCAATCTTCTCCGTTATTGCCTTTGGATCCATCCTGTTAGCTTTAAGTAAAGGGCAGCAGGAAGGCTGGACCTCCTTGTTTATTGTCAGCCTGTTCTTCATCGGGATTTTCAGTTTAGCACTTTTGATCTGGGTAGAAACGGGTCAAGAGCAGCCGCTCATGGATTTGCGGATGTTTAAGATTCCGGCGTTTTCTCTCAGTGTCATCACATCTAGTCTGGTTACGATGGGAATGTACGGGGGGATCTTTTTGACCCCGATTTATCTGCAAAACATTCAAGGTCTAACTCCTGTCGATACAGGGTTGGTGTTAATGCCACAATCTATCGCGATGGCACTGATGATGCCGATAAGCGGCAGGCTGTTTGATAAATTCGGTGTCATTCCTCTGGGATTAGTCGGGCTGACCCTTATTGGAGTCACGACCTATGAACTGCATCTATTGGAAATTGATACGCCTAACCACTGGCTTGATACCGTGTTGACGATTCGGGGAATAGGAATTGGTCTGAGCATGATGCCGCTCTCAACTGTCGGGATGAACGCTGTTCCAAGGCATCTGGTTGGGCGGGCTTCGTCTTTGTCCAACGTGATTCGGCAGGTGCTGGGCTCCTTGGCCATTGCTATCTTTACGGCGATCATGACACAACGCGGGACGTGGCATGGCAGCCAAATCGCCGAGAATGTGCAGGTTACTTCGGATATGGCCAATCAAACGCTGAAAATGATCACAGGGGCCTATACTCAAGGCGGAGTGGATACAGGAACGGCAACTGCAGCCGCTTATCAGGTTTTGGGTGGAGTGATTCAAAAAGAAGCGCTCGTCCGATCGATCGGCGATACCTTCCTGGTGTCATCTATTCCGATCTTTATCTGTATCCCGTTGATTTTCCTCTTTTTACGAAAGAAAAAGGCGGAAGCACCTGTTTCCAAGAGTTAAAATTGATCGAGAATAAAAAGACTTCGTTCGAATTGGGACGAAGTCTTTTTATTACAATTTAGATCGCTAGTAAAAACTCTTTGGCTTGCAGTCTTATTCACTATTTTTTTATCGCGTGTAAGCACTTAACGAGCATTTGCTGACTAGCCAATACTCCGATTAAAGCGCTCCCTGATACAATCATCAATACTTCAACCATTCCTATCTCTCCTTTTCTTTTGGTATAATGGGGAAGAGAGAAGCTAGTCCCTTCTCTCTCGAAAGTTTAGTTTTTTTCGTTAGGGGAATCCGATTGTAAATCGGGTTCTTCTTTTTGTTCCTCAACGTCTTTGTTTGCCTTCAGGGTTACATTCACAAGGTCTTTAATCTTGACACTTAACTCAAGGTGTTGGTAAACCACGATAAGAGATAAAGCAACGATCACGATGGCGATAATACTGACAATACTTTCGTTCATTCCTTTTCCCCCTTCATTTTATCGATATATTACCTTGAATCATTTGCAAGAGTTCAAGGCGCATGTACTGCTTACTATCTTCTCGGGGCATTCGAATGAACCAAGATAGCTTTTCCATGTTTGGCTCAAACAGTTCCAGTAAAGTTTCGATAGCTTGATTGTTTCCTCTCTGAGCATCATGAACCAATGTACAAAACTCTTGTTCGGGTATTTCGGCTAGACGTGTCATCATGCAATCTCTCCTTTAGGCAGAAATAAGTTTTTGGCGGAGTGCTTGCAAATACTTCATTTTACATACATGTACACGCTTTTGTGAAATCTGCAGGTACTCTGCTACTTCTTTTTCCGGTATTCCTTCGATCACAACTTTTTTGATAATATATCGCCCACGGTCAGGAAGCGTAAGAAGTAATTCTTCCACAAACAAATTAGAATCTACATTGTTCATTTCGTCCTTTGACCACACATCTTCTAACATACTTTCGTGACGATACGTCTTTTTTGCTTCGTATTGTAGACGCCATGCAATTCGTTGTAAGTGCTTCAAATAGACTTTTTTTAAAGTTTGACTTTCCATTGAATCCCTCCTTGATCTAGGTAATTTTTCAGAAAAATATCCCTCCTTTTCTTCTTAGCAAATAGAAACATACGTTCGAGAACGTATGTTTCTATTTTACCAAATATTAGGGCTATGTGGGCGGTTTTTTCATTGATTTTAAAATTAATTGTTTACTATCCAAGTATCTTTTTTATATTCCACACTTTCCTAGGGTTGTGGTGAATCCTTCTGCTATAACAATGCTTTGGTTTGTTAATATCAATCCAATTTCTAGGGTATTATTGGAACTTTTTACCTCCCGCAACGTCTAATATATGAAGTGAAAAATGTCTGGAGGTTTTTAATTTGAAACGGATTCGGTTAATCATATCTTTTGTGATGACTCTTGCGCTTGGTTGGAATGGATTAAGCCCATCTTCTGCTTATGCGAATAACAATTCCACAACCAATAATGTACAGTCTCAATCTTCTGTAGAACATATGCAAACATTGGTGATTGACCCTAAAGATGGTCTGGATAATACAATTGATGAATGGTATGACTCCACTACCGGCGATACACGAATAGATCGGTATTCCTTATCTAATAATGGATTGGCTTCTTATGAGAGAACGATTCATCACGAAGGTCACTATTATTTAATTAGCTTAAAAGCTGGAAAATTAGAGGGCACTTCACTGAGCGTGAAGCAATCCAAACCATACAAATCTTTGTTTGAGGATACTATTAGTACGTATAAACAAGAGTGGTGGAAACCCATTGGGACTGTACAGCTTGACGGAAAAAAAGTAAACAAATTGAGATCAGATGTTAATCCCAAGCCACAAACTAAAACCTATAGAATCGCGTATATTGATGCCTCAACCTCTTTGCCTATCAAGGTGGAAGAGTACGGTGGTGATAATCAAATGAGCATGACTTACGTGTATTATTTTAACCGTGTAAATGATCCAAATGGCCAGATTTTTAAAGACTTTGCAGGTGTTTCTATAAAAAAGAAAAAATAAGAGAACAGCAAAAAAGCGAAGTGATATTACTTCGCTTTTTGCTTGCTGATTAGTAATTCCAGAAGGCAGTGATTAAGTCTCGTAATTTGGATACGTTGGAAATATTATCGGGAGTTCCAGCATACCAAGCAATTGGAATAGTACGGTCCATAACCAATGGATTAAGCTCTTTTCGACATTCTTCATAGATAGCATTTTTACTTTTGCCTGGGATTCCATCATTATCGACTTCCATAATCACACCAATCTTTGCCGTTGCATAAGATGCGCGTCCACCTGCAACAGGATTACCGTTTATATCCACTACAGCCTTATCCTTTGCACTTGTTCGTACCCTGCTAAGGTTTATTTTATGTTGTTCAGTTGGATTGAAATAGTAGGATGGTTGAATCAATACAAAGTCAAAGATATTGGTTCGATTAGTAATAACCCCAACATTGTGAATAACGTTTTCAGCTAAAGTACCAGTTCCATAGTACGGGTTCCACATGAATTGTCTGCTTACAGTATTACGAACATAATAAGCCATGTTGTTCATTAAACGAACCATTTGGTTTGAAACTGGATTAGAAGCATCAATTTTTTGATAGTTAGGGTGAGCAGCTTCAGTCCGGAAGTTAAATCCTTGAAAATCTCTATTATAGAGATTGATATCTTTTTTCATCACCAGTTCTACGGCTCTAGACATAAAGTCCTCCATATTGCGCTGGAAGTCTATGGCGTTCGCAAATGATTCAGGATCAATATGTGGGGTGCTAATCCAGATATTATCGTTATTGTTTTGGAAGAGTGGCGATTTGATATGCATATCAAGAAACTTATCTAAGTCAGAAATTGATTGATTGATAATGTTTGTTCTTTCGCTTGCACTTTGGCTAGATTTCAAAGTTGATTTAGTATGGTACCCCAAGTGGATGATAAAATCAGTGAAACAAAGTCCATCCAGTCTATTGATATAATCTTGCGTGACTGTGTAACCTTGTCCTGTATACAAGTGTAGAAATCGTCTTTGTGCTGGCATTTAACATCTCTCCATTCTATTAATATCTGATAAACGACTATCTTGAGCGCTCAACTTGTCGTTTTCACTTACTAGGAAAAAAAAAGAGGGATTTAATACCCCCATTTTGAAAAAAATTTTATTTGTGGAATAACCCGTAGCCAAGCTTGGGTTATTTTTTCATTTAATTGAGGGATATAGAGTAGAAAATAGCTTAAAACATTTTTCTTACATACTCTTCTTTCCTTGGGTAATACTAACACTAAAAAAGGAGATTCTACCCAAGATGAAGAACTGGTTGCGCATTTGGCTACTCGCCACGATCACATGTCTGCTCACATTAGGGGGGATTGCTTACGGCAGTGAAGGAACACCTACCCCTATAACAGGAGATTACAGCAAATTCAATCTCCCTCCTGGATCTATGGTCATTGCAAAGCAAAGCATTGATGTAACAGGAGATGGCACGCCGGACATTGTCTCACTCGTTGGGAAGAAGCTGCGAGAAGACAGCCCCTACTACGATCAACTCTATATCACCGTCGCCAATCCAAAGGATCAAAAGTACATCACGATCCCGCTTCAAGGCGGTTATAACCCCAAAATGAAGTTCTGCGATTTTAACAAGGATAAAGTACAGGATATTTATGTGTCGGTGGAGACAGGCGGCAGCGGCGGGTTCACCAACACCTACTTGTATACCGTAAAGAACAACCAATCTACAGAGTTGCCTGTGCCCAATCCGCTACAAGTGACCGGAGCCTATCAGGACAATTATCAAGTGAAGTTCACCATTGTGAACACTGGCCGAGAGTTTGTCCTTTCGCTGGAGGATCGCAAAAAAGAGTATGACCAAGCGGGAATCTACAAAAATGGCAAGCTGATTAAGCCGCCTACTATTACGGTTAACCCGTACAGTTTGCTCCTGCCGGTGGACGTGAACCATGACGGAACCTGCGAATTGCAGGGCGTGCAGCGGATTACTGGGATTTCCAATGCGGACACGATCGCTTATGCGGTATCCATCTGGCGCTGGACAGACAATCAATGGAGTCTGGCAGAGGCGAACATTCGCAAGACCTATCCGTAAAAAGCAGACAAACACAATGAACGATGCAATCCCAAAACAAACCTCGTGAGCAGATTCACGAGGTTTGTTTTTCGGATTTGAGTTGAAGCGGAACCTGACCTTTCTGAATAGGCTATGATATCGAATGCCTACGAAAGGGAAAGGGAGATGAAGATGGCTTTTCAGTTGCCAGTGAGGATTGAAACCCGAGTCATTACTGCACCGCAAACGACGATATACGTTCCGCAGGTGAGCGGCTTGTCTAATCCGCAGGTGGAGCAATCGCTTAACGCTGCAATAGTTGGTCAGGTGCGCGCCTTGATGGATGGACAGCGCAAGTACCAGCCGACCAAGCTAATGGAGATGATTGGCCATTACGAAATCAAAACCAACGAGAGAGGAATCCTGAGCCTGACGTTAAGCAACTACGCGTACTCCGAGCATATGGCCCATGGCTTTACTCTGCTTGCTTCCTTAACGTTTGATGTCCTTACCGGAAAACAGTATCAGCTCCCTGACTTGTTTGCGCCCGGAGCCAATTATGTTCAGGTGATCTCTGCTAACATTGCCGCTCAGATCAAACAACGCAACCTCCCGCTGCTTAACCCTCCGTTTCAGTCCATTGCTCCCAATCAGGCCTATTATCTGGCGGATAAAGCTCTGGTCGTTTACTTTGCGCTCTACGAGATTACTCCTTATTATGTAGGGTTCCCGATGTTTCCCATTTCAGTATATGATCTGCAATCTCTTGTCACAGATCAAAGTCCAATCAGCATCATGGCAGCAGATATTTCATGAGATGGACAGTATCTCCTCATTCAAGATTTCATGTCTGGATCCGGTTCAATGGTTCAGACATTTTTCATTCATTGTGAACCTGATTGGGTTTTTATGCTAAGGAGTGGTAAACTGGTAGGAGAGACATGAACCTTTGCAAGTGAGGGTAAACAGAGTGAAAAGGAATGAAGGTTTGTGAAAATAGGATATCGAACAATCAAAACCGCAGTGGGAACCGGACTGTCCGTATTTCTTGCCCATCAGTTAGGTCTTCAGTTTTATGCGTCAGCGGGAATCATCACCATTCTGTGTATACAGGTTACGCGGAAACAGTCGTTATTAATCTCTTTTGAACGGTTGGGCGCTTGTTTGCTGGGGATATTGTTTAGTGCAGTTTTCTTCGAGGGATTTGGCTATACGCCGCTCACGATTATGGTGATGCTGCTCTTTTTAATTCCGGCGGTGGTGCGCCTTAAAGTGAAAGAAGGGTTTGTCACCAGCTCGGTTATTATTCTGCACATTTATACGCTCCAAAAGGTTAACTTCGGGATCATCCTGAATGAGTTGGAGCTGATTGCTGTTGGGATTGGCGTTGCGCTCCTGATGAATCTGCACATGCCAAGAGCCGACAAGGAACTAAAAGCACTACAGGAAGCGATCGAAGAGAATTTTGCCAAAATCTTAAGAGAGTTTTCCATCTATATGCGAGTAGGAGAAAGCGCTTGGAGCGGAAAGGAAATGATCGATACAGCCGTACTCTTACACAGAGCCAAGAGTTTGGCTTTGCAGGATGTCGAGAATCAGTTTTTGCGGCAGGAGCAAGTCTTCTATCATTATTTTGATATACGAGACAAGCAGTTTGCCCTGCTGGAGAGTATATTGCCGATTGTCTCATCGCTTAATCTTCAGGTACCACAAGGGGAACACATTGCGGATTTTCTGGAGAAATTAAGCGCGAACGTCCATCCAGGCAATACAGCCCATCTATTCTTAGCGGAATTAAGCGAAATGCGAGAGCAAATCAAACAAACTCCTCTCCCGCAAACGAGGGAAGAATTTGAAACACGCGCATCACTTTTTTTTCTCTTAAATGAGATTGAACGTTATCTGATGATCAAGTACGAGTATTATCGTCCAAGCAGTTTGCAAATTGAGCGAGCAAGTGAGTAGACCAAGACCATCGTCGGTAAAGAGCCGGAGATGGTTTTTTTTATCCCCGTAGGCTTTTGCCCATTCATGAATTTGGGTAGGAGCATAGAAATACACAGAAGATATATAGGGGGAGTGAGGAGCTTCGTGGCGGATGCATTTGTTGAACGGTCGTTATATGAAATTCGGTTTTGGTCCCGAATAATGAAGGAACACTCATTATTCTTGCGCTTAGGCTTTTACTGTGAGGATGAGCAATTAATTAACGAGGCTAATCAATTCTACAGGGTCTTTGAACAAATTGAAAATCAATCACATGCCTTTACTGAAAACGCTGATCCGGGAACCATCTATGAATTTAACAAGACGGTTCATAACGCTGTTTGTCTCATTTACGCGTTTAAACGGAGAGTGCTTGGGCTAATCTTACGTTGCCAAATTGGGGGTAATAATTTCCCTTTACTTGTTGATCATGTAAGTAGAGAAGCAAATTATTTTATGCGGAGATTGGAACAGTTAAACACGGGTACACTGGACCCTTTACCTGATGCCGTGATTAATGAAAATGTGTTCTTCCTCCGTATTATGGCGGATCATGCTAAGTTTATTAACCATTTACTTGATCCTTCAGAACGTAAACTCGTAGAACAAGCACGAGATTTTAGCCATGATTTCGACCAACTTCTTTTTCAGGCTCAGGATCTTGATTCGATGCGGCCACAGTCACAAACAGTGCCATTACTTGAACAAATGGTAGATGTAAATCGGGTTTCTGTTCGTCAACTACGTGATTTCAAAAAGACCGCTCGTGATCTGATCGAAGCATGCAAAATTAAGAGTATTATTCCTCCACTTCTTGCAGATCACGTATTTAGAGAGGCATCCCATTTTCTTGAGATTTTAGATGCGTTTGAACGTGTGTTGTCAGGAACTCAATCAATGCGAGAAGCGATTAGCTCTACTTTAACATAATTGATAGTACATCCTGTGATTATAAAAAAGGGAAGCGTCTCCTCTAGGCGATTCTCTTTTTTACATAATCCGCATCTCGTTGGCGGTGGCCTATGTATAAGGAAAAACATCTTGGGAAAACAAATGGATGAAGTACTTTACAGGAGGCCGAAATGAAGAAATCACGATTGTTTATATCCATTCTTGCAGGACTAATGGTTGCGATAGTTGGATTCTTGGACGTAAGTAGCTTCGTTCAAACAGGATCCGTCACCCAAACCCTTCCTGAAGTAACGCAAGAGCAAGGTCCGAATTGGGAGTCAGTCAAGAAAGTGTTTAACAAGGGTGAAATTCAAGCGGGTGTCTTTCGAATAACATTTCCTCGTTCCGATTTGCATGTCAAAGTAGGGAGTGTTCCAATCGATCCGAACCTTGCTTTAACAACTTATTTGGCTTTCCAACAGGTGGATAGCCAATCGATGATGATGGGCGATCTTGTTCTTCTTGAAAAAGAAGTTAAGCCGGTTGAAACGAAGCTAGCTGAGCTTGGAATTGACATAACTGCCTTACACAACCATATCATCGAAGAAAACCCAAAAATCATGTATTTACATGTTGCTGGACACGGAGATCCAGTTGCTCTGGCTCAAAAAATGAAGGATGCTCTTGCCCTGACAAGCACCCCATTAACTTCTCCACCGCCTGAAAAACCTTTGTCTGCCTTTAACTGGTCGAAAGTGGAAGACATCATCGGATATAAAGGTCAACAAAAAGGAAAAGTGTTTCAATTCTCAATCCCAAGACCGGAAAAAATTACGGCAAAAGGTGTAGAGATACCACCTGCAATGGGGATCGCCATGCCGATTAATTTACAAGTCGTTGGTGATAAAGTAGCAACAACTGGCGATTTAGTCCTGCTTTCAAGCGAAGTAAATCCGGTTGTTCGTGAATTAACGAAAAACGGAATTACCGTAACAGCCATACACAATCACATGTTGGATGAAACTCCTCGATTATTCTTCCTGCACTTCTATGCGTTGGATGAACCAACCAAATTGGCTCGTGGTATCCGCTCAGCACTGAATCAAACCAGTGTTGTAACAAAAACGAAATAGCCACAGCATGAATAGCCGGTATCCTTGGACACAGGGGTACCGGCTTTTTCGTTCAAACAGGGAGTAGTGTACGAAAACAGCGAAGGTTAATAGGCGCCTTGCTGATTTCCCGTATTTCCACTATACATGTGTGAATGTGGGTGCATGCCATTCACGGTTGTGTAGCCCTCAAAACGATGATAATGTCCGCCAGTTGGCAACGAGATAGCAGGGCCAGTTGTTCCTTGAATAACGTGCGTGTGTCCGTCTTTTACAGCTGTCACGGTATAGTAGTTATGAACGTGTGGTACTCCAGTTTGTGCTGGCTCTGTCATTCCTGAATAGTAGTGGGAGTGTCCATCATCACAAGTAGTACACCCTGAGAAGGCATGTGTGTGAACAGGTTTTCCATCCCAACTCGTGATATAAAGAGTGTGGGAATGTTGGGAATCAAACTCATTGGAATCAATGACAAAGCCAGTTACCGCTATTTTCATTCAGATCCCCCTATCTTTTCAAAGATTCTACATCGTATGTAAAGGGGGAGATGGAGGTATCTAAATTTCTAGAGGGAATTTCTGAACTTTTGCAACATATTTCGATTTCATTCGTATATGGAATATAATGGTTGAATTTCCATGACGGAAGAGAGGAGGTGATGATGGAAGTGAGTACCCTGGAGAGTCTTTTTATGGCTTGTCTTGCATTCGGTGTACTCTACGCTCTGCTTGCTTTAGTGTTTGGGGAAGCGATCGGTCACTGGCTCGCTGGACTTGATCTTCCTCTTTTACAGCCGCTCAGTATTGTCTCGGCGATCACAGGTTTTGGCGGTTGTGGTTTAATCATGACGTATTCGACCCAACTGGGGGCACTTTCTATTCTGGTTGTATCTGCGGTCGTTGGAATTATTTTGTGTGTCCTGTTCTATTTTCTATGGGTGAAGCCTATGGCCAAGGCGGAGAGTACCACGGCGTTCTCCATTCAAGAACTGGAAGGCAGTGTCGGTGAGGTTTACACAACAGTGCCCGCCCGAGGGTTTGGAGAGGTTGTGATCATTTGCTCCAGTGGTCGTTCCAATTACATAGCGACGAGCTTCGATCAGGTCGATATCCCCAGAGGCTCCAAGGTGGTCGTCGTAAGGGTAGACAAGAAGGTATTAGCCGTTTCTTTACTTAAGCTGTAAGTTAAATGGAGGGGAATGATGTTGATGTTGTCGTTGCCGATTTATGTAGCGATTGCGGTTCTTGCCGTGGTTGTGGTGCTTGGACTTGTCTTTGCCGCCCGATATAAGACGGTTGGTGCGGATAAAGCGATGATTGTGACAGGAAGTTTCCTTGGTTCCCGCATTGTGAAGACAGATGAGCATGGCGCCAGAGTGAAGATTGTGCGCGGCGGCGGTTCGTTTATTCTGCCGATTTTTCAACAGGCGAATTTCCTCAGCTTGCATTCTCATACCTTGGAAATCTCGACTCCGGAAGTATATGACTCGAATGGGGTTCCAGTGATGGCCGATTCCGTCACCATTATCAAGATTGGCGGAACAATTGAAGACATTGCTACAGCCGCAGAGCAATTCATGGGCAAATCGGATGAAGAATTGCGCGGGCAAGCCAAGGAGGTGCTGGAAGGTCATTTGCGCTCCATCGTAGGTAGTATGGCGATTAAGGATTTGAACCGTGATAAGGAAAAATTCGCACAGGAGATTCAGACAGTCGCTGCGCAGGACCTGCAAAAGATGGGGCTGGTCATTGTCAGTCTCACGATCCGCGATTTGCGCGACAAGAACGACTATTTGAAATCGCTAGGTCTTCCAGAGATTGCAGCCGTAAAAAGAGACGCGATCATTGCGCAGGCTGAAGCTGATAAGGAAGCGCGAATCCGTCGTGCCAGAGCGGAAGAGGAAGCACAAAAGGCGGAATTGTTAAAAGAAACGAACATCGCCGAAGCCGAAAAAGAAAAAGAGCTGAAGGTAGCCTCTTTCAAACAGGAACAGGATAGAGCCAAGGCGGAAGCGGACCAGGCGTATCGATTGCAGGAAGCGGTCACTCGTCAAAAAGTAACGGAAGAAGAGATGAAGGTTACCCTCGTCCAAAAAGAAAAAGAGATCGAGTTGGAAGAAAAAGAAATCCAACGTCGCGAGAAACAATACGATGCGGAAGTGAAGAAGAAAGCGGATGCCGATCGTTATGCCGTGGAGCAAGCGGCCGAAGCAGACAAGATTCGCTTGATTCGGGAAGCGGAAGCACATGCCGAGCAGAAACGCGTGGAAGGACTCGCGCAGGCCGAAGCGGAGAAAGCGAAAGGGATCGCGCAAGCTGAGGCTGAAAAGGCAAAAGGGATGGCGGAAGCCGAAGTTACCCGCTTGAAGCTGGAAGCCGAAGCGGAAGGGAAGCAGAAGCTGGCGGAGGCGTACGAGAAGTTTGGTCAGGCAGCGGTGCTGGAGCTGGTTCTCAAGACGATGCCAGAGCTTGCTAGCAAGATCGCCGAGCCAATCCGTTCGATTGATAAAGTCACCGTGATTGACAACGGGAATGGCCAAGGAGACGGCATCAATCGATTCAGCAACAACGTAACCAAGCTGATGACACAACTCCCGGAGATGCTCAAGGATACAACGGGACTTGACTTGAACAGCATGATCTCCACGATGATTAAACCTACGACAGAACCATCCATCCCTGTTCCGGCGGCCAATGAAATCATGGATAAAAGCATGAGTGAAGTAGCGGTTGCCAACAAGGAGACACTAGAAAAATAAGTGAATACCAATAAACGGCGATTCTATAGGTCAAGTAAATGACCTGTGGGATCGTCGTTTTATATAATTAGAACGTGCAACTACTTTATGGTGATAAAGTAGTTGCACGTTCTTTCCATTTTCGTTAGCCCGCTTAAGACAAGACTTCGTCCACTTTTTCTTGTCGACTCCCTTCCGTAGTGAACGGAGCGGACAGTAGAAGCTTCACGAGAGCTTAAACAGAGAGCCGATGGACGAAGTCTTGTCTCTACCCAATTCTTCACATGACAAATTTTGAATAATATGCAAAAATATTCTGATAAACTAGTTTAGGTCACCGAATTAGCTGTGGAGGGTAGCCATGAGATTTTCTAGGTATTTGGCCTTCGCGTTCATCGTTCTCTATATTGTTCTTTACTATGGATGGCTTCTCATTTTCAATCAGAATTCTCAGATAAAATTGCTAGGCGGGAACACCTTGCAGCTTTTGGCGGCAATGGTTACTACCTATTGGTTAATGAAGACGTACCGATCAGCCTCCGCAAAAGACAAGGGCTTTTGGTTCCTGCTCACAGGCGGATCGCTTAGTTTTGTCATTGCGCAAATGATCTGGAATTACCAGGAGCTTTACTTGCAATTGAAACCTCCTGTGCCTGGATGGGCAGATTTGTTCTGGGTTTTGCAATGTCTGTGTTTCCTGGCGGGAGTGATTTATAAGCTCATCCGCACCCCAAAAAATCATGCCGTTATACGAACCTTTATCGACATCCTTACGTTTGCGATCGCTTCGTTCACCTTGAGCTGGGCATATGTTATTGAGCCGGTTCTATCCAATGCGGTGCGCTTCGAATGCAAGGGTTACCTTATTTTATATTTGATTTATATATCAGCGAATATGCTCCTTTTCTTGGGGATGGTGATCATATCCCTTGTTTCGTCTGAACAGGTATCGCGAATGCCTTTTATGCTGATTACTTGCGGATTTTTAATCAAGGCGGCGTCGAACTTTGCCAATTTTCTGTTGATCGGTCAGGAAGAACCGAGCAGTTATTATGGCGGGATGATCGATCCGCTATACTCACTTGGACTTTTGCTTATCGGAATTGCCGGCTATTGTCAGGAGGATACAAGTTCGCGTTCCAAGCTGCTTCAAGAACGCTTTCCAGCCAAGGATAATCAGGGCTTCGTCGGTTTCATCCCATTTATTAGCGCCATGCTTTTATTTTTCGTCTCTATTGACAAGGCGCAGATGACACCTATGATTACAGTAGGCTGTATTCTTGCGCTCAGCCTTGTTATGCTAAGACAGATCATTTATATGCAGGAGAAAAGGGCGAACCAAGCGGCCTTAATCGAAGCGGAGGCCCGCTATCGAGGGCTGGTCGAGGAGTCGCCTGTGGGTGTGTTTATTCTTCAAAATGAAAAGCTCGTCTATGTAAATCCGCGATTTGCCGAAATATTTGGCTATACCGTCGAAGAGATGGAGTTGACCCAGTTTGAAACGTACATTCGCTCAAGTTCCCGTGCAAAGATCAGTGAAGTGATGCGTAGAAGCCTGGAAGGAGAGCATGTTCCACGTCTGGAAACGCAAGGCTATCACAAGGATAAGTCCACGCTTTATCTGGAGACCCACTTCTCCTTGACGATATTTGGCGGCAAGCTGGCGATAACCGGCACTCTGCTGGATATTACCGATCGCAAACAGGCCGAAGAACTTCTGAGAAAATCAGATAAGCTGACGGTAGCGGGAGAGCTGGCAGCCGGGATCGCTCATGAGATTCGCAATCCGCTTACGTCCCTTAAAGGCTTTGTTCAATTACTAGAATCCGAGACTGCGACCAAACAGGAATATTATCAAATCATGCATGGCGAGATTGATCGGATCAATCGTATCGTGAACGATTTTTTGACCTTGGCGAAACCGCAGATGACTCAAGTGGTGCGAATGAGTGTTCAACCGATTCTACAGAACGTCATCTCTTTGTTAGAACCCCAGCTATTGCTGCTCAACATGCAAGTAAAAGTAAGGGTTTCGGCAGATTTGCCTCTCATCGTGTGTGAAGAAAGTCAATTGAAGCAGCTTTTTATCAATATCATCAAGAATTCGATGGAAGCGATGCCTCATGGGGGAAGTATCCGGATACGCGTAAAACGGAAGAATGAAAGAGAAGTTGTCATCCGTTTTCTTGACCATGGCAGCGGGATCCCAAAAGAACGGATGGAGAGACTGGGGGAACCCTTCTACACCACTAAGGAAAAGGGGACGGGTCTTGGCTTGATGATGTGCTATAAAATCGTGGAAGCGCACAACGGACGTATAGAAATGATCAGCGAGCTTGGCAAAGGTACGAACGTCGATATTCTCTTGCCGTTTGATTAGGAGGTAAAGGAGTGGATACATATAATGGAACAAACAGCAGAACGGGGAAAAGCAACCCTGACAGAAGGCCCTATCGCCAAAACACTTTTCTTCTTTGCGCTTCCCATTCTGTTCGGCAATGTCCTGCAATCGTTGAATGGATCGATTAATTCGATATGGGTCGGGAAATTTCTGGGGGAGACCGCTCTGGCCGCCACCTCCAATGCGAATATCATCATGTTTTTTCTCTTAAGCTCGATCTTTGGAATCGGAATGGCCTCGACCATTTTGATCGGTCAGAGCATTGGAGCCAAGGATATGGAACAAGCCAAGCGAGTGGTAGGCAGCAGCGCTTTGTTCTTTTTCACCCTGGCTATAATCATTGCCGCGGCGGGTTATATTCTCTCGCCGCATATTCTATCGTGGATGCATACGCCAGCTGATGTCTTGCCACTTGCGATGGCCTACACGCGCATTCTGTTTGTCGGGATTCCTTTCATGTATGGATATAACTTCATCATGATGATTCTAAGAGGATCTGGGGATTCCAAGACTCCGTTTTACTTTTTGCTGCTGTCTGTTGGTTTAGACATATTGTTCAACCCCTTGTTGATTTTTGGGATTGGTCCGTTTCCGAAGTTGGGGATTGCGGGCTCGGCGCTTTCAACTTTTATTGCCCAGGTAGTCAGCCTTATCTGTCTGACGATCTATTTGTATCGAAAAGAATATTTCCTGCGGATTACCCGTACCGAGCTCCATTATCTGAGATTCGACAGCCAAATCATCGGATCGCTGATTAAAAAAGGCATTCCGATGGGCTTTCAGATGATGGTTGTCTCGTCCAGCGCGATCGCTTTGGTCAATTTGGTCAACCGCTTCGGCTCCGATGCGACGGCCGCTTATGGTGCGGCCACACAGCTGTCCAATTACATCCAAATGCCTGCGATGGCGATCGGGGCTGCTGTCTCCTCCGTCACTGCACAGAACGTAGGGGCGGGGAAGTGGGATCGCGTGCATAGAACGACGTTGATCGGGGTGTTGTTCAACTTTCTGATGTCCGGAGTATTGGCGGCCTTGCTGTACGTGTATAATCGGGAGGCACTGTCTCTGTTTCTGCCGGCACAAGGAAATGCCATCAACATAGGCATGCATATCAATTCGCTGACATTGTGGGCGTTTGTTTTGTTTGGAATTAACTTCGTTTTGGCTGGTGTGATCCGTTCGACCGGTGCTGTGGTTGTTCCGTTGATGGTGACGTTCATCGCGCTTTGGATTATCCGCATACCGCTCGCTTATTATTTGGCGGGTGCCTATGGCTTGGACAGCATCTGGTGGAGTTTTCCTATCAGCTTCTCCATCGCGGTCTGTCTCTCCCTTCTTTATTATTTGTTCGGCAATTGGAAACAGGCCAAAATGCTTGAGGCGAAAAAAATTTAGACTTTCGACATGTTTGGACACGTCAATGATTTGACCTAATGCGGGGAAAGATGGTATTCTTAGATGCAGTTAAATGTGTTGAAGATCATAAAGCTGTTTGGCCTCTTGTTAAACATTAGGGCGAAGGATGTTTAGGATTTTCAACTTTTTACCAAAATGTTAATTGGGAGGCTACAAACATGACAGGAAAAGTTAAATGGTTTAATGCAGAAAAAGGTTTCGGTTTCATCGAGCGTGAAGATGGTGACGACGTATTCGTTCACTTCTCCGCAATCCAAGGTAATGGTTTCAAAAGCTTGAACGAAGGCGAATCTGTTGAGTTCGACATTGTGGATGGCAACCGTGGTCCACAAGCTGCAAACGTAGTTCGTCTGTAATTTGTCTAATAACGTTTAAAAATAAACGAGCAAAGAGGGCAGATTCCATTCCAAAGGAATACTGCCCTCTTTTTCAGGGAATAAATCAATAGTGAACAATTTTTTTAGCTTAAAGGAGAATGACCAGAATTGGCGACTTTTTATGAATTTGGACTTCATCACTCGATCACTCGAGCATTGAATGATATGGGCTTTGAAGAGGCTACACCAGTACAAACGCAAACCATCCCGCTTGCCTTGGAAGGTAAGGATTTAATCGGACAGGCACAAACGGGAACAGGTAAAACAGCGGCTTTCGGTATTCCGTTGATCGAACGACTGAATGTAGACGAAGAAGCGATTCAGGGCCTGGTATTGGCTCCGACTCGTGAGTTGGCAGTACAGGTAGCAGAAGAAGTAAACAAGATCGGGAATGTCAAAGGCATCCGTGCCCTGCCAATCTATGGTGGGCAAGATATTACCCGTCAAATCAAGGCATTAAAGAAAAAACCTCAACTCATCGTGGCTACACCTGGACGTTTCATGGATCACATGAGAAGAAAGACCATTCGTCTTAACTCGATCCGCATGGTTGTCCTGGACGAAGCGGATGAAATGTTGAACATGGGCTTTATCGATGATATTACAGAGATTCTTTCGGAGATTCCGGAAGAACGCCAAACCTTGCTGTTCTCAGCTACGATGCCGAAACAAATCAAGGATCTTGCGGTTAAGTTCATGAAAGATCCAGAGTTGATCGCCGTCAAAGCGAAAGAGCTGACGATCTCCAGCATTGCTCAACAGTACATTGAGCTGCCAGAGAAACAAAAATTCGATGCGCTTACCCGTTTGTTGGACCTGCATACACCGGAATTAGCCATCGTTTTCGGAAGAACGAAGCGAAGAGTAGACGAGCTGTCTGAGGCGTTAAACAAACGCGGCTATTCCGCAGAGGGTATCCACGGCGACTTGAACCAAGCGAAGCGTGACAGCGTACTGCGTCGTTTCAAGGAAGGCTCTATTGAAGTTCTTGTCGCAACAGATGTGGCCGCACGCGGTCTGGACATTAGCGGAGTTACCCATGTGTTCAACTTCGACATTCCACAAGACCCGGAAAGCTATGTACACCGAATTGGCCGAACAGGCCGCGCGGGTAAAACAGGCTTAGCCATTACATTTGTGACACCGCGTGAAATCGAGCATATCCGCACGATTGAACGAATCACCAACCGCAAAATGGAGCGCCGTTCTGTTCCGACAATGGCTGAAGCGATTGAAGGACAACAGCGCATGGTGATTGAGAAGCTGCTCGATATTGTGCAAGAAGGACAGCTTCATAATTATCACGCTGCGGCAGAAGAACTGTTGGAAGAAACCGACTCTATCACCTTGGTATCAGCCGCATTGAAAATGCTGACCAAAGAGCCTGACACAACACCAGTTCGTTTGACAGAAGAAGGACCACTACGCGTTAAACAAAAGCCAGCGGGTGGCAAATTCAGATCGGACAGACGAGGCCCAGGCAAAGGCTTTAACAAGGGTGGCAACTTCAGCAAAGGTGCCGGAGAAAACAAAGGGTCTTATGGCAAAGGCGGCGGAGCGCCAAGAGGCAAAAAGGGAAATCCGCGTCCGAACCGCAAACCGGTAACGACAACCTAACTTAATTGGCAATACGTAGATTTAAAAAAGCCGGGGAAACTCGGCTTTTTTGTTTTTAAATCGTCGCCAAAGACTCGGCAATCGCCGATGATTCCTAATCGCGCGGCTTTGCCTCAATTAGTCGGGAAGACGGTCACGGAGTATGGACAGTTTTAAGATGCTGAAGGTTCCAATATGTTTCATCCCCATCCCCATCTACGATGATGACTGAATTGCTTGCCACTTTTTTAAGCAATCCGATTTTATAGGGATGGTCACCTATATCGAACACAACGATACTGCCTTCCAATCGTTTGAGTTGTTCCTCAAATGTTCGCGAGGTACTGGGGAGCATCGAAGAAAACGGGATGTTTTGGTTGTTAAGGGTGTATGGCGTAACATTTTGGGTATAGGGAACCAACCATTTTAGATGATGCATGGCGATCGACATGGTTTTATAAACCGGGGAATTGAATAAGAAGTAGTCATTGAGCACATTCAGGACATAGCCATGTATCGTTTGATTGCCTGTCACATAAATCTTGACGAACATGCCTTTTGCGTTTAACAGGATCTTGCGAAAAGAGATTCGATCCTGATCATTGCTGGGAGTGCTATTATCAGGTAACACAAGCTTTGGGTCGGGGGTTCGATTAAGATTGAGATTTTGCACTTGCATGAGAGGAAAATAGAAATAATCTTGCCCATTGAACAGTACAAGGATGTCATTGCCGTAATCAATGAGAATGCCTGTATGCTTGGTCTTCCCCGATAACTCCAGGAACACCTGCTTGTAGAGAAACTGATCCAAGAAATTCATCTTCCTACCTCCTCCTCCTACTGGCCCCGTGGGTGCACTGGCTTCAGACCTAACCAGCGCATCCCGCACAGATAAAAGAATGTTGTAGGGGCTCTCACATGAAGCTCCGTATACACACTTATTTTGTTCGACGAATTGAAGCTCCCTTTTGTATGAAAAGCCCTTGAATTCCTCCGCGTCTATTCATGGAGATCGTAAGGATGGGGGGTGCTGCATGATTTATCCAAATGGATTTTCTACTTTGGATGGCGTCAAGTCTGCTTCGTTGGGTGGCGACAAGTTGCCTTTGTTGTTTACGGGAAACTTTTGCCTTTTGGATATTCCTGCGACCCAGTGAGGGAGTTCTTACCTGTTTCCTTTGCTTTCTGGAGGTTACGATCTGAATGACACTGCGACGGGAGTAGCGAAGTCGATTAATCGTTGTTTTGGTGCCGCGTTTAATTCTGTTTTTTCTGCCACTCTTCGAACTTTTAGAAGAAATACGTTTAGCTCTTCGAATCGTTACCCAGTTTTTTTTTTCATTTAAGCTGTTACCCTGATTTACTTGGTTTTGTGATAAATCTTCTTCGTTTATCGCTTCGCTATTTTGATTAACCGCTACGCTGTTCGTGTAGCTAATATTGCGGATATGGTCGACCGCGATCCTATATATTTCTTTGTTGTGAATGACTACGACATAGTCTTCCCAATTGTCTGTAAGAATGCCTTCCACCATTTCTGGGCCGCCACGATTAATTTTGACCCAACGATTATGCAGATTGGTCAGGAGATTGCTGAGATTAGGGGCATCAACATAGTTCGGATATTGACTGAGCACTTTTTCGTTTCCAGGCTCTTCAGTGATGCTTCGAATGTGATGGGACGTGTAGTAGAGTATGCCATCTTCTTTCGTTGAGAGGACAAAGAAGTCTGGAGCTACACCAAGTAAGCGGCCAACTCTTGATTCGGGACCGCCACGGTCAACTCGGACGAGACTGTACTTCATGCTTTCTAATACTTCATTCAAGGTAGGTAAAGAACTAAAACGAACAAAGTAGTCATCGGGGCGATAGATGGCTGGCGCGTAGGTAACGTTCAGATCTTCTGACATACTTTTGATGTGCTCCAAGTTGTAGAAAATAACGCCTTCGTTCAACGTGTCTAGAAGGATATACGACTCGGTGACGGAAATGAGTCTACCGATTTTGCTTTCAGGGCCTCCCTTATACACGCGTACGATCTTTCCAAGCGACGATAAAAGCGAAGCGGAATTGAACGCCATTCAAACTGACCCCTTTCAAATATCTTTAAGGTTGATTTGTAATGTATGTATATGAGACTAGAAATGAGCTGATATAAACGTTTCCCTAGATTTTGTAAAATAGTCGTCCATCTATCGACGAGTAACTAGGAGACATTCGTTTAGGAAATCTTTCTCAAAAGTGACGAACAACTATAGGTGAATAGCTTATCCCTTTCCTTACGGGATGAATAGGATAACAAGTGAGCGGAAGGAGGGGGAGAAAGTGAGCAGCATACAGACAGGGAAGTGGCAGAAATACATCTTTCTGCGGCAGGATTATTCTTTAGTTCCATATCTTCCAAAGACGGCCGTCTTATCGGAACGCTCGTTAGCTAATCTGCTTCGGAAATATCAGAAGGTTGTTCTGAAACCCAATGATGGGGCGCGCGGGCGGGGGATTATGGTTGCACAGGTAAAAAGCTCAGGTGGCTATGAGCTTCAGTCTTTATGGAAGAAACGAACCTTTACGAATTGTTCACGGCTGTTTCGTTACCTGAAGCATACCATTCGAATCAATCGTTACATCCTTCAGCAATGTGTTCCACTAGCCAAAGTGAATGATAGACTATTTGATTTGCGTGTTATGGTACAACGAGTTAAGAGTAAACGTTGGAAAATCACAGGGGGTCTAGCGAAAATTGCTTATCGAGGCATGGCGGTCACCAATCCAGAAGAGTATGTAAGGCCGATGAATCGAGTGCTTCGAGATTCGGGATTCTCCTATCTACTTGGTAAAATCAATGCGGTATGTATTCGGGCTTCCGATCAACTGAGCAAAAAATATCCTTGGATAACCATTATTGGATTTGATATTGGGGTGGATGTAAATGGACAGGTATGGATTATTGAACCGAACTTTCATCCGGCAATCTATTGGTTTAAGCAATTGCCAGAGAGAAAAACCTACAACCGAATCATCTCTTACAAAAGTAAATATGGATAAAAGCTTCTTCATCAACGTACGCCGATGAACAGGAAGAGCATGATCTGTATCATTAGAAAATAATAATCCGCCTTCAATTGGGCGGATTATCTTTTGGTATTTGATTCCCTTTTTGTGGAAGATACTACTCGTAATAGTAATAATAATCGTAATCATATTCACTCGTATGATCCGGGGCAGGAGATTCTTTTTTAATTTGTTCGTTGGAAGTGAGTTCGTTGGAAGCCTGTTCTTCACGGGGAGGATGTCCTCGGTATTTACGTTGACAGATGCACCATCTCCGAACAATGGAGCGGAGAGATTTACGCCGGGAGAGCAGCATATTTTTGATGATCGTTTTTTGATGAAGAGAAAGGAGGTTAGAGGGAACCTGATCCACGATTGACTCGATGCAGGATTCAGGGAGATTCTCAATCTCCACAATATAGGGTAAAAGCTGATGATAGGAACGTATATAGCCTCGTAAGCCTTTCGGATACTTGACGTTATAACGATTGACATGGGTCCAGTAGTTAGAATTCCATTGTCTGCCCTTCCACTTGAGGGCTCCGAGAAGAGATAATCCATGATCAATCGCATAGAAATTATTGGTCGAACCATCAGTAGTGACGATGAGATTTGCGCTATGGCGATCCACATTACAAATCCATATATCAAAGATAAACGTACGCAAAATCTGCTCAGGGTGCTTTAGCTGGTTGAATGGGGACCACTTGTGTTTTTTACTAAATTGATACCAGGAGTAATGAGCCGTAGCAGGCTTGACCAGCGATACAATTCCCCGAATCCCCATAACCTCAGTTAAGTCCACTTCAGCGACATTCACCCCTAGTTTTTTTGCCAGTTCGTAGGCTATCAGCTCATTGGCCAACATGCTGTCTACTCGGCGGAGGTTTGACTTGCAGGGGAACTTGAAATAGCCTGTTTGCTGAACTCCGCCTACATATCGAGCGACTTGCCATACTGGCCCCAATTTGCGACTCCTTTTACCAATCACGCGCCAATCGCTTGTATCCATGTTCTAGGTATCCCTCCCTCCTCTTTTATCTTATTGGTCTAATGACAAACAAGAAACGGCAGATACCCCGAAAGAGAAAAGAATATAGGAAAGCCTCACTACAAATGAGTTAAGGAAGAGTAGAGCTCTTCGCCTGGGGGGTGAGGTGACGATACCCACGCATGATTAAGCGGAAGTAGAGGCCAAGCAGTTTTTTGCACAGATACGTGAGCAATCCAAATACCAGTCCCAATCCTAACGTACTGAGAAGCACCCACTCACTCCCTTCATGCCCGAATGTATAGAGAGAAATATGCGTATTATTCGGATAAAAGATTTTGAACAGGCCAACCAGTGGACAGATAATCGTGGATACTCCGAAGCCAATCATCAAGGAACCTAGCGTGGGGACAACAATCAAACTAATGAAACCGGTGCCAGCGAAAAAACCAGCCATGACAAAAAAGCGGGTCAGACTTGGCGGAGATTGATAGAGGTACTGAGCGATATAGCCTTTCGCAAGCGTTTGGGGTGATCCTAGTTCGCCGATAATCTCGTCAACATCGCGGCCAGTGGCCATTTCTTTATGAATGTGGTTCTCAATCGAGGATACAATATCGCGTCGATTCCCTTTCGGAAGACGTATCAGTTCACGATCCAGGTTATTTATAAAAAGCGTGATGCGGTCATTCATGGTTTCCCCTCCAACTACTTGAACTTTGTTCTTCACACAACTTGTTTGATTTGATTTCCATGAAATGGTTCGTTAAAAATTATAGAATATTTGGAGAAGGATAGCAAAAGTAGACTCGAAATGGAACCAAAGGCAATGTATCTGCATAGTACAAGTGAAATAAAAGCGGGGGAGGTGTTGAGGTGTTACCACAACTTCTGGAAGAATGGGTGGACAGTTATGCAGAGCGGTTGAGACGGATTGCGTATACATATGTCCGGGATTGGGGAATGGCTGAGGATTGTGTGCAAAATGCCTTTATCAAAGCCTATCACGCCACCAATCCATACGAAAAGTCACGGGGGCACGTGTTCGCTTGGCTAGCCAGGATCGTGATCAACGAATGCAAAATGGTGAGGCGCAGAAGTTGGCGTGAGATCTTGATGGAATGGCTGCCAGACAGAATGGTGAAAAGTTCTGAAGAGAATTTCTTGAGCCGTGATTCACAACAAACTGTCCATGAGGCGATCCTGCAATTACCCGTTATTCATCGGGAACCGATTGTCCTGTTTTATTTTGAGGAGTTAAGTGTAGATGAAATCTCGGAAATACTGGGAGTTCCAACTGGAACAATCAAGTCAAGATTATCACGAGGAAGAGAACGCCTCAAGCATTTCATAAGGGAGGATGACGATGGTCAATCAGTTACCAAATGCAAAGCAACCGTCTAACGAGCCAACATTTGATGTTCACCAGTTTAAAGCAAAATTACAGAATAAACTGGCGAATTCTGCTCCTCTTGTTTCTTCCCGTTCAATTCCCAGATTGAAAATAGCACTGCTTGCAACCACGGCAATCGTGGTGATCGGTGGTTCTGTTGTTTCCTATGTTTCGCCTACGTTTGCACAATGGGTATCTTCTTTTCTCAATTATCGGATTTCGGATCAAGGACTCGAGGAAGCTGTGAAAATGGGCTACAATCAGCCCAAAGAAATCAGGGTAACCGATCAGGGGATCACGTTGGTCATCCCTGAAGTACTGGCCGATACAAACCGTCTCATCCTCTCCTACTATGTTGAAAGAGAAGACGGGACAAGGTCGGTAGACTACCTGGATTCTCATGGCAAGCTATATGTGACGAGCGAAACGGGAGAACTACTTGCTAAAAATATCACATCCTTTAGCCGTGGATATGATTTTGGTTATTTTCAGTTCAATTTGTCGAAGGTAACGGATCAAGTCGTCATCCATGTGGAGATTCCTGAAATTGATTCCATTGACTACCCCGATAAAAAGGGAAAATGGAATGTTACAGTCCCTGTCGACATGAAAGAGGCGATTTCGGCAACGAAGCAAATTCCGATAAACAAGCAGTTAACGACGAAACAAGGGGTAATGGTTGACTTAAAGGATATCGTGTACTCACCTAGTGCTGTCCGATTAAATCTTACGACAACCAGGACACCAGAGGCCAGACAACGGATTCAAGATGATCTTAAACGTATTCACGCAAACAAGTATGATAAACAGAGTTTGGAGAGTAGTTATTATTACTATAAGATTGTTGATCAAAAAGGGAATGTTCTCGTGAAGACGGGAGATGTTGAAGAATCCGTTAATGCGCTTCCATCTTCCCATACAATCGACCCGAAGGATCCCTATAGCACTACAGACCAGGAAGTATTTGTTCCTGTAAAGGGGGAGAAACTTCGATTTATATTGGATCAACTTGTCATTGTGGAAACGGCTGATTTGCAGTTTGAGCTCACTCAACAGAACCTGAAAACAGGGGAAATGACCAAAGAGTATGAAGGTAATACTTTCACGGTTAAGAACCTAACCATGCAGAAGACCAAGAATCAAACCATGATGCCCATGATAGAGGTAACCGGCAAAATGAAGGGTGGCTATAATTGTCAATGGACTTTAGTGGATGAACATGGCAAGCAATATGAATCGGTCATTCAAACGCAGGATGATGAGGATATCTCACTAGTAAAAGTAGGGGGAGTTTATGTGGACCGTGACAAGCGTTGGGATCTTCGCCAAAGACTAAGTTTCCCTGATTTGAAAACCATAACAGGAAACTACACGTTAAAGTTAAAGACGATCCCAAGATGGTATCCGATGAATTGGGAGGTTCCGCTCCCATCCGAATCATAAAAAAACATACCAAAGTACGAAATACAGTCATACTCAGGGCGAGTTGGCTGTATTTTTAGTTAAGGCACATGATCCTAAGCTATGAAAGGAGCTGAAAGAATGAAAGGGTATATCTGGTTACGTATCGCAGTGGCTTATTTTGTTTTTGGTGTTCTCTTTGGTATGTATATTGGAATTGTTCAATTATTTCAACTGGCCACTGTTCACGCGCACGTCAACCTTCTGGGCTGGGTTTCGCTCGCCTTGGCAGGACTTATCTACACGTTGTACCCTGCCGCGGCCACCAACGCGTTAGGAAAATGGCACTTCTGGCTGCACAATATCGGGCTGCCAATTATGGTTGTTGGCTTGTATTTGGAGATTATGCAGATCGCTTCGCTTCCGCTCATCCCGTTAGGAGGAACGATTGCCATTATTGGAATCCTCTGTTTTTTCTTGAATGTGTTCGTGAATGTAAAAGAAAGCTAGTAATGTAAAGGCCCCCGTCTATTTAGACAGGGGCGAACATCCAGACTCACTTGGAACCGTGAATAGTGACAACGCCAGCTTCTCCACGCGCTACTTCGCCTTGCTTATTCACTTTGATCGATTCATCATCACTCAAATTGGTAAAGACGACAGGTGTAATAATCGAAGGCACCTTATCTTTGATCGCGTCAAGGTCAACTCGTAACAGCGGTTGGCCTTTTTTTACATCTGCTCCTTGCTCCACCAATGCCTCGAATCCTTGTCCCTCTAGCTTCACGGTATCAATTCCTACGTGGATGAGAATTTCTCTGCCGTTAGCGGATTCCAAGCCAAGGGCATGCTTGGTTGGGAAAAGCGTCACTACTTTGCCGTCTACAGGAGATACGACGGTTCCGTCTGTAGGATGAATGGCAAATCCGTCTCCCATCATTTTTTGTGAAAACACAGGGTCCGGTACTTCCGATAGAGGGAGAATGCTTCCTTGCATAGGAGCGACAAACTCTTCTGGCCCTGCAATGTTGCATGCTGGAGCCGCTTGGTTGACAGGGACAACTGTTGTCGTAGCTTGTGCTTGCGGGGCACGACCTTCCATGATGTCCTTCATCTGACCTTTGATGATGTCCGATTTGGGACCAAAGATCGCCTGAATGTTATTGCCAACCTCTAGCACCCCGGAAGCGCCAAGCCGTTTGAGGCGATCCTTGTCCACCTGCTTACTGTCGTTTACCGAGACACGCAGACGTGTGATGCAGGCATCCAGATGGGCAATGTTTTCTTTTCCACCCATCGCGTCCAGAATGTCGGCCGCCAAATGATTGGAGCCTCCTTGTGTGGAGACTGCTCCAGGAGGTGTGACATCGGTGTCTTCACGTCCCGGAGTCTTGAGATCAAAGGTTTTAATGGCGAAGCGGAACCCGAAGTAGTAAATCAAGGCAAATACCAAGCCTACGGGAATGACCAGCCACCAGGGAGTTCGGTTCGGCAAGACCCCAAACAGCAGATAGTCAATGACACCGCCGGAGAAGGTCATCCCGATTTTGACACCTAGAATGTGCATGATCATAAAGGAAAGACCGGCAAAAATCGCATGAATAGCAAACAGGACCGGTGCCACGAACAGGAAAGAGAACTCAATCGGCTCCGTAATCCCTGTGAGGAATGACGTTAAGGCTGCGGAAGCCATGATGCCGCCAACCACTTTTTTCTGTTCAGGGCGCGCGCAGTGATAAATCGCCAAAGCCGCCGCCGGCAAGCCGAACATCATGAAAGGGAACTTCCCTGTCATGAACGTGCCAGCTGTCAACGGTACACCATCTTTGATTTGGGCGAAGAAGATTTTTTGGTCCCCGTGAATCACTTCGCCAGACTTATTGACGTACTCCCCGAATTCAAACCAGAATGGCGCATAGAAAATATGATGCAGTCCAAAGGGAATCAGCGAACGTTCGATCACCCCGAAAATAAACGCGGACAAGGTGAGATTGGCTCCGACCATATTGTGGGAGAAGGCATTTAACCCATGTTGAATCGGCGGCCAAACAAAAATCATGACAATACCCAGGATGAGAGCGGACGCCGCCGTGATGATCGGAACGAAGCGTTTGCCTGCAAAGAATCCCAGATAAGAGGGTAATTCAATATTAAAATATTTATTATACATCGTGGCTGCCATGACCCCAACGATAATCCCGCCAAAGACACCCGTCTGCAAGGTAGGAATACCTAATACGTTGGCTAAGGAGGGATCGGGTCCAATCTGTTCAGGTTTCACTCCAAGGATGACACTCATCGTGATGTTCATGACGAGGAATCCGATAATCGCCGCCAAACCGGCAACACCGTCACCACCAGCAAGACCAATGGCCACCCCGACAGCGAACAGGAGGGCGAGGTTACTAAATATAATATTCCCGGCATTCTCCATCACTTGGGCAATAAGCTGTACCCAGGATGATCCTAATCCAGGGATGACATCTAATAACGCTTGATTGTGCAAAGCATTACCAAAAGCAAGCAGAATCCCGGCGGCAGGCAGGATAGCAACCGGCATCATTAACGCCTTCCCAACTTTTTGCAGTACCCCAAAGATTGACTTAAACATAGGCATACCTCCTGCTTGTAGTATTTGCCGGATCTGAAAAAAACATCACAAAAATGTATTTATTTCTTGGCTTGGTCATTTATAATTGTAAAAAAACGGAACGAGGCACAAGAAGGAGGCTCTATGACATTACTTTCAATGGAAGTTGTTTCTCGGCTGATTCCGAAGCTGCGCGCAATGAAACGAATGGAGCCGTTGGATAAAGGATTTTCAACCGATAAGAAGTATCTGATCGAACTAAAGGATGGGACCACCTATCTTCTGCGAACCGCAAGTCTGGACCAATTAAATCGGAAGAAAGAAGAGTTTGGAGTCCTGCAAACTTTGCAACAATATGAGGTTCGCACCTCTGAACCAATCGAAGTGGGGGCTTGGGGGGAGTTAGGGCTCTGCTACTGCCTGCTGTCTTATATCGAGGGGTATGAAGCGAGTGAACGTTTGCCTCATTACCTGGACAAGGAACAATACCTGATCGGCGTCGAAGCAGGGAGAGAGCTTAAGAAGATGCACTGTTACGAGGCCCCGCAAACTGCGGATTCTTGGTATCCTCGTGTAATAGAGAAGCATAAACGTTATGTGGCTGCCTATCAGACAATTGGAATTCATATTCCGAGGGCGGATGATGTCGTGCGATTTGTGGAGGAAAATGAAGCTTGGTTAACGAATCGCCCCAACCGATTTCAGCACGATGATTTTCATCTGGGCAATATTATCGTCAAGGACAGGAAATATGCGGGGATGATTGACGTCAACCGTTTTGACTGGGGAGATCCCTTGCATGATTTCTACAAGCTTGCTTTATTTAGCCGAGAGGTCAGTGTTCCTTTTTGTCTGGGGCAGCTGAACGGATATTTTGGAGAGGAAGGAATCCCGGAGAATTTCTGGCGGCTTTATTCGGTTTATGTGGCAATGAGTATTTTTTCAGCGGTTGTCTGGTCGTATCGTTTCACGCCCGAATTGGTCGATGAGATGCTGGGGCGAGTCAAACAAATTCTGGAGGATCATCAATATTTTGAAGAGGTTATTCCACGCTGGTATTGCGAGAGTGACCACCTGAGTTACATATAAGCGATGGAAACGTCTTTCGATTGGAGAGAGAAAGGCGTTTTTTCTTTTGGAAAATTGGACTGTTTAAATGCTTTACTCAGGTGAAGCGATTAAACAGTCCTTCCATTCGCGTAAGCCCACCCGAGAAAAGACTTCGTCCGCTCGTCGCTCATTTTAAGCGAAACCCAGCGCAGGGAACGTAGGAAGGAAAAGAGTCGGCATTCTTTACATCAGACTGAGAAGCGAAGTGATTTTCTTGTCGACTCCCTTCCGTAGAGAACGGAGCGGACAGTAGATGCTTCAAGCGAGCTTAAACAGAGCACAGAGGGACGAAGTCTTTTCTCTACTGAACCTTTTGGGAACTAACAGCCAATATAGTGTGTAAAGAACGTTTAGGAGGGCCCCCTGATGACAGATATGGAGCTATACACGTGGATTAAGCGGGTGATGAACAAGGATCAGGCCGCATTTGAAATCCTCTATGAATATACGCGCGATGATATATTCCGCACTGTCACGTTCTTGATGAACAATCAATCAGATGTACAGGACATTGTGAATGAGGTTTACATCCAGTTGTGGAGATCTTTGCCCAACTACGATCCCAGACGCCCTTTTCATCTCTGGCTGCATGGTTTGGTGATCAGGCAAGTGAGCAATTGGAGACGAAAAGTCTGGCGGATGTTTCGCTTGCTGGAGCGTAGCCGTTTGGAGGAGCGAGAGACCGAGCTTCCCGCCACCGAGCACCGAATTGTGATGAAAGAGACCAACCAAGAATTGTTGCAAGCCATCGCAAGGCTCTCGTATAAACTGCGTGTTGTGATCGTCTATCGTTACTTTCATGACTACACGCTGGAACAGATTGCCGCGTTGCTCAATATTCCCGTAGGAACGGTGAAATCACGTCATCATCTCGCTCTCAAAGAAATGCGCAAACAGTATACGACGCAAGGGATCGGAAAGGTGGAAGCCCAGGATGTCTATTGAAGACCAAATTCGCGCCGCTTTCAAAGAACAAGCGCATCAAATCAAGATTCCGCAAGAACTGGATGACGAAGTACGTGAATCGTACAGAAAATTTGAGTTTGGAGATACCCGAAAGGAGCGTTTTGTGATGAAAAAGAAATGGTTGGCTGGCATGGTTGCCGCTGTCTTATTGATTCCGACCGGTGTGTGGGCTGGGTCCTATTTAAGTAATCAGATTTATGGCTCTAAAGAAATTGTGTTCCAACATGGCGGAACACAAGCTGACTTCGATCATATGGAGAGCAAGCTACAGCTAGCCAAATCACAGCTGTCGGAAGAAGAATATGCCCAATTCTCAGCCAAACTGAAAGAGCTGACACAATACCAGCTGAAGATGACAGACGAAAAAGGAATTACTCATCCTGACCGCCTCACTGCCGCTGAACAAAAACAACAAGAGCAGATCGTCAAGGAATTGGAGCCCTATTTCGCCAAGCTTAAAGATCCAAAGGTGATAACCGATGATCAACTGGTGACTTACTCCATTGAGGAAGCGCAAAAACTTGTTGCCTTTCCTATACGCTACCCAAGCTACCTACCGAGCGGGTATAGTCTCAATCAAGCAGCGGGAGTAAACTGGAAAGATATGAAGGGCAGAGCTCATCCTCCGACAATCAATCTGTCTTACAAACATGCCGAAGATCAACTCTTCATCATCGAGGAGCAAGTGGAAGAAAACAAAGCCAGTGATATGATGGCACAGGAATATGAGCAAGTGACACCGTACCAACTGGAGGGCTATCAAGCGCATTTCGGGGAAAAAGGAACCCATGGACGCAAGGGAGTACAGCTCTTTGTACCAAAGTCTGGGAAGCAGGAAGCCTATCAGATTTACGTATCATCCGAGAAGCTGGAGAAATCAGAGCTGGAGAAAATCGTGCTGTCTATCCTGCATGGGGACAAATAACGGAGCAACGAAGCGTAAACCGCCTGTCAAAGGGCGGTTTTTTATATTTTTGAAACTTTTTCCTTACACTTCTCGTAATACCTATTATTCCACACGAGAGGGGGTGGTAAAGTGTATAAAATCCTGAGAGTCCATCTTGCTCTCCTTATGCTTCTGATGTTGTGTGTACCGTTCATACAGGCGCATTCTACCCCTGTATTTCAGATAGATCAGCAGATCGACGCTTCCTATCAAGCGACCGATCAACCGTTTATTGATAGGCAATCGAATTGGAATGCGGTTACGATGTTGGTTGGTTTCCTGTTTTGTTTGTTCATCAAGCAATTGATGTTGACTGTACCGATCCGTAATATTAAGCGCTTTGTCTATTCGTTTATTCCCCTATTAAAACAGGCTGATCATCTCCTGCCCGTCAAATGTAAGTCGTTTTACATGGCAGAGCTCCTTTTCATCTCGCGAATGTAAAGATGGAAAGGGGTAATGAATCAATGTTGAAATGGGCTAGGCTTGGATTATTTGTGATTGTGATTGCATTACTGGGAACTCTCATGCTGACAACCACTCCATCGGTGACCAGTCAAGTGAAGCTAGGGCTTGATCTGCAAGGCGGATTCGAGATTCTGTACCAGGTGGAGCCGCTCGATCAGAAACAGCAGGTTACACCCGAGCTTTTAAAAGCGATGGAACAGATGATTGACAAGCGGGTGAACATCGGCAAGGTTACCGAGCCAGAGATTACGATTGAAGGATCAAATCGAATCAGGGTCAAGCTGGCAGGGATCAAGAGCGAGGAAAAGCTGCGCGAACAGTTAGCGAGACCAGCCAATCTGACCTTTCAGGATGAATCAGGTGCAGTCGTCCTGGACGGTCGGGAGCTTGCCCCCAACGGTGCCAGTGTCCAGTATGATGAGTTGCACAGACCATACGTAGCCCTGAAGTTTATGGATAAAGAAAAAGTCCGCCGCATCACAGAGACCAATCTCCACAAGAGAATGAGTATCCATCTGGATGAACAAACTATCTCGGCGCCCGAGATTCAGAATGTGATCTCCGACGGCAATGCCTCTATTCAAGGCGGCTTCACGGTGGAAAAAGCGACAGAAATGGCTGCACTTCTGAATGCAGGAGCGCTTCCCGCCAAATTAATTGAGATTCAAGCCACGTCTGTGGGGGCGAGTTTGGGTGAATCCGCTTTAACGAAAACGCTGGAAGCGGGAGTGGTTGCGGCGGTTTTCATTCTGTTGTTTATGTTGATCGTTTATCGGCTGCCAGGAATGATCGCGAATATTACGCTCGCCGTATTCGTCTACCTGTGTCTGGTCGTATTTCACTGGATGAACGCCACTTTGACGCTTCCCGGGATCGCAGGTTTCATCTTAGCCATCGGGATGGCGGTTGACGCCAACATCATTACCTATGAACGAATCCAGGAGGAGCTCAAAAAAGGAAAGACGGTTCTCTCGGCTTTTCGCATCGGGCAGCGGGAATCGTTTATCACGATCATGGATGCTCATATTACGACGTGCATCGCCGGAGTCGTTCTGTTGCAGGTAGGAACGAGTGCGGTTCAGGGATTTGCGGTCATCCTGATCATGACCATTATTATCAGTCTGTTGACCAATGTGTTTGGCTCGCGCATTCTGCTGTGGCTGGTGATTCGCAGCAACCTGTTTAATCAACAAAAGTGGTTCGGCAGTCGAAGAGCATTGACGCGTGACTGGATGCCGTTCGATATCGTGAGGATTCGCAAGTATTTCTTTGCGTTTTCCGGGATTGTGATGATGGCTGGACTCGTGACGATTTTGACACTGGGGCTTAATGCGGGTGTCGACTTTAAGGCCGGAACCAGACTGGATGTATTTATCGGCAAAGAGTTTCAAGTAAGCGAAGTCGATCGGATCATCCACAAACAAGTGCCGGATATTGCGATGAAGCCCGTGGTGAAGTTCGGTGACCATGCTTTTTACGCGACCACTACCTTCGATCGTCCTGTTGATTCGAACCAGTTACAGGCAATTGAGCATCAACTTCAACAGGCATATGGAGAGCAGGTCAGCAAGCAAGAGACCACGGTGAATCCAATGGTGGCCAATGAAATGGTCACAAAAGCCGCTATTGCCATCCTCATCGCCACAGTTTGCATCGTGATCTATATCGCGTTTCGCTTTCAGTTTTACTTTGGGATTGCTTGCATTATTGCGCTTTTGCATGATGTGCTTATTCCTATCGCACTGTTCTCCCTGCTTCGATTGGAGATTGACCTGACGTTTATTGCGGCCATCCTGACGATCGTCGGCTATTCGATTAATGACACCATCGTGATATTTGACCGCATCCGTACGAATAATCGCCTGACGAAGCCTGTGTCCATTCAAGAACTGGAAGAGATGGTGAACACAAGTCTGTGGCAAACGATGAGAAGATCCATTTTTACGGTCGTCACAGTCTTCATCTCGGCAGCCGCCTTGTTCTGGCTGGGAGGAGAAGGCATCCGCCATTTTTCGCTGGCTTTGATTTTCGGGTTGGTGAGCGGCACGTACTCGTCCATTTTCATCGCGGCGCAGGTGTGGTTTGTGCTGAAGAAGCGGGCAACCAAAGTGCAACCACTTGCATAATCATTGAGGTTCGTGTAGGGAAGATCCGTTTCGTTCGATTAATTTCACATTGTACACAATGGCTGTATGAATCGTATGTTGATGCAGGCACCGGTATATTTTCCGGTGCCTTTTTTGTTCTATCGGGCAGTTTCTTGAGGAGCGATACCAGTTAATCCTCAAGCGATTGAGGGAGTTAAAGTGGGGATAGATCAGCTTTTGCTTGACGGAAGAAGTCGTTTAGATAATAATCTAATTAGATTATTATCTAAACTAACGATCTGCAGGAGGTCTCTCATGTATTTGCTAGAGAAAACAGCATATTCAGCACTTCTTCCTTTTCTTCAAGATCATCTGCTGACCCCTACATTTGCTTATTCAGTAGTGCATCAGGTAATCGAGGGGGAGATTTTCGTCAATCAGCGGAAGTCGCCCACCTCCATGGTGATTCGAACCCAATCGGGGATTTACGCCGTCATTGGGCTTCCAGACGAACAGATGGCCCAATGGCTTCGGGAGCATTATGAAGGGCATATTCAAGGGTTAAAGAAGCGCTTCACTCTATTCTCCCCGTCGATGGAGTGGAATCAATTACTGGAGGAGCGGTTTAAAGAGACGCATCAGCAAGTGAAGCGCCTGTCCTTTTCATTCGATCCAGAGCGCTTTCTGACCCAAACAGAGCGGCGATCTCAAAGTCAGGATAGAGGGATTCCCAAAGGCTATCGATGCTATCCAATCGACGAAGCCGAGATTTTACAAAGCCAGGAGTTTGGAATGGAGTATTACCAGACATACTGGGGAGGGATTACCGCCTTTCTGAAGCAGGGGCTGGGATTTTGTGTGGTACATGACGGTCAGGTTGTCAGCGAGTGTACCTCGATTTTTGCCAATCCGGTTCAAGCCGAAATCGACATTGTGACCCACGAACAATTCCAAGGGCTGGGGCTTGGTTCTAGCGTCGCTCGAGTCTTTATTGAGGCGTGCCTTGAGAGGGGAATCACTCCTCGCTGGGATTGCACAGACTCAAACATCGCCTCACGTCAAATGGCGGAGCGGTTGGGATTTGTGCAACCCAAGGAGCATACCATTTTTGCTATTCGATGAACGAATGCCTACTTTGTAGAGAAAAGTCGCCATTCACAGCTTATAACGCTTTGGATTGGCGAAGATGTTGTCATATCAACTTTCAACTCCATGTAAACTATAAAGACAAGGTACTTTAAATCAGACTCTTAATCGCGATGACCAGAAGAATCACTCCACTTAAGATTGTGCCGAATTGTCCTACTGAGAAGGAACCAATCCGGACTTTGCCTGCTTTGCGGCCTAAGGCGACTCCAGCCCAAACTGTGATGAAACTGCCTAATGCGGCGGTAAGAGAAATCGCATGTGGTGACAAACCTAGTAAACCGGCTCCCAGTCCGTTCGTCACGGCATTGGCCGCAAGTGCAACGCCCAGGATACATGCCTCACCCAAACCAATTTCTCCTGATTTGTCGAAGTCGACAATTTCCGGGTTTTGCAATATTCCCTGGATGTTTTTGGCCTGAGCTGCGTTGTTCTTGGGTTCCAAATCGGGCTGTTTTTTTCGCGGGGACGCCAATAAGATAATCCGGATGCCGATCACGAATAACAGCAAGGCTCCAATCAAAAGGGGAAATATCCCGGGGAGGATTCTCGAGAGCAGCTGCCCGAAGAAAATCCCCGTTTCACTTAAGAAAAAACAAATAACCGCCATCACCAAATTAGAGAGTAAGCCGATTCGAATCCCTCGAATGCCATAGGATATACCTACGCCCAAATTATCAATACTTGATGAAATCGCAAAGCCTATAATAATAAGCCAAGTCATGTTCGAACTCACTCCTCAGCACTTTTTATGTCATTGTATTTACAATGTTGAAAAAAAGTGCTTTTCCCCATTCAAACTGTTGAGAAAATTTCAACACTCAGATCATCATTATGTTACAAGGAGTGAACTGGTTATGAGCGTAAACGAGAAGGACTCCAATCTTGGTTTACTCGTCAAATCTTTATTGAAGGAACGGTCGTTATCGATGCGGAAAATGAGTGAGTTGACTAGAATCGATACAGCGACGATTTCTCGTATTGTGAACGGAAAGCAACAAGCCAAGCCCGATCACATTCAGCGTATCGCGTACTGCCTGGGTGTTCCAACTGAAACACTGTTTAAAGCTGCGGGTTATGACATCACGGGGAAAAGGGAGAAGGAGCAAGCCGATATTTACGCGACCATTGACACGATTCAGGAAGTGTTGGAATCCTCCAATTTTTTTGATCGGAGGTTCACAACCGAAAGAGTGCAGCAGGAGTTAACGAAGTATGAAAAATATGCGTTGACCGTGGAAGGACAGCGACTCATTGTGGAGAACTTTCCGGGGAAAGTGGAACAAGTAAGCGGCACCGGGCCATTCATTGAACAACTGAAGGATATGTACGTTCTATTTTGTAAAGACAGCATTACGACAGAGGCGCGCGCTCTTTTGGGGAGTGCTTTATTGTACTTTATTTTATCTACTGACATTATCCCTGATTATATTTTTCCTATCGGGTATTTAGACGATGCCATTGCCGTACAGCTCGTATTGAATCGATTGGCCCAAATCGAGCCAGTTCAAACGGATGAGGGAATTGTGTAAGGCCGGATCTGGCTCGTTCTCAGGATTACTTCAGGATCGTAATGGCCTGTTTCCCCATTTGCTCCCAGCTTTCTTGAAATGGACGGGTCAATCGTTTTCGATTCTTTCCGTCTGGATCTAAAGGATCATTCATATACACATACTTGTCATCGACCCCTGTTAGTAAAACCGAGTGTTCATTTCGAGTCGTATGAATGGGACCATCAGCTGTCATCCAGTCAATATTATGCGTATCATCGTAAGAAAAAGTGGTTGTCACAATCACCCAAACAGGATTTCCGTTTCGAACGACGTTCAAGACATCGCTAAAATCCATTCCTGTAAGATTAATGACCCGATCTCCAGCGTACTTGCGCGCTAATCCCTCAATCGGCTTATTAAAGACACCAAAACTGGGTTTGGTCCCATCTAACATTTCACCCACGTATCCTTTGTGAGGATTTCCCCACCACATGTTTTTATTGCTGTCATACGTGAGCGGAGTAGGGTCTTTATCAATTTTTTTCGCTAATTCTAATTTGTTTACCTGATATCCAGAGTATTGAAGAAGCATAGCCAGAGTGGTCACTTCACACCCCGTTCGCAAATCCGGCAACTGACTAATATAAGGAGCATTGATGAGCGTCACGGCATTAGCCTTGGATTGGGGCTTTACCGTGCTCCAGAGAATACGGTTGTTCGCAGACAGTACCACACTGCTTGGATAGGACAATTTCTTGGCGAACAAAATTGCCTCCGTAGCATCATTAAAACTAGCACTCGTTTGATCCCCATGATAGATTGCGTATTTTTTAACGGGAACGGGTTGGGCCTTCTTCGGTTTATCGGAGCTCGATTTCGGAATCATTCCTTGTACGGCTTGAAGCAGAGTGTGAACAGAATAATGTTTATAGTTCAGATAGGATGGAAGGAAAAAAGAGAATTCAATCAAGATCACAAACAACATGATCAAAAGTGACATCTTCCAAATTTTTTTCTTCAACAGTGTTTTCATAGTCGGAAACCCTCGTTTGTGGAATCAAGCGCGATCATTAGAAATATCATTCATTGTAGCACAAGAAAAACGGATGAACCGCCAAAACTGGACAAATACTCAAGGTCCATAACAGTTCCTCTCCGTCATGTACAACATCCTGATAGAATACAAGTACATTTGTGTTTATTATACAAAGAGAACGGATAGTAATTGATTGTCTTGTTTATATGGTTTGAAAATTGCTTTCTTCATAATAACTTTTCTGTCAATACAGAAGGCTACCAGTAATGCCAGTAAACTAGTTAAGAGAAGATGGCTGTAGGTTTCAAGGGGAATCGGTTTGCCTTCAAGATGGATGTCATTCCCGCGAAATTCGAGTCGTTTCACCGCATGTTTTGCCGTGAGGAGGTCTTCTTGCTTGGCTAAATCTTCAAACTCAACTTCTACTATATATTTATCTGGGGAATCACTATGAATGAATAGAATCTCCTTGGTATTCTCCTTCTCGTTCCAGTTTTTTATTTCCTCCGCAGCCAATATTTTCGCTTCTCTTCCTGGTACAATCAGTCTATCTAGCTTTGGGGCATTTGATAGTGAGTATCTAGAAATCAGGTTCAAACCGTGTTTTGTCACGATGGGCTGCCCCGAGTTTGAGATGGAGAGAACCTTTGTCGTCCCCGTGTTTGAATAGATATCGAACACGGAAGTCAATGCAAATTCCTCCATACCGTTATACAACAAGGCACCTACCGGTTTCTTGTTCCAGTGATAGGCGTGATTCAATACATAGGTACCTATTTCGAAATTAAATGGGTCCATTTTCGGATTTTTAACGAAGTGGTAGGAAGGATAATTCATTTCCTTTGCTATTTTTGCCGCCACGGGTTCGCCTAGTTTTTGTGAAATCACATAGAGAGAGGCATCGATTCCTGATGAAACACCCGCCGAGGATATAACGTTTCCATCAACAACGTACCGCTGGTCGCTTATCCAGTTTGTCTCAGGATATTTCTTTTGAAACTCCCCAATGTTTAGCCAATGAGACGCTGCTGACTTTCCTCTCAATAAACCTGTAGCTGCAAGGTTTCCCGATCCCCCACAAATGCTTAATAAAGTAGTTTTGGAATGTTGATGTATCCACTTGCGGATCGGATCAAACTTCTTTTCGTCGCTGATTCTCATAAAAGGAATGGCGATAATGTCAGGACTATTCCTTAATAATTGATCCAATTCTTTTAAAGAGTAGTCCGGTAGTACTTCAAGACCGCCTGTTAATGTCTTCACCTTATGGTCCGAAGCCACTGCATATACGTTGTATGCCCCCGTCCTAGAGAACAACTCGTAAGGAATGATAAAATCGGAGCCATACGTGGTTTCATTGCCTAACAGCACAGCAACCGTAGGTTTATTCGGATTATATTCGGGTTTCTTCACTCCTTGCAAAGAAGGAATGGGCTCTTGGCGAGCAGCTACGTAAAAAGCTTCCCATGAACGAAGAAATCCGAACAACCCAATTCCTCCCACAAACAACACGAAACTGAATACGTAAACAGCAACACGCAGCATAAACTTCTTCATTTCGTTATTCTTCCTTCCTTGGTAAACACTTCAAATTATCTTACACAAGGAACACAATAGATCAGCTTTGTGAACTAGGTATGAACTGAACCATCGTTATAAAATGGCCGACGCGAGATCTGCGTCGGCCTTGTTCTTTCAGGGCATTGGAAACCGAACATTGTGAATTGGCAAGCCAATCCATATCAGCTCCCTGCAAGGGATCAAAAGAGTAGATAGCATGCTGAAAGTATAGAGCACTTTAAAAAGGAACTTATAAAGTACATTCATTATTACAATAACAATCGAATCAAGACAAAACTAAAAGGCATGAGCTCAGTACAATACCGAGCCCATGCCCAAGTAGCCTAACGAAATAACCTTGTCTAACTTTTTGGGGTCACTTCAAAATAGGGAGTTTTCTCATATAGAAGAGGTGGATGAAAGGAGATTTTCTTAAAGAGGAATCTTTAAAAGCATACAAAAGACTGAATACGACGCAAATCAGTAGCATAATACAGCCATGTGAATCCGTTCCAACGATACCCTGCTGTAGTCGTGCGGCTTACAAACACGGGATAGAACCAGAAATTGCTGCCGTTGCGAAGCCAGACGTAGACATACCGGAACCGGCAAGGCCGCAAGGAGCCGGAATCAACCCGATATTGTCGGTTTGTTGCGGTGAAGGGGGAGACTCCTACAGGGGGAGGGCTGGATGGGGGCGGAGGGAAATTGCCTGAAGGGCCACCCGGAGGAAACTGACCACCTGGAGGGAATCCACCACCTGGAGGAAATCCGCCTCCGCCTGGAGGAAACCCACCTCCGCCTGGAGGGAATGGGAATGTCATTTCTTCATCACCTCTTTTACACGTTTACTTATAGGATAGGTTTGTGATGAGCAAAATGATTGTGCGCTTGTTCCCGTCTGTTCAACTAAATTGGTTCATAGTTGACACAACCTGGAAAATTGGATATAACTAACTCGTGAGTTATATCTATAGGATAATTGGAGGTTCGGTTCATGGAACGACATATCTCCACAAAAGGTCAAGCCAGCCGCGCGAGACTGCTGGAATCTGCCAAGCATTTGTTTGCAAATAAAGGGTATCAACAGACAAAGGTAAGCGATATTGTGAAAGCAGCGGGCCTGACGCAAGCCGCTTTTTATTTGTATTTTACGAGTAAAGATGCGATTTTCGCGGAGTTGGTGGATGAGTTTCGGCAACAGACGAAGCTACTTGCGAACAATTTTCGCCAGTTAGCCAAGCTGTCACCACCCGAGATTCCAGCGCAAATTGTAAGTAATTTGAAGGGGATTTTCACCTATCTAAGCTCGAATCCCGAGCTTACCCGGATCGCTTGGTTTGAGTCACCTGAAGCAGAGACCATCAAAAATGAGATTATTCAGCTCGTTACGGGAAACCTTGCCGGCAATCAAGCGGCTGGTCACATTCGCCAGCGGATCAAGCCTGCCTTCGTAGCTGAATTCGTGATCGGGGCAGTGGATCGATTGACCAACAAGTGGCTTTTGACTGGTGAGAAGACACCAGATGAGCTGGCGGAAGAGATGGCCGATCTAGTCATGAACGGAATTTTGGTTCGTCCGAATCTGTAATAGCTCGATGGATGACAGAACGTGAAGAGGAAGAAGCGGAGGGGTTCACTTTGTTTACACCGAAAAAACGGTATGCCAATCTCGATGACGTGTCCGTCACCAAGACCTTCGCGGAAGTCAGGAAATGGCGCAAGGAACGGAAAGCTAAGCCCAAAGACCTCTCCTACACGGTTCCCAGCGAGGACGGAATTGACTATGCGTGGATACGCAATAATCGTGAGCAAACGTCGGTGATCTGGATTGGTCACGCGACTTTTTTCATTCAGGTGAACGGACTCAATATTCTCATTGATCCTGTTTGGGCATCCCGGATGGGGTTTGAGAAGCGATTGAGTCCGCCGGGTCTTCCTCTGGAGGAACTGCCCGCAATCGATGTGGTTCTGATCTCCCATGGACATTACGATCACCTGAATTTCTCCACGTTGCGCAAGCTTCCAGGATCGCCAACCTATCTTGTCCCAGCCGGATTGGCCCGATTGTTCTCGCGCAAGGGATTAACCAAGGTGCAGGAATACAACTGGTGGGAGCAAGAAGAGAGAAGTGAGGTCACGTTCACCTTTGTTCCCGCGCAGCATTGGGTTAGACGAACACTTTGGGATACCAATACCTCTCATTGGGGTGGCTGGGTCATCGAGCATCAAGGAAAAACCATTTATTATGCAGGAGACAGCGGATATTTTCGCGGGTTTCGGGAGATTGGAGAGCGATTCGCGATCGATATTGCCTTGCTTCCGATTGGCGCCTATGAACCGGAGTGGTTTATGTCTTCGCAGCATATGACACCGGAAGAAGCCATACGATTGTTTGGCGAGCTTCGGGCAAAACTATTTATTCCCATGCATTACGGAGCGTTCCGTTTGGCCGACGACACACCGAAGGAAGCGTTAGATCGCTTAACGGCAGAATGGGATCGTCAGCGATTAGCGGATGAGCAACTGCGAATTCTGCGCTTGGGCGAGGTTATGAAGCTATAAGCGAAACCCTGGTCATTTGTGAAGTGGCTGGGGTTTTTGCTATTTTTAGTAAATTGTCCCATGCAAATATGCTAGAATAATAGAGATAATAATAATGATCGAGCAGGGGTTTTTTACATGAAAAGATTTCATGTGGTTGTATGCCTGTTGGCTTTTTTGCTGCTCCAATCCTTGGGAGTCAAAGCGGCAGAGGGACCAGCCTTCTCAGCCGTCAAGGGCGTTCTTTATGTGTCACAGGCTCAATTAAACGAGAATCCAATGATCCCCTTGAACGGAGAGTGGGAATTCTATTGGAAGCAACTGCTTGACCCGCAAGAGCTGCATTCCCGAGAACACTTCTCTCAGACTCCAAGCTACTCCCAAGTCCCAGCTGAGTGGAAGAACCTTCAACAACAAGGTCAGGCGCTAACCAACCAAGGCTATGGGACGTACCGCCTCGTTATTCAGCTCGATAAATCCCATCACAATCAATCTACAGCACTTTATCTGCATAGTGTTGCCACGGCCTACAAACTATGGGTGAATGGTGAACTACTGGCTTCGAATGGAACCGTAGGACGAAGCCAGGATGAAATGGTGCCCAAAAATTACCCAAAGGTCGTTAATATCCCCCAAGAAAGCAACCAGATCGAGATTGTCCTTCAGGTTTCCAATTTTGTTCAACGCAAGGGCGGTTTGTGGCAGACCATTCACTTTGGGCTGGCGGAACCCGTTATGCTAGAGCGTGAAAAGCGTATCATCTATGAAAGTTTTATCGCGGCAAGCTTGCTGATTATGGGGCTATACAATCTAGGCTTGTCCTTTGTCAGATGGTCGAACAAGTCTCCCCTCTATTTTGGACTTCTCTCCTTCACGATTGCTATAAGAACGTTATTATTAGGCGAAACGATAGGAGTCCGGTTGTTCCCAGAGCTGGATTGGACCTACTTAGTCAAGGCCGAATACCTGACGGGGATGTTGGGAATGGCATTCATCTTGTTGTTTGTGGCGGCGCAATATCCACAAGAGGTGAACCGATTCATTCGGAAGCTGATCCTGACAGGCTGCGTGCTTGGCTCCTCCTGGATTGTCTTGACTACACCGCTTACCTTCACGTCATCTTTATTGTTTTTTCAATTTTTTATCTTAACGAGTATGGTCGTGATCATTGGGATCTATCTTCTGGCTGCCCTTCGCAAAAGAGAAGGCTCGATTCTGAATGGGATTGGACTCTTTTTCTTTTTTCTGACCTGCCTAAACGATACCCTCTACTATTTGAATTTGGGAACCTATGAAAATTTGGTGCCACTTGGACTGCTCATGTTTTTGCTCACCCAAATGTTAAATCTGGCTTACAAGTTCTCTCGCACGTTCACATCTGTAGAGAGGCTGTCGGAAGAATTACAGGAGATTAATCTGACCTTGGAAGAGAAGGTCAAGGATCGCACAATGGCCTTGGTGCAATCCAACAAGGATCTGGAGCGGATCAATGATGAACTCTCGACCATGGAGAAATCGAGAAGGTATTTGCTTACGAATATTTCTCATGAGCTGGGAACTCCATTAACCTCTATTCAAGGATTTATCAAAGCCATGATTGATGGGGTTGTGCGAAGTGATGATCCGAAATATCTCCATCTGATCTATGATAAAACCATCTATCTCAATCGGATAATTCGAGATTTGTACGAGTTGACCAAGATGGAGTCTGGACAAGTGAGCTTTTATTTTAAACCCACTTCCTTGGTCGCGTATATGGAGCAGATTTATGAGAAGCATGCCGAGGAAATGAAGAAAAAGGGATTGAGGTTTGAATTCGTGAATAAACATGTTCAGTACTCTCAAATGTCTGTTACAGCAACCATTGACCCGACGCGCATCGAACAGGTGCTGGTCAACCTTCTGACAAATGCGGCCAAATATACGCCAGAAGGAGGTCTCATCCGCCTGGGGCTAGAGGTAAAAGCGGAAACGACCACGCAGGGTTTGGCGACAATCAGCGTAACGGATACAGGAAGTGGTATTGCGGAAGAAGAACTTCCCTTTCTCTTTGACCGATTCTATAAAAGTTCTCAGTCACGCGTCAGAGGAGGCGAAGGGGTAGGTCTCGGATTGGCGATTTCCAAGGAGATTGTCCAATGCCATCAAGGTAAGATTGAAGTGATGAGTCATCCTGGTCAAGGAAGCGAGTTTTTCTTTACATTACCCGTTACATTTGTTGAAAATCAGCATAGGGAGAGGTTAAGTGATGCTAGAGCCTAACATTCTCTTGGTAGAAGATGATCCGGATATTCGTGAGCTTGTTCGTCTCTATTTGAACAAAGAAGGTTTCCACGTCCTAGAGGCGGCAACAGGAGAGGAAGCCATTCGATTGGCGAAACAGGAATGTCCGGCTCTCATGATTCTGGATATTCTGTTGCCAGGTTTAGATGGGATGACCGTTTGTAAAGAAGTGAGGAAACAATCCGATCTGCCAATTATCTTTTTAAGTTGCAAAATGGACTCGTCTGACATCATCAAAGGCTTGGACATTGGCGCAGATGATTATGTAACCAAACCATTCGATCCCAGTATTCTGGTGAGCAGAGTCAAAGCCCAAATGAGAAGGTACCAAAATCGCTCAATGCCTGTATCAGAACTGACCTCGCCAATTCCTTTGCCTCAACTGGAGACCAACCATGAACCTTTAACCAAACGGGAGAGTGAAGTGCTCTCATTAATTGCCAGGGGATATACCAATCAGGAAATCGCCGCTTATTTTCACATCTCACTGGGTACGGTCAAAGGCTACAATAACCAACTGTACAGTAAATTGCAGGTGAAGAACCGGACTCAAGCGATTATGCAGGCGAGACAACTCGGAATATTAACAGACGAGGCCGAGAATCAACAAACCTTTAGATAAAACTAACTTTAGTTAGGGTTCATTTTAATAAATATTTGCTACCATTTACAAAAGAGATTGAATTGTAAAGAGGTGTGAAAAAGCAAATGGAATTATCGGCGAAACTTGTCTATTGTATCAAGTGCCGGATGCTGTTAAAGCCACAGAAAGGGATGAAAATTTTTAAGACAGGGTTTTATAATTACGAGTTTCCTTTAGCACAATGTAGTGAATGCACATCTAAAGAAACAGACTGATCTTATGGGAGGTAACATGTTTATTCAGAAGTGTCCTAACTGCAGTCACAAGTCCTACGGAAGCTCAAACAAGGGCGAATGGATTTGCCCTTATTGTTTAACGGAAATTACACGGACTCAATCCTCTGATCAAGAGAAAGGGTCCTTGCAGAAATAAGTGGTCAATCCATTCACCCTCTTGTTCCCCGGAATAAGAGGGTTTTTTGCTATGTCACAAAACGGGATGGCTTCTCGTTTTAAGAGTAAAACCAATAAGGGAGGAATCATTATGGAACCCAAAACAATCGTCGTAGTCGGTGGAGGGTATGCGGGAATTCACGTCATACACCATATGAAAAAAATATTCAAACACGAACTGGGCAAAACAATCCGACTTCTACTCATCGACAAGAACACGTACCACCTGCGTAAAGTGCTGCTATTTAAGCCTGTAGTGGAGAAGGCGGACATACACATTCCGTTGAAATCGTATTGTGGGAGTCAAGTAGAACTGCTTCAGGGAGAGGTTCTTACGATCGATTCAACTATAAACTCCCTTCAACTAGCGAGCACTCAGGGATTTCAACAAATTCACTACGATTATCTTGTTTTGGCGGTGGGAAGTGTAGTTCGGGAGGTTGATCTGGGGAAGGGTGGAGTAGCGCTTGATGGTATACCGAGTGCGGAGTCTATTCGCAAGCAAGTAATGGATCGGTTGGCGGACTTGCAAAGAGCAAGCGAAAAAAAGCTCAGGATTGCTGTTGTCGGTGGTGGAATTACAGGAATTGAAACCGCTGCGGAAATGGCTGTCTGGTTGAATCGCGAAACAAAAAATTCTCCAATCGAGGTACAGATGTCCTTATTCAATACGAGCCAACGGTTACTCCCACATACACCTGATAAGGTCGGACGCAGGCTTGAACAGGAGTTAACGCAATTGGGTGTTAAAGTGATCCATGGGACACGAGTGGATCGCTTCCACGAAGGCATTCTTCATTTCACGGATCAGTCACGTCAGCAAGCGGATGTATGTATCTGGACAACTGGACTAGAAGCTAACCCAATCCTTCGCCAGTTTGGTTTGCCACTAGCAACGGATGGACGTTTATTAGTAGAATCGGATTATCGTGTAACAGGAACTTCCAGAATATACGCGCTTGGCGATGCGGCCCATCTATCAGACCCCACAACTGGTCAGGTTGCCACCATGACCTGCAAGGAAGCGATACCCCAGGCTGAGAGAGTATGCAAGAATATCCGAGCTTCCTTGGAGGGAGGACGCCCTGTCTTGCATGAGCAATATCCACCTCTCTACTGTATAGGACTGGGGCCGGACAAAGGATTGGTCTGGTCGCAAAAATGGGGAATTGATTTTATTGTGACCGGCAGGCTTGGTGAAAAAATCCGTCGATATACGTGGGATCAGGCCAGCTTGGTTCAGAACTAGACAAGAGGGGCATCAACCGAAAAGAAGGGATGGCCATGGAAAAGAAACGATGGAAAGAGTTTTATTTGGAGTACCGAGCGTTGCTTTTTTCGCTCGCCTATCGGATGTTGGGGAGTGTGGCTGATGCCGAGGATCTGGTTCAAGACGTCTTCCTTCAGTTGAATGAGCGGGAACTTGTCCATGAGCAAAATATCAAATCCTTGCTGTGCACCATGGTGACGCATCGTTCGATCGATTTGCTCCGATCGGCTCGAAAAAAGCGTGAATACTACGTCGGCCCATGGCTGCCAGAGCCACTCGTGACAACTGATGCCGACCCTCTGCAAGAGGTGATTCAGGAGGAATATATCTCTTTGGCCATGTTAGTCGTCATGGAGCGGCTAAATCCTGTCGAAAGAGCCGTTTTTATCCTGCGAGAGGTACTGGATTTTGACTACGGGGCCATTGCTCATATGATCGGAAAAGAAGAATCAAATTGCCGCAAGATTTTTAGCCGGGCCAAGAAGAAAATTAACCTGTCCCCTGAAGACATCCACAAGCAAAAAGAGAGTCAGGAAGCCCTTGTCCGTACCTTTATCGCCGCGTTGGGTAGCGGCAATGTCTCGGCGCTCATGGACGTTCTGGCAGCAGATGTCACCTATCTGGCGGACGGAGGTGGAATCGTAACGGCCGCAGCTCATCCGATACACGCAAGAGAGCCTGTTTCCGCTTTATTGCTGGCGCTTGTCAAGAAATTCATCGAGACAACGTCGGATTCTTTTATCGTTACCAATGTGAACGGTGAGGCTGGAATTATGATCGTTCTAGACGGCAAGGTTCAAGGGGTTATCGGAATTGACGAACATAGAGGAAAGATCCAAACGATTTATATGATTCTCAATCCTGAGAAGTTGGGTCATGTGGTTGAATCGGAGCGTTTATCATCTTGATGGGCGCTCATCTATAATCAAAAATTCAAGTGCTTTTCAGTTGAAAAGTACTTGAATTTTTTCCGTTTTTTCTAGCCCGCAGAAGAAAAGAGCTTCGTCCGCTTGTAGTTCATTTTAAGCGAAACAAAGCGCAGAGAACGTAGGAAGGAAAAGAGTCGGCATTCTTTACATCAGAGTGGGAAGCGAAGTGATTTTCTTGTCGACTCCCTTCCGCAGTGAACGGAGCGGACAGCAACTGCTACATGAGAGCTTAAACAGAACGTAAAGGGACGAAGCTCTTTTCTTACCCCAGTATTTACTAACTCAAATAGGACCATTGCCCCTGTTATTGCCGTCTAAAGTCATTTAAGAGATTTTCCATAAAAATAGGACAATCACCTCAAAATCCCAATTGGAAAATCTTTGCCACTTATCATCCGTTATAACCTCCGTTACCATGGGAAAGTAGCCATTTGCTAGGTGAAACCCAGAAGATCAGGAGGGAAAAAGAAATGACGAAGAGAAACTGGTTAACAAAGTCATCACTTGCCATCTTATTGAGTACATCCTTACTGCTGATTGGTGTTAATGGACAAGCTTTGGCTAGCACAAGCAATACGGTAAGTACTCAATCGACAAGTGTAGGCGCCAAAATTATCAAGGCGGGAGAGAAATATCTCGGAACCCCGTACAAGTATGCATCCAGCCGTTATGACAAATCCACAATGGATTGTTCTGAATTTACGATGTGGGCATACAAGGAAGGGTCAGGCATTAACCTTGGAAGAGGCGGAGCCAGATCCCAGTTCAAACAGGGAACCAAGATTAAACGCAGCGACCTGCGCGTAGGGGACCTTGTGTTCTTCTCAACTCCGGCGACAATGAAATACCCGAAAGACTCAATCAATCGCATTGGGCATGTTGGGATTTATGCTGGAAACAATAAGGTTCTGCATACATATGGCGCTGGTGGAGTCCGCTACAGCAACATGGCTAGTGGTTGGTGGAATGACCATTACGTAACAGCTGTACGCATCACCAAATAAGTTAGCATCAGAATATTAAGGTTATTCAATTTTTAAGACCGTTGCCTTTGATAAGGCAGCGGTCTTTTCTTTTGTTACAAACATTTTTCAGGGAGAAAAGGTTGATTAATAGAGTCGATTCTTATACCCGTCCTGCCACGATTCCTTCACCTGTTTAGCATCTAATCCCTCTATTTTTGCGTGGTCGACCATCATTTGAGGCATGCAGGGCAGCTCATCCTTTGGCAGCCACGTTTCCGGATTCCACAGACTGGAGCGAATCATAGCTTTTCCACAGTGCAGAAAGACTTGCTCTACTTCAACTCCGATGGCGATTTGCGGAGTTTTGCCGTTTACGGCCATTTGCGCCAGAATGTCTTGATCACGGATTAGGCAAGCTTTTCCGTTGATTCGCAAAGTCTCTTGCAAACCGGGAATCACGAAAAGAAGACCTACATTCGGATTGGACAAGATGTTGAGCATGGTATCAACTCGTTTGTTTCCTGGTCGATCAGGGATAACCAGGTGCTTGTCATCAAGAATCTTCACGAAACCCGATTGATCCCCTCGTGGCGAGGCGTCACAAAGACCGTTTTCGTCTGCTGTACTCAGGATCACCAGGGGAGTTTTGGCAATATAATTTCGGCAATGTTCATCTAAATAATGGATGACTTTTCTTTGGGCTCTCTGTGATGATTCTCCCATCATTGCGCGAAGCTCTTCTGAGGTAGACACGATATCGTTAAATGGATACATACAAATCGACACCTTTACTAGTGGATAGAACAATCATAACAAATTTTTCCGGAATTATGTGAAAGGATCGGATCGTCAGTCTTTTCTAACGTGAACCTTTTGGGAAGGAAAATTGTTACATATACAGAAGACGGGAAGAGAGGAGGCGAAAGCTTGAACGCCAGGGAATTTTTTGAAACCTATCAGATGGATGTATTTCGTACGTGTTACTATATGCTGCATGATTATCAGGATGCGGAGGATCTGTGTCAGGATGTATTTGTTAAAGCGCTGCAACAAGACTTTGATCGAATTGAAAAACCGAAGCCTTGGATTTTAAGCATTACCATGAACATGTGCCGGAATTACCTGAAACGGAAGAAACGGGTGCTGATCATGGAACGGCTGAAGCAATTAATCGACCCTCGGCACATTGAGGGACAGTACGAAGAGAAGGAATTGAAGGGTGAGATCCAACAGCTCTTGACTGAATTGCCTGAGCCGATCCGCTCTGTCATCCTGCTCAAGTATCTGCATCAGTTAAAGAATGAAGAAGTGGCGACCATACTGAAAATCCCGCTTGGAACCGTCAAATCCCGTTGCAATAAAGGGCTTCAGCAATTACGTCGAAAGACAGAGTCAACATTACACGAGATTGTAAAGGAGGGCCTGCTGTGAAGCGAGAGGAAGAAACTAGGGTAACGGCTTGGTTTGAAGAAGAAGGAATCGAGAAACCAGACTTCAATCGGATGTGGGAGCAAATCGACCAGCGCCTTTCCGAACAACGTCCGAGTGTACCTCTGGCTAAGAGGAAAAGCTGGAGAAAGCTGCAATGGATCGTCTCCTCCACAGCGGTTGCTTGCATGCTGAGTGTTGCGGTGGGAGCGTATGTGTCGCCTGCATTTGCTGCTTACCTGAAATCTTTTTTTGAGCGAAACGATGTGGATATGGGGCTGCAGGCGGGTGCGAAGCAAGGCTTTGCCGAGGAGAGTCAGCTGCATACGACAGATCAAGGGATTACGTTGAAAGTGTTGGAAGTATTGGCTGACCCGAGTCGAGTGGTGATGACGGTTGGACTGGAGCAAGGTGGGAAGCAGTTGGATGCCTCCAAGCTGTTGACGAATAAAATCTTGTATAGCGGATACAGTCAATCGGGATTCTATCTCAAAAATAATCAGGGCTGGTTTGGCAGTGGCGGAATTCATCAGGTATACCGCCATTCGCCTTATATTGATTTAGAATTTCTAGTGAATGAACGAGTAGATTTAAAGCAATTAGCCCTCAATATGAACCTCAAACAAATTGGCGAAGTAAAAGGGAACTGGAAACTGGAAGTACCAATTGATATGCAGAAGAGTTTAGCGGCAACCCAAACCATTCAAGTGAATCAGGACATCCAAACTCCACAAGGTTTAATCATTACATGGAAGGATATCATTCAGACTCCCACAACGACGAGAATCAATCTGGATACACATTGGACGTCCGAAGCTTTGAAAAAGATCAAAAATAGATCACTGCCTTACGAGATGGTGGATGAAATCATGTTTCATCTAGAAGACGAACAAGGCAAGATCGTAGCGACATCTGATTTTGCCAATGCCTCCCAAGGACCGATTTTACAGAATCATGATTCAGAGAGCAGCAGAAACATGGAACGATCTTTTCAATACAGCTTTGTTCCACTCGACAAGAACCACCAGTATACGCTTGTGCTGGATGGAGTCAATATGCTGGAGAGGGCAGATGTCTCTTATCCACTTGATTTAACCAAGCTGGCCAGTCAATCTCAAAGCTTCGACTATAAAGGATGCAAGCTTACATTCAGCAAGTTTCGCACAGAGCGGTCCAAAGATGGAGAGGAGACTGGAAGAATCGAGATCGATGGCTCGGTAACAGGTAGTATCCCCTTTGCCTGGACGACGATTGATCAGTCGGGAAAAAGCTACTCCATAGACGAAAAAGAGTACTCCAATGAAATTTGGAATAATCGAACTCTCACGAACAAAGAAGGCTTCCACAGTTATCTCAAGATTTCAGGACTTACGAAATCGATCAAACAAGTGAATCTCTCTTTTGACCATATCAATATCAAATACAGAAATTTTAATGATAGAATCCCCTTCCCCAAACCATAAACAGGCATAGTTAGGCACACTTTTTTCCCCGTGACAATAGACTATAGGGCATTGAATTATTTGGAAAAGGGGAAGAAATATGCAGTTTTATTACGGAGACATGATGCCACTGCGCATATTGGATGAAGGGGAGTTCTGGAAGCACCAAGAGAGCGAGCATACGGATGTGATTCAAGCGTTGGTTCCCAATCTGGAGCCACAATTCGTGGACGCGCTGAAAAAATGGGGGCAGGCTTTTGCCCAAACACAAGCGCTATTTGTTCGCTATATCGAAACGGTAGTACGTTCGGGGAATCAGGTAAGCCCAGAGGTTGTCGGACAGATTCTCCAATTGGTTAAGTTCTCTATGGCGCAAAGCGAACAGTTTATCGCCTTTTTAAATCAGCTGGCCGAACAGAGTGTTCCGTTAAAAAGCAATCCAACGGCCATAACCGTCCTGAACCACATTCGACGCGAATCCGAATACTTCATTGGCATTACACAGGCGCTGCTATCACAGCCCCAGGCAGCTTTCCATATGGGAGCGGAATAAATAGGGTTACATCTACTCGGGGTGATCACCAGCAATGGAAGAATGAGGCTGTTTACAAGGAGCGTCGAACGATAGGAAAAAGAGGACTTTGCTTTCGGCAACGTCTTCTTTTTCCTATCATTTATTAAGTTCTGCCAGAATATTCGCTACACGCTCTTTTTTAAAGACAAACTCGAAGGATTGATTATCTTTTAGTGTAACTTGAATGGCTCCGTTCAACACACCACTTACTTCCTCGCATCCTGTTATATCGGAACGTTGAATCCCGATGGCGAGTTGTATGTCATTATTTCCTTCTTTGTCTATCAAAAAAGCTCAACTACTTTCCAAAGGGAGAGTAGTTGAGCTTTCCAATTGAACCCGCTAATTACTTCAGAACATCATGATCGACGTAGCGCTCACCATTCAGCTGACTGATGATATTAATCGCTACCTTAGCCCCGTCGCCAGCAGTGATGACAGCATGCAAGCTGCATCCCGCAACAGCACCCGCAGCCCAAATGCCTTCCAGGCTGGTTCGACCGTCACGATCCACATCAATGATGGTTTTGACTCGCGGTTCAGTTCCCGGCTTGGTGTGGAGGCCCGCTTTTTCAGCTAAATCAACCATGAGACCAGTCGCAAAAATCACATGCTGCGCTTCAAACTGCTCATTCTCCAGCTCTAGGCGATAGCCAGAGTCCGCTTTGGCGATATTTTCAACTTTTCCTTGAATGTACTCCGCACCGAAATGGGTCGCTTGCTTGATACCTGTTTCCACCAACTCAGGGCCAGTGATTTCTTCAATCCCATAGTAGTTCTTGTACAAGCCTCGTTTGGTAATGCTCTGATCACTGTCGATCAATAAGGTTTTCTTGCCGGCTTTTGCTGCGAGTAGGGCTGCGCTTGCACCAGTTGGGCCTGCTCCGATAATTGCAATGTCGAACATATGTAGCACTCCTTTTCAATGGGTTTTGAAAACTTTTCTAATAATTATTTTTAGTTACTAATCTAATTATAGCAAAATAGACTTAGACAGTGATCGCTAAAATTTTTCGGTCAAGTGAAGGTTTTTTCAAAAGTTTACAGAAGCAGAGGGAGTATAAAAGGTCAGAGGGGGTAATCGGGATGAGCAGTTTCGCCAGAACACCACAGCCGCCATACTATGCGGTAATTTTCACGTCTTTGCGGACTGAAGCGGATAATGGATATGCGGAAATGGCGGAGAAAATGGTCAGGATGGCCTCCGAGCAACCAGGCTTCTTAGGAGTCGAAAGCGTACGGGATGACTCGGGATTCGGAATCACGGTATCCTATTGGGAATCAGAAGAGGCGATACGTAACTGGAAAGCCAACACAGAACATCGGATTGCGCAGGCCAAAGGCAAATCAGAATGGTATGAGCAATTTATGACGAGAGTTGCAAAGGTTGAACGGTAAACGAGATAAGACTTCGTTCCTGTACTAAAAATCCGACTCCCTAAACGGAGCCGGATTTTGCTTTTGTCGGAATGGGGGACAGAGAAGAGGAGGCCAGAATTCCGCTTTTGACAAACAAAAGCAACGAGAAAAAGAAACAGGCTGCAGTAAAAAGACTGATCGAATGAAACCCTGAGAATTTTGCGTACAAGATTCCAGCCAAAGCGGATCCTACCGTTGTCCCAGCGTACATGATGGAGTTGGAAAGACTGGCTATCGTCCCTCGTGAAGCTGGATCAATCGCCTGCAAACCGCTCATCATAATGGGAAAAAGCAGGCCTCCAGAGAAAAAAGCAAGGAAAAACAGCCCTTGTACAGTTAATAGATGAGCAGATAACGGAAGCGTCAGATAAACAACGACCAGCATGCCTACTGACAGGACAAAGGTTCGAAAACGCCCCAATTGTTGAACGATATACCCTCCCGTCAAGCTTCCAACCAAATTACCGGTACCGAGTAAAATCATGACACCACCAATCCCGGCAAGACTGAGTGAGAAGTAGTCAGCCAGAAATGTGCCAATAAAGGTGAACGCCGAGAAATTCCCGATCTGAAACAAGAAGTACCCGAGAAAGGCCTGTTTGGAGCTGGACATGAACAGAATCTGGCGATATCTGGCCACAATCGACAGTTGATGGGCTCCGGTTTGGGCTGGCATTGTCGGAATCCATTTATGTATGAAAAAGAGCAGCAATACACTAAGTCCGCCCACCAAATAAAACGGAACCGACCAGTCGAGCGTCCCCACAAGGCTGCCCAACGGAACCCCAAGCAATTGCGCGACAGAAAGTCCTGCGGTCACAATCCCCATTGCCTTAATAATTCTTTCTTGTGGAACAAGGAAGGGGATCGCTGCCCAGATTTGTGGAGACACAATGGCCGCACTGATCCCGGCGAGCAACCGGAATACGATCATCGAGGCAAATCCTGTGGCTAAACCGCATAAAGCAGTGGATATAGCGAATGCGAGAAAGCCAACGATCATCACCGATTTTCGATTCAAGCGGTCAGAAATCGGCCCGACGACCAAAGCGAACAGCGCGTATCCAAGGGCATAAGCCCCGACCATCCAGCCGGAAATCTCCTTGGGAACCTGAAATTGCTGTTGAAGCGTAGGGAGAAGCGGAGAAAGCAGGAAGGTATCGGTTCCAATGAAAAAAATCATCAAGAATAAAATCAATAACGGTCTGGACATCAGTTCTTAACACCTCATCTGGATTTATTTTTAAAGTTCATTAGTTAAACAACTTTTGAAATATAGTCTAAAAAAAGAGGATCCGGGATGATTAAAGCGTATCCAGAAATCCTGGCAAATAACGATCAAATGTCTCTTGATCAATTTTCATGAACCTCATTTGAGAATCCCTTCGCACCTTAATCAAGCCGGCTTCACGAAGCGTGCGAAAGTGATAAGAGGCATTCGATTTGGAGGATTCGCATTGTTCACCTACCTCTCCACAGTTCATTTCTTGTTTGTTTTGGTGCAACGTCCTGATGATTTCGATCCTGGTTGGGTCCGCAAGCGCTTTGAAAATCTTGACTCGTTGTTCGTCGGCAGTTTGTTGTTCAATATTCATAGAACTACTTTATAATAAGCTATCCAATTTTTCAACTGCATTCTGGCGAAAAGACAGGATGCACCTACCCGCATCATCACGCCTAACCCCGGTGGATCCAGTAAGCAATCCCCCAAAGAAAAAGAACCGCTGAGCATAATCTCAACGGTTCTTTTACACGAACTCCTCTTATTTTAACGCGTTGTAAGCGTTGGCTTCACCAGAACCGAAATACTGATCGGTTCCTTTTTTGCCTAAATCAATCGCAGTCTTTTTGATAAGTGCTGTTACCTGTGCTGGATTAAGGGAAGGATTCTGCGCTTTGATCACACCAGCGATCCCTGCAACCTTCGGAGAGGCCATGGATGTACCATGCAAGAGGGCATAGCCGTGCAGATTAGATGTGAAATAGGAAGGCAGGTAAGTTGGCCAAGTGCTAAGTGTACGGTAATGGAAATCGCGTTGCATCAGATCTCTTGTCTGTGCGTAAACTGGGCCGTTATCGCCGCCAGGAGCCGCTACATCAATGCTCTTAGTGCCGTAGTTGGAATAGAAAGCAATCTCATCTTTGGACCACTTGTTGGAAGAGGAGACGGTGATAACGCCTGGGATTTGTCCTGGAACCTCCATGGCGGCACCTTTGTAGTCCACACCGTATTCATTGCGCATGTAGTCGGCGATTTCTGTTGGGTTGTTCAAATTAAGGGATTCGTTACCAGCCGCGACGACGACAGTTACATTATTTTTCACCGCGTATTGGATCGCCCGTTTCCAAAGCAAAACGTCAGCGATATCATTATAGGAACCGCCTTGGAAGTTGTAGCGAGCGATCGCATCGAAACCGCCGATGGACATGTTGATGACATCAACGTGATCATTCGTAGCTTGAACAACCGCGTCAACAATCCAAGCGGTTGGAGCATTGCCGTTTTCAGGGAACACGCGATAAGAGCGAATGCCGAGGTTAGGACCTACACCCTTCACTTTGCCATTCCCTGCAATGGAGCCAGCTACATGTGTTCCATGTCCATCGCGGTCGAGGACATCGTTAGGATCTCCTGTTTCGGAATCATCCACACCTGCTGGAACGAAGTTTTGGCCACCGAGGAAATTTCCTTTCAAGTCAGGATGGTTGAAGTCAATTCCAGAATCGATGACGCCAACAACCGCTTTATGTTTACCGTCATCCGTTCCGCCAGACTCAATATCGTATGATTTTCCTTCATTGGTAAGGCGTTGCATGTCCCACTGATAATCCCAGTAGCTATCTGTATCTTCTGGTTGCGGAATGTCGGTTACAGGTTGGCCATCTGCGGCTTGTTGGTCGATTTTCTTGTAGTCCAGCTTGTGCACGAATTCTGCGTTGGCAGCCGTTACCCCAGAGGATTTCTTAAGATTCTTTAAGAAAGATGGATCGCTTGTTTCAACTTCTACGCCGCCAATTTCCGGAATCGCACGCAGAACCTTTCCGCCCGCTTTCTTAATTTGCGATTCATAGTCACTTGGAAGGTTCTTTTGAAAAGCAAGCAGGTACTGACTCTTTGAAGCCCCGGCGTAAGATGGATTGACACCGACAAAAAGACTGGTCGTTAACAATGCGGTTAAAGCAGTAAATCCAAGAATCCGTTTCATAACGTATATATTCCCCCTTTACAAAGATTAGGGAATGAATTCTTGGATTTGGAAGTAAATTCCTTGGAAGAATATTGTCGAGCTAATTTTTTTTATCGTCATCTGTTCCCAGGATTTTTATGAAGTGGTCTAAATTGAAATTTCTGGTGTGATTCTGTCGAATGTTGTCGACTATATAAGATTGTAAATTATAGTAATATTTTCTAAAATTCAATAGGATGAAGAACTGGTTGCGCAATAAACTTTTTCTTCAATCAATTTGAAAAAAGATAGAAAGAAGGAATTGAATGGTGGGAGAGAAAAACCGAGGATTGTTACGATTTTTTTTCATTGTCATGGCACTTATTATTATCCAGCCAAGCGGAGCTTTCGGAGCCGTTAAGGTAGTCAACCCAACTGTGTATACCGTTCCTGAGGTCATTAAGAAGATTTCTCCAGCTGTTGTTGGGATTATTGGCAAACCGGATGAAGGAAACCTTCCACAAAAAAACGATCGTTTTAATCTTATGCATGGAACCGGACTCATAATTAAACCAGATGGATGGATCGTGACGAACGCACACGTTGTAAAAGAGATGAAACAAATTATTGTCGTAACGGCAAATGGGGTGCAGTACCCGGGAAAGGCGACTCATATTGATGAAGAGAGCGACCTTGCTTTAGTCAAAATAAATGCCAAGGCTCTTCCGACCGCAACGATTGCGTCCAAACCGGATCTCCAAGTGGGAGAGACGGTAGTAGCGATCGGTACTCCGATTTCGTTCACACTTCGGAATTCGGCGACCGTAGGGGTAATCAGTGGAGTAGATCGTTCAGTTAATTCTACCTATCGTTTACTGCAAACGGACGCCTCCATAAATCCAGGAAACAGCGGGGGGCCACTTGTCAATTTGAAGGGGGAAGTCATCGGAATTAATTCGATGAAATTTGTCTCTCTTGGAATTGATAACCTAAGCTTCGCTATTCCAGCCGATACCGTTCAGTATGTTTTAAAACATTTTTTTACATATGGAAAAGTAAAACGAGCCTACTTAGGTGCTGAATTGGAAGAAAGTTGGGCTGCAGTTGTTGGTTTGCCAAGTAACGAACCGCTAACCGTTATTTCAGTTGATCCTAATTCGCCTGCGGAAAAAGCGGGAATAAAGCCGGGAGACTCGATTTACTCAGTGGATAAAATTAACGTGAATACGATTGTTGATTTTAACGAGCAAATAAAGAATTATCTTCCAGGGCAAAAGGCAGTGTTGATGCTTCAGTCCGGTGGGGATCTTATCCAGCGAAGCGTGACTTTCGGAGAGTATATCAAATAGATAGGGGAGTAAATTCATGAAGAAGTTGGTTAGTTTTCTGATAGTTATGCTCCTAGCAGTTTCTTTGAATGCTAGTGCTATTTTTGCAGATTCCAATTCTCAGGTGGTCATTAAGTTAAAGGTTGGCAGCAGTGATGTTTCGATCAATGGCGCGCCAGCCACAATTGAAAAGCCGTATCTGTTGAATAACATGACAATGGTTCCTTTGAGTGTGGTGACCAAAGCGTTTGAGGCATCCTTATCATTTGACTCAAAAACCCAGACAGTTGGTCTCATCTACGGCAATAAATCCATCCAGTTTAAAGCTGGAAGCAACAAAGCCAAGGTAAATGGCAAAGAAGTGTTATTACCCGTTTCCCCACAATTAAAAAACAATACGATGATGGTGCCGCTTAAATTTGTCGCGGATTCATTAGGCGCTTCGATTGCTTATGACAAGAAAACCGGGGACATCGTGATCACAGGGACGAGCGGAACCCAATCCATTCCGGCTAACTCCTTCAATGAAGATACGGGTAAAACCAAAATTGGTGATAGCTATAACAGCTGGTCAATGAAATATCCATCCGGTCTAGTGAAGGAGGATCAGAGCTTCAAGGGCAATTGGGTGAGCTTCAAAGACGCGAAAAATGAATATTCTCTGCGAATTTATGTTGAAGAGGATCAACCGGAAGGCTTCTCTAATGATGGACTCGTGCAAAAATTGACGGAAGACTTAGAAGATACGATTTTGTCGAAGGGATTCGTCAAAGAAGGGAAATTGCAATACGCGAGAGCCATAACCAAAGCGTATGATAATTCCATTACGGAACAAAGAGCCTATCAGCAAAAGGATAAAATTTATTACGTCATGCTTACTTTTGAAAAAGAAGAGCTCTATAAAAACCAATTGAAATATCGTGTCTTTAAGGATTTGTTGGATAGTTTTACTCCTTCTTTTGATCAGAACGACAAAACGATCAAAGATATATCAGGTGTCAAGGATAATGTCCGTTCTTACCTGGATGAGAACTTTGGTGTATCCCTCAAGCTCCCGGCAAGCTGGGATAAAAATGATCGGGTAGACTATTTGTATTTTGGAAATAAAGACCTTTCTGAAGTAGTAAAAATCAAGATTACATCCATTACTGAAAAAGATACGCTTGACAATTGGGTTGCCAGACATGAGCAGATGTATCGGGATGAATTAACAGAAGGTTCGATAGAGGCTGACAAGGAGATTCAACAAACGACTGTGGCGGGCGTTCCAGCCAGAGAACGTAATTATAAGACGGCTTTTGGGGACAAGTGGTATTTAGAGCATGATTTCTTTTTATTCAAAGGCAATTACAAATACTATGTTGAAGTTGGGTATATGAAGGATTCAGACGCCAAAGAAATAGATGCACTTATTCGTTCCGTAAAAAATTCGCTTGTGATTGATCCGAGTAAGATGAATCCTTCCCTTGGCTTTATTCAAGATGAGGATATGATCGACAAATCCAAAACAATCACCATCAAGAATGAAAAATTCAACTACTCAATTGAAATTCCCGAGTATTGGAAGAAAGGTGATGCAGGCGTTGAGGGAGGTCTTTCCTATAGTTTTTTTGGTGGAGATTTTAACCTCGTCATCTTGCCAATGCCTCAAGACGTCGCATCTAAAGAATTTGAAAAGTATTTTGAACAAAAAAAACAACTTAATGCCAATTTTCAAGTAACAGAGAGAACGACACTAAATAAATTTGGTGTGACCGTCAATAAGTATATGTACAAAATCGAAAGTAACGGCTTTAAATGGCAGACGGTTTCCTACCTATTTAGTAAAGGCGAATTTACTTATGCGTTTGACATGTCAATGAAGGATGAAAATCGTTCCAAGGCTAATCTAGAAAGAATTGATAAGGCATTTGAATCCTTTAAGTTTTTAAAATAACGAAGCTACCAAGAAATACAATGATACTGTGTATGGTTCCTTCCCATTCTTCGCAGACTACCTCATAGCCTAGGGAAGGAGGCGTAAACGAATGCATAAGCAAATCAAGGGCAAGGCGGACAAGTACAGTGCTCAACATGGTGGAGACGCCCATCACAGCGGCCAAAATGCGAAGCAACAAAATACCTCCAAGCCAGTGCAAGGTTTTAGTCAAGCTCCCAAAGGTCTGCAATAAAAGGTTTGGCAAAACTCCTGATTTTTCGAATCAGGAGTTTTTTTCTATGGGAAACACTTATTTTTATATTTACTTTACAAAAGTAAGTTACTTTGGTATGATGTTCTTACAAACAAGCGCTTGTAGTGTCATGATCCACAATGAGTTTCTAACCATTAAATTAACTGAGGTGAAAGACATGAACATTCAAGTATATACTCCCGATCAGCAAGCGGTAGGCGAATTTGACGGCGGCAAAATTACAGAACAAAAACCAATTGGATTTCCTGGTGAAGGATCGGCGGTGAAACGTTTGGGACCTTTGTTTTACTGGGCATGGATGAAATCTCCAGTAGAGGGGTACATTCCACCACACCCACACCAAGGATTTGAGATCATGACCTACATGGTATCGGGTAAAGCTGGACATGGCGATTCACTAGGCACAAGAAGTGTCGTAGAGGCTGGAGGAATCCAGTTGATGCAGACGGGATCAGGGGTGTATCACGAAGAACGAATTATCGGCCCAGATGCGGAAGGCTTCCAGATTTGGTTTGAACCATACTTGGAAAAGGCTTTTCATGAAGCACCTACGTATCGCCAGTTTGAGCATAACGAGTTTCCCATTGAAGAGAATGAAGGTCAACGCGTCAAAACTATCATTGGGGACGGCTCAGTGGTTGATATCGTGACAGACATCAAGATGTGGGACGTTTTCGTGAAGTCTGGTGGCAGCTACCAGTTTGAACTGCCTGAAGGATATGCGTTAGCAGTACTTGCTTTCCGTGGGGATGGGGAAGTCGAGGCTACTGCCTTTCACGATAAGGATTTTGTCGTGATCCAAAACGATGGTCAATCAACCCAAACCGTTCATTTTCAACCGAAAGACCACAATGAATTGCATCTGATGGTGATTCAAACACCAATTGCGGTTGACTATCCACTTTATCCGCATCGCTGATAGGAACTGTATAGAGGGAAGAAAAAAGCCATGCAGGCAGCAGCTGCATGGCTTAACATTTATACTCGAATTCACAGTATGTTTGATCGTAGTAATACTCCACGTCGTCATCTGTCATAAAGATGAACTTCTCGATCTCCCACCCCAAACGCTTCGCAATGTGCTCAATCATATTCTTGCGTTCCTGCCGTGAAATCATGTCTCTTCCTCCTCTAACCGTATTTGCATCATCTGTTTTGATACAAATATCATTTTCTTAGTTGTATTATATAACAGTTCTATGTGGTTTGTTAATGTTTTATACAGATTTTTCTGAAAAAAACTCTGTTATCGTTGTCCAGAATTTGTTTAACGAGTACCCACTTTTTCTGCATGAGGCAGAGAGGTGGGTATTTTCACTATTATTTCAAGTGGATAATTCCTGTTTTTCGCATATAATACAAACATACGTTCTTATATGTGGTGATGACAGTGGAAGAGGAAATCCTTATCAAAAGCTGGCTCGTTTGGCGTGAAACGCATGTACATTTGCAAGCGGATAAAGAAGTGATTGTGGGTTCAGCTGTTCGATTTCCCAGCGGATATGAGTCCATGCTTCAGTATCTGATCAGCGGAAGCAGCTTTATGATGAATGCCAGCTATCGCAAGTTGCGTAAGCAGGGGATACTAATCTTGGGTGAATATCGTGAGCGTGATGAGCATTTTATCATGTGGAGGTATCGTCAACAGACGAGGATGGTTCGAATGACATTTCGTGAGCTTAAAGGAGAGATGCAACAGAAGATGGAGAGTTTACTTATTAAAGCCGAACTTTAAATGTTTGTTTGTGATTGAATATATGTGTTTTGTTGAAATTTGCACAATAAATAAGTCGAACGTTCGGAATTTACCCTTGTCGAGTCGCCCGCTTTATGTTACATTGGATGCACACAAGGTAATACGGTACTCGTATAATTGTTGGGAATATGGCCCAAAAGTCTCTACCAGACGACCGTAAATTGTCTGACTACGAGTGAAAGAGCCCCTAGGGTTCCGTTCTTTTCTCTGTTCATCTTGGATAAGGTGCACAGGGACAGGGAGTCTGGTCCGAGCGGGGTTGGCACATTCGTTTTTTGTGCTACACCTAAGGGAGAAAAGCCCAGAGGGACAGGTTTCACTTGAATTGCGTTTTTTACGTGATCGGTGATCTGTCCGTCTGGGCTTCTTTTTATGTATTGAAGCCAATTGAATTTACAACGAAGGAGTAGAGAATCTTGAAGGCATTGCAAGAACGCATCGTCCAAGATGGACAAGTATTATCCAGCCAGGTGTTGAAGGTTGATTCATTTCTAAATCATCAGGTTGATCCCATGCTAGTTACAGAGATTGGACAGGAGTTTGCCCGAATTTTTGCGGATGAAAGAATTACAAAAGTACTGACCATTGAAGCGAGTGGGATTCACTTTGCGTTTGCGACAGCGTTTGCCTTGGGAGTACCGTTCATCTACGCCAAGAAGAAAAAAGCCGTTACCCAGACAGAAGATGTGTATTCGGCACCCGTTTATTCTTTTACCAAACAAGAGACGTATCAAATCAGCGTATCCAAACGCTACCTCAATGCACAAGATCGCGTATTGGTCGTCGATGATTTTCTGGCAACCGGCGCAGCTTTAATTGGGTTAAAAGAGATCATTCAAGAGTCAGGCGCGCATCTGGTAGGCATAGGGGCTGTTATCGAAAAAAGCTTCCAGGAAGGCAGAGCGAAGCTGGAGGAAGCGGGGGTACGCATCCATTCGTTGGCTCGGATTCAATCGATGTCACCAGAAGGCATCCAGTTTATAGAAGAAACAAACCTCAGAACGAAGGAGAGTTATACGAATGCTAAGTAAGCAAAAGGTCTTCACACTTGGATTTCAACACGTTTTGGCGATGTATGCGGGAGCGGTTGTCGTTCCGTTGATTATTGGTAGCCAGCTAAACCTATCTCCAGAACAGTTGGCTTACCTGATTGCAGCTGACCTGTTTACCTGCGGGATCGCTACACTGTTGCAAGTCATTGGCACCAAGTATGTAGGGGTTCGCTTGCCGGTTGTCCTTGGCTGTACGTTTACCGCAGTAGGTCCGATCATCGCGATCGCGCAGTCCTCCAATTTGGCTACGGCTTATGGTTCCATTATCGTGGCTGGGATTTTTGTCTTGTTGGCTGCGCCGCTTTTTGGTAAGTTGTTGAGATTTTTTCCGACTGTCGTGACGGGTTCAGTCGTTACCATCATTGGGTTGTCGCTGATTCCTGTTGCGATGAATAACGCTGCGGGTGGACAAGGCATGCCGGACTTTGGCCAGCCCCGTAACCTTTTGTTGGCTCTTGGTACGTTAGTAATTATTTTATTGATTAATCGTTTTTCCAAAGGCTTTGTTCGCTCCATCTCCGTTCTTCTTGGGCTTATCGTAGGTACAGTGATTGCTTATTTCATGGGCATGGTCAGCTTTGAGAATGTCGAGAAAAGCTCACTAGTGAATATTGTGCATCCGTTTTACTTTGGTGTTCCCCAGTTTAATATTGGGGCGATTCTGACGATGATTCTGGTTTGTATCATCAGCATGGTCGAGTCTACGGGTGTCTACTTCGCGCTTGGAAAAGTCACAGAGACAGAAGTTGGCGAACAAGATGTGGTAAAAGGACTGCGCGCCGAGGGGATTGCCATTCTGTTAGGCGGTATTTTTAACGCGTTCCCGTATACCACCTATTCGCAAAATGTCGGCCTGGTCTCCCTTACTCGCGTCAAAACTCGTGACGTGATTATCGCCGCAGGATGTATCCTAGTGGTTCTCGGGATGCTACCGAAGATTGCAGCCATGGCAACCGTGATTCCGAACCCGGTTTTGGGTGGGGCGATGATCGCGATGTTTGGGATGGTGGTCGCATCAGGGATCAATATTTTGTCCAGCGTGGACTTGCGCCAAAATGAAAATCTTCTGATCGCCGCATGCAGTATCGCTGTTGGACTGGGCTCTGCCGCTGTTCCTCAAATGTTCAACCAGCTTCCTGATATGGCCAAGATGCTTTTGCAAAACGGAATCGTAACTGGCTCAGTAACTGCTGTCGTCCTGAATATTTTGCTCATGCACAACAGAAAAGCCGCATCCATTCCGGCGCAAACCTCTGTGAATTAAAGACTCATATAGTGAAGGACCTTCCGACGGCTGGGGAAGGTCCTTTTTTCTATCCAAAAATTTCATGCATCGCTTATTGATGTGTGCTAGAATAAGATCAATACAAATTATTTTATAATTAAAAATATTTTGAATGGTAGTAATCACATTCTAGGGAGGTATGAAGATGTTGACGATTAAGCGGCTGAGTGAGTGCACGTTTCTAGAAGCGGTGAAGGTGTGGAACCGAGGGTTTGAAGGTTATTTCTTCCCTGTAAATTTAGATTTAACCGCCTTTATCCAGCGTATGGCCAACGAGGGTCTATCTCCCGAGCATTCGGTGGTTGCTTTTGATAAGGAGCAGGCGGTTGGTTTCGTACTCAATGGAATTCGGACCTCGGGTGATCAAAAAATCGCTTGGAACGGTGGGACTGGAGTCATTCCAGAGTACCGTCATCAAGGTGTGGGTCGTCAATTGATGCAGGCAACCTTAGATGTGTATCGCGAGGAACAGGTGAATGTGGCTACACTGGAGGCGATTAAAGCCAACGAAAAGGCCATTCAGCTGTATCAGAAAATGGGATACAAGATTGTTGATGAATTGGTTTTTTATACGCATACGGGAGTATTGCCGATGGAGGGAGGGCAGCTTCTTGATGGAGTTACCGTTCAAAAAGGGGTTCCGCAAGATGTGCGATCACTTGGCTTTTATCGGGAGCGGGTTGCATGGCAGACTCAATGGGCGAGTGTTCGAGATGGAGAGTCTCTTATTCTAATGAATCAATCAGGTGAGCAACTCGCCTATGCTTTGTTTAAGAGGACCTTTGATCCGGAGGGAAAACAAACCGGAATTGTTCTTTTCCAAGCTGAAGTGAATCCTAGTTGTCTTGATGCTCAATCCATCATGAGATGCTTATTATCCGAAGTCTATGTACCGCTTGACCAATCGTATCAGCGGAGTACTGTGAACACCCCTGCGTCTAATGAGCTACTCACAGCAGTCCTGTGTAATTGGGGATTTACGAAGCGGGCAGAGCAAGTATGGATGACAAGAGGTATGGATTAAATTACCTGTTGATTTTGCTTTGTAAGACGTGATAAGATGCATTTTGTCGCTTCACGAAAGAGATACGTTGATTTAAACGATTTGCGAATCGATAAAAAAACCGTTGACTTTCGGAAGACAACCTGATAGAATCTATAAATGTCGCCACGATGTTGAAAAATGTCGAACGGCGCGAGATGAAGTCGGTTATACGACAAAATGCTCTTTGAAAACTGAACAATAAACGTTTAGTGAAACAAACACTAGCCAAGCAAAACTGTTTTGAAGTTTAGAATCAACTCAACTTTATTGGAGA